>JAICLE010000077.1 GCA_025927545.1 Gemmatimonadales bacterium
CCTCGCTCCGCTCGGGATGACAGTCCGCCGCCCGCCCGCCCCACACAACTCCGGCTCAAAGCTTAACACCCACCGAAACCCGAACGCATCGTCACCCGGCGACGCGTCCTGCGCCAGCTCCGGCCGATTCACCCAGACCGGAAAATCGACTCGGGTGACGAAGCGCGTGTCGCCGATCCGGTGCTCCGCCCGAAGCCCGATCCCCGCATCGCCGAGAAAGCGGAGCGGCCGGCCCGGCCGGGGGCCCGTGTCGTCGCCGATCGCGTGCGCCAGGTCGGTGAACCCGGCGACCGCTACCCGGGAAAAGAGCTTCGCCTTGGGGCGCGACACGAGCGTGCGCTCCAGCTCGAGATCGAGCGCCACGAGCGCCTCGGTCGAGATCCGCGGATCGATCCCCCGAAGGCCGCCGCCGCCAGGCTGCTGGTAGTTGACGTCTTCCCCCTCGAGCAGCGAGCCGCGCGACCGGAGGAACGGATTCAGGATCCGCTCCAGCGGGTCGGCGCCCTGGACATAAATCTGCCGCTGCTTGACGGCCGACGCGTCCTGGCCACCCGCGAACCCGGCGTATAATCGTGCCGCGAGGCCGAGCCGCGCGCCCAGGGGCCGGCGCGCGATGCCTTCGAGCGTCAGCCGGCCATAGAACGGGTCGAGATCGGGCCGGGCCGTCGCCGCCAAACCGTTCCTGTTGTACGCCAGGCCGCCGGCCGCCGAGCCGCGGAGTTCGAGTTGCCAGCGCCCCGCGGCGGTTGCCAGCCCGCTCGAGAGCCCCAGCTCGACCGTTCCCGCGTCGTCGTAGTAGCCCGGGTCGAGGTAGCGGAAGTCGTCCGGCTGCACCCACTGCGCGGTGAGCGCGTGGGTCCAGGTCGGGCCGAACGTCAGATGCGCCCGGCGGCTCCGTTCGAGTGTCGCCGTCACGCCGAACCGGCCCTCGACGTTGTAGATGTCGAGTGTCTGGGAGGTGTTCGGCGCGCGGAGGAACACCGGGTTCCGTGCCCGCAGCCAGAAGTCCACGTCCCTGGGCCCGCCGTCCACCCCCCAGCCGGTGCTGCCGGTAACGAGCGCGATGTTCTGCTCGAAGCGCCCAAGGTAATCGTCTCGGCTGCGGACGCCGAGCGTGACGCCGCCCGCGTCGTTGTACCACGCCACCGGCTGGAGCCCGACGGTCATCCGGTCGCGGCGGCTGCGGGTGCTGAAGTACCGGTGGAAGTAGAAATCGGAGCCGGGCGCCGGGGCGAGCGATTGCGGTAAGGAGAAGCCGAGCAGCTTCCGATTGTTCAGCATGTTCCAGTCGTGCGAGCGCACCAGCGGATCGAGCAGCACCGACTTCGGCCGTGTGCGCGTCCGGACCTCCACCCACTCGCGCTCCGCCAGCCCGTCGGTCCGGCCGATCGCCGTGTCGCCCTGGGCGATGACAGCCACATCCTGGGGGAACCGCCCCGGCGACTTGCGCACCACCTCCACGCGGGTCACCCAGCCGTCACCCCGTTTGTTCGCTCGCACCCGGCCGACTGCGTAGTCGTACAGCTCCGTCGTGTGCAGCCATTGCGCGAAGAAGGTCGAGAGATCGCGGCCCGATACCTCCTCCGCCACCGCGCGGAATGCCGCCTCGTTCACGTGGTGGTATTTCCAGCGCGCGTAGAACGTCTGGAGAATGCGGTGCATCACCTCGTCGCCCACGATGGCGCGGAGCTGGTGGAAGAACAGCTCGCCCCGCGTGTAGATGGCGATGTTGTACGAGGTGAAGTCGCGGTAGTCCTCCGCCACGAGGCTCGGCGGCTCGGAGTAGTCGTCCAGGTCCAGCTCGAGCACCTCCTGCTCTGTGCCGGCATAGCTCTCCCGGCCCATCGTCTCCCAGTACCAGCTCGTCTGGAAGCTGGTGAAGCCCTCGTCGAGCCAGCCCTCGCGCCACTCGTTGTTGGCCAGCAGGCCCATCACGTAGTTGTGGCCCACCTCGTGGACGATCAGCCCCTGGTCCGCGGAGCCGTTGTGCACCATCATCGGAAACTCGGTGCCGCCGCCCTCGATCCGGTGCACGTTGGTGATCTGCGGCCAGCCGAACGGCCCGAACAACTGGTCCAGCCAGGCGAGCGCCGTCTCCGTGCGCCGGACGGCGATGCCGCCGCCCCACGTGGTGTCGTCGCCCGGCTGGTAGAGCACGTGCACGGCGACGTTGCCGTAATGTCCGCCCTCGTAGCGATACGCCGGGTTGAGCGACAGCGCGAAGTGATGCACCCGCTCGGCGTACCAGCGGATCCGCTTCCGGCCGGGGGCCGCGCCCCCACAAGCATCGGCGGAGGGCGTGGATGCGCCATAGTAGTCGCGCTGGTACTCGACCGGCTGCGCGGGCGCCCGGTTCGCCCGCTCCCATCCCGGATCTCCGCAGACCGGGACGCCGGTGGCGCCGACGACCTGGTCCGCCGGCACGTCGAGATCCACCGTGAACCGCCCGAACTCGCCGTAGAATTCGCCGGCAGGATAGAGCGGATGCTCCTCCCAGCCATAGCGATCATACACCACCACCTTCGGGTACCACTGGGCGAAGTCGAACCGGCGCCCCTCGCGGCCCTGGCGGCGTGGCACGGTTGACGGACGCGCGTCCCATGTCATCTCGATCGCCATCGAGTCGCCCGGCGCGAGCGGCCGCGGCAGCGCGAATCGCACGACCGTGCTGTCGGGCGCGAACGGATAGACGGGCTCGACCGCCTGCCCCATGATGCGGACGTCGCGCACGTGGTTGAAGGCGAAGTCGGGGTCCTTCAGGTCGTTGAAGCGCCGCTTGCCCTCGACGGAGTCGGCGTCGGCCCAGCGGGAGCCCGGGCGGAAGGCATTGAGGTAGAGGTGCAGCGAAAAGCTCGTGAGGGTGTCGGGCGATTCGTTCCGGTAGCCGATGCGCTCGCCGCCGCTCAGCACGCCGCTCGGCTCGTCGAGCCGGGCCGTGATCTCGTAGGCGACGTTCTGCTGCCAGTAGGGCGTGGGCGACGGGGGCGGTGGCTGCTGGAGCGCGAGGAGAGCCAGGACGATCACGGACGACTCGGCGGTCGAGGGTGGGCACGCGCTCGATGTAAATCGGCCGGAAACATAGGCGGGGCCGCGTGGGTCCGGCTACGCCGTCAGCCCACTCACGGCACCTGGAATCCCGCCCTCCCCGTCCGTATTTCCTCGCCGCCGACGACCGCCTTGTGCAGATCCCAGGCGGCCTGGGCGATGACGCCGAACACCTTCTCGTCCGGGGGCTGACCGCTCTCCCCCGTCCGGCCGGCGTAGATGATGGCCGCCATGATCGCGACTACGTCTGCCCGGTCCATCCGCTCACCCGTCATGTGCCGCTCCAGATCGTGGATAGTCGAAGTTAACCTCTCGGTGCGGACCCCGGCCGACCTCGCTCTCGCCGCCGCTTCCGCGAGCCCGTACTCGGCGTGGCGGGTAGCGTGCGCAGACGATAAGACGATGCCTGGCCATTCTTCCTCCTTTCAGTCCGAATAATCCGTTAAACCTTGACGAATCGTCGGCAAGCTCCCAGCTTTGCTGTCACTCTACGGGAGTATCAGGCCGCCGTGACCCTCGATCCGATCAGCCGTCGCATCCTCCAGCTCCTCGTGGCCGATGGCCGCGCCAGCTACCAGGCCATCGCCGACGAGGTGGGACTCTCCCGCCCTGCCGTCATGGAGCGCGTCAAGCGTCTGGAGGACGGCGGCTACATCATGGGCTACACCGTCCGGCTCGACCGCGCCAAAGTCGGCTTTCCGATCACTGCGTTCGTCTCAGTCCGCTACCCTGCCAGCGACGCCGAAGGCGCCGAGCCGGCGGTGCGGGCACTCGAGGCGAACCCGAGCGTGCTCGAGTGCCACCACGTCGCCGGCGAAGACTGCTACATCATGAAGGTCGCCGCGCCGTCACTCGAGGCGCTGGAGCGGATCCTCCGCGCGCTCAGGGAGCCGGGCCTGGCCGCCGCCACCCGCACCACCATCGTGCTCTCCTCCGTCTTCGAGAAGGCGGGCGTCGCGCCCGTGGAGCCGGACTGACGTGGCCGGGCTTCGGGGCAGGGCGCTCATCGCCTACCTGCTGGTCTGCACGGTATGGGGATCGACCTATCTCGCCATCCGGATCGGCGTGGGACACCTGCCGCCATTCCTGTTCGCCGGGGTCCGCTTCCTCGTGGCCGGCCTGCTGCTCGGCGCGATCGCACTGCTGGCGGGCGTCCGGCTCCCCGCGCGCGCCCGTGACTGGCGCACGCTCGCGCTGACGTCCGTATTCCTGCTGGTGGGGGGCAACGCCGTCGTGGTCTGGGCGGAGCGGTCCGTCGCCTCGGGGCCAGCAAGCGTCTTCGTGGCGGCCATGCCGCTCTGGGCGGCGTTCTTCGAGGCGGTCATGCCCGGGGCCCGGACGCCTTTTAGCTGGCGGGTCGGGGTCGGCCTGGCACTCGGCTTCCTGGGCAGCGGACTCCTGGCCGGTATCACGCCCCACGCGCTCGCCACCGCCGACCTCAGCGGGCCCCTCGCGTTGACGCTCGCGAGCGCGTCATGGGCGATGGGAAGCGTCTACTGGAAGCGACATCCCACCGAGACGAGCCCCTACGCCGCGGCAGCAGTGCAGATGGTCATAGGCGGCGGGCTGCTGGTCGTGCTCGGCCTCACGTTCGGCGAAGGGCCGGCCTGGCAGCTCGACGGCGCCGGGCTCGGCGCCCTGGCCTATCTCGTGGTCTTCGGCTCGATCGTGGGATACACCGCCTACGGCTACGCCCTCGAGCACGCGTCCGCTACGGTCGTGGGCACCTATGCGTACGTGAACCCGGTGGTGGCGGTGGCGCTGGGCTGGCTGATCCTCGGTGAGCCGGTCACGCTGCGGACGCTTGGCGCGATGGGTCTGATTCTTGGTGCGGTGCTGTGGATTCAGCTCGCCTCCCGCTACAGCCACGCGGCCACGGGGGGTCCCTCGCCGATCGGCGAGCTGCAGCGAGGGACGGCGGCGTAGGGAACGACGGAAGGGGAAAGACGGAAGGGCGCTCGTCCCTCCTACCTGGCCAGCAACTGCCTCCGGAGCTTCGTCATCCGCCGCCGGACGGAGCCGTCGTGGATCCGCTCACCCACCCGCACGATGGTGCCGCCCAGGATGTCGGGGTCCACCGAGAACGTCGGCAGAACCTCCTTGCCCAGCTCCCGGCACAGTGCCTCGGTGATCGAGCGCCGGAGCGCCTCGTCCGCGGGACGGGCCAGCGTGACGGCGGCGCGCACCCGGTTGAGCTTGATGTCGAGCATCGCGTAGTACTCGTTTGCGATCTCGCGCAGCAACTGCTGCCGGCCGCGCTTCACGACGGCCTGCAGGAACCGCACGAATTCGCCCGGCACATCGCGCAGCGCCGCGGAGAGGAGCCGTGCCTTTTCGGCCTTGGGCACCCGGGGCGACATGAGCACGCCCTGCACCGCCGGCGTCGTCTCGACCGCGGCTGCGACGGCGTCGATCAGATCCGCATACCGCGCCGTCTGCCCGCTCCGCTCGCCGAGCTCGAACAGCGCCTCGGCATAGTTGCGGGCGATGGTCTCGGACCTCAACGGCCGCCGTCCAGCGTCGCCAGGTAATCCATCACGAGCTTCCGGTCGGTGTCCGTGCCCACCCGCTCACCGATCAGCTTCGACGCGGCCGCGAGCGACAGGTCCACCGCCTCACGCCTCAGGTCCGCGATTGCGCGGTCGCGCTCCACGTCGATTTCCCGCCGGGCCCGGGCCAGGAACTCCTGCTGCTCCTGCTTGGTCTTCTCCATCGCCGCCGCGCGCTCCTTTTCCGCGAGCTGCCGGGCGTCGACGATGATGCCGTGCGCCTGCCCCTTGGCGTCGGCCACGAGGCGCTTGTGCTCGGCCAGCAGCGCCGCCGCTTCGGTCCGGCTCCGCTCGGCTTCGGCGAGCTGCTGCTCGAGCGCCTGCTCCCGCGCTTCGACCGCGCCGAGGATGGCCGGCCAGGCGAACCGCTTCAGCACGAGCAGCAGCAGGATGAAGATGAACACCGTCCACAGCATCAGCCCGCCTTCGACCGTCAGCGGGCCGGAGGTGTGCTCCTCCTGCAGCGCGAGCATCAACGCGTGCACCATTCGGATCTCCTGTTTCTCTCGGTCGGTGGGTTGCCGGTCCGGTCAGACCGGACCGGCTTCCACCCGCTCGCGATCTCCGCCTAGAACGAAATCTTGCCCTGAATAAGGAACGCGATCACCGCTACGAACAGGGCGACGCCTTCGACCAGCGCCGCGGCGATGATCATCGCCGTCTGAATCCGCGCGGTGGCATCCGGCTGCCGCGCAATACCCTCGGTGGCCTTGCCGCCGATGAGGCCGATTCCGATGCCGGCCCCCACCACCGCCAGCCCGGCCGCGAGACCGGCGCCGATCAGGCCGTAGCCCTTGTCCGCCCCTGCCGCCGCCACCGCCTGCACCAGCGCGAGAATGTACAGCATGTCGTGCTCCCTTACGTGAGCGGAAGATCAAGAGTCACTGGCGCACGCCACGCGTGGATCGCCTCTCCCGGAGCGATCTCGCCGTGGTGACCCGCCGGCGCCGGAAGCAGAGCCGCCTCCGACAGCGGGCATCGCCCGCCATTCGGCGGACTACCGAACCGGAACGCCGCGCGCGCTCGACGTCCGACCCTCCGTCCTTCCCTCTTTCCGTCAGTGCGCCTCCCGCATCAGCCCGATGAACACGCTGGTGAGCAGCGTGAACACATAGGCCTGCAGGAAGGCCACGAACAGCTCCAGCAGCAGGACGCCGGTCGCCAGCACCGAGGCGCCGAGGCCCACGGTATAGCTCTGGAACAGGAAGGTCAGCCCGATCAGCGCGAGGACCAGCACGTGGCCGGACGTCATGTTGGCGAACAACCGTACCGCCAGCGCGAACGGCTTGGCCAGCTTGCCGATCAACTCGATGGGCGTCAGCACGGCGAGCAGCACGACCTTGAGCACCGCCCCCCCGGGCCCGCCGGGCAGCCCGTGCGGCCGGTAGAAGATGGTGCCCAGATACCCTTTGGGACCCAGGGTTCGCATCCCCGTCACCTCGATCACGAGGAACGCGATGATCGCGAGCGCCGCCGTGACCGTGATGTTCCCCGTGGCCGTCGCGCCGCCCGGGACGAGGCCGAACAGATTCATCGCCAGGATGAAGAAGAAGAGCGTCAGCAGGTACGGCACGAACTTGTCGCCGTGCGGCCCGATCGTCGGGAGAATGACCTCCTGCCGGATCCAGAGCGTCGTCGCCTCCATGGCGCCGGCGAAGCCCGTGGCCGGCCGCCCGCGCGCCTGGGCCCCGGCGATGGACCGGGCGCTCAGCACGAAGACGAGCGCGACGATCAGCGCGGAGAGCAGCATGAAGACGAGGTGCTTTGTTGGCGACAGGTCGATCACGAGGCCGCCGACGTGGATCGGCGCGAAGCGCGGCAGCTCGTAGATGCCGACGAACGGGATCTCGATCTCGTGCGAGTCCCCGATGTGGTGCTGGATGTCGATCTCGTGGCCGCCGGCCTGCGCGGCTGCGGCCGGGGCGTGTTCCTGCGCCCGAGCCGGACCGGCCGGCATCGCCAGGCCGAGGAGCAGACCCGTCATCACCCACATGCGGCCGAATCGCGTCATCGCTCGTTTTCCCGCGAGTGTTCCCGAAGAGCCGTGACCCCCTCGACTGCCAGGAGCGCCACGAGGACTCCCACCATCGCCACCAGCACCACGGCCGCGCGTGCTCCGAGCGCGGACAGCGCCACCATGCCCACCACCGTAACGAGCGTGAGCCGCGTCAGCATGCCCAGTCCCCATACGGCCGTGAACCGCGCGGTGCCGATGCTTCGCACCACCCACCAGCCCAGCGGCGCCTGGAGCACCAGACCGATCGTGACCCCGAAGGCTGCGCCAAGCCGGTCGTCCGGTGGCACCATCGCCGTCAGCGCCGCGCCCCCGGCCGCCACCAGCACCACGCCCGCCAGATAGCGGAGGCCCGGCGTCACTCGTCCCCACCGTCCTTGCGGTTGAGCGAGCGAATGAGTGTATACATCGTTCCGCCGAACCCGAGGAACGCTGCCGCGATGGTGACGATCCCCCCGGTCCCGAGCTTCCGGTCGGCCCACTGCCCGATCAGGACGAACACCACCAGACTCACGGCCAACTGGACCCCGAGTCCGGCGTACCGCATCGGCCCGGGGTCCTTTCCGGGGCCCCGATCAGGGGTTTTCACGGCGCAAACCTACCAGCTTGTGAAATTTTTCGCAAGCAAGGATTTCCTGCCGAAACGTAGCCTACGCGCTGGCGTCCGTCACGGGAGTCGGGTAATCTCAACGAAGCCGCTCATCGCCTCGTCGCCAGCCCGTTCATCGAGATCCCATGACCGCCACCGCCCCCAGCTCACCCCCGTTCGACGACGTACAGCAGCTCCGCCGGCTGGTGGACGCCGTGACGCGGCTTCGGCGCCAGGTCGCCCAGCGGATCGTCGGGCAGGAGGAGGTCGTTGAGGGGATCCTCACGGCCGTGCTGAGCGGCGGCCACGCGCTGCTGATCGGTGTTCCCGGCCTGGCCAAGACGCTCATGGTCCAGACGGTGGCGGAGAGCCTCCATCTTTCATTCAACCGGGTGCAGTTCACTCCCGACCTCATGCCGAGCGACATCACCGGCACCGAGATCATCGAGGAGGACCTCACCACCGGCCGGCGCGCCTTCCGGTTCGTCCAGGGCCCGATCTTCTCGCACATCGTGTTGGCGGACGAGATCAACCGCACGCCTCCCAAGACCCAGGCCGCGCTGCTCCAGGCCATGCAGGAGCACCAGATCACCGCCGGCGGCACCACTTATCGGCTGCCCGATCCCTTCTTCGTCCTGGCGACGCAGAACCCGATCGAGCAGGAGGGGACCTATCCCTTGCCGGAGGCGCAGCTCGACCGGTTCATGCTCGAGCTCCGGGTCGGCTATCCCAGCCGGTCCGAGGAGGAGGCGATCGTCGAGCAGACCACCGGTGCCGCCCGCGATGCGCTCGAGCCGGTGCTCGATGCGGAGTCCGTGCTGGCCATGCAGGCGCTGGTGCGGCGAATTCCGGTGAGCCGGAGCCTGATCCGGGCGGCCGTCTCACTCGCCCGCATGACTCGGCCCGCCGACGCGGACGCTCCGCCGTTCATCAGGGAGTTCGTGGACTGGGGCGCCGGGCCCAGGGCGTCGCAGTATCTCGTCCTCGGCGCCAAGGCGCGCGCGGCGATGGCCGGCCGGCCGATGGCCGATCTCGATGACGTGCGGAGCGTCGCGCCCGCGGTGCTCCGGCACCGGATCGTCACCAACTTCGCGGCCGAAGCCGCCGATCGGACCAGCGAGGACCTGGTGCGCGAGCTGGTGGCCGGCAAGGGCTGGCTCGGCTCACCCGCCTGAGGTGCGGACAAGACGAAGGCCCGGCCGCTGATCGGCCGGGCCTTCGTCGTACGTGGCGCCGGGGCGCTCAGCTCAGCGGCGCGAGCAGGTCCGAGAAGGCCGTCAGCGACTGGTCGTAGTAATCGAGGATGGTGTGCAGCGTCGCCTCCTCGTCCGCTGTGAGCGACGCGCCGCCGGCGCCGGTGATCACGGCCGAGCTCCCGTCGAGGTTGATGGTGGCGTAGACGCTGCCGTTCACCTTGACGGTGAAATTGCCGCCCGTGGCGCCATAGGTGCCCACGAGCCGGACGGCACCATTGGGGCCGCTGATGGTGAAATCGAGCGTCACCGCCACCTCGGTGTCCGAGATGTTGGCGAACGTCGCCGTCCAGTCGAGGGTCAGATTCCGCGAGGGCACGTTCAGCCGGTAGTCCAGCGAGAGCAGCAGGCCGCCGGCGTTCTGGCTGATGGAGTTCTTCAGGCTGAAGTTTGCCCGCGCGCTTCCGTTGGACGCGAAGCCGCTGACGGTGACGATGCCGCTCGACTCGCTCCCGGTGGCCGACACGCTGTAGTCCAGGTAGACCACGCTCCCCTCCACCACCTTTACCCGGAACGCAGCCGTCGTGGAGGTGCTCTGGTCGGTCACGTCCACGTATCCGACCTGCACCACCGGCTCGACCGGTCTGAGCGTCACGGGATCCACCGCATAGAGCAGGAATCGGACGCCGTTGGACGGCGCGCCGCTCAGGTCCGAGGCCGCGTAGACGTGGGCGCCCTCGTCCCAGACGTAGGTGACCTCGAGGGCGCTCGCGGGGATGGCGGATACCGAGGCCTGGATCCGCGGTCCTCCGCCCGGCAGCAGTCGTACGAGCTGCCGCGCGTAGCGCGCACTTGCCGCGGAGGGCCGCACACTCGCCAGCGCGGACGAGCTCGCCACCACCGGAGCGCCATTCAACACGGTCGAGATGTCGGCGCCGATCGAGGCAAAGCTCGCGGACTGAGGCGACACGAAAGCGCTCTGCGCCTCGGTCACGTCGGCCGAGGTACCTTGGGGGTCGAATTCACTGGGGCCGTTGTCCTTGCCGCAGGCGGCGAGCGCGACCGTCAGGACCGCGGCCGACACGGAAAGCCTTGCGTAATGCGTGACGCGCATGGGGACCCGCCTCCGCTCAAAATTCAGGGGGTTCATCAGAAGCCTCTGTCATGCCGTGAGTTGCCGCTGAGTGCCGGGTCCTGCAGCGTCCCGAGGCGTGCGGCCGGCCGCGACGCGTCGGAGTCAAGGCAACCGCCATGCCCGCGCTCGACGCTATATTGGGGGACCCATGGTCGGAATCATCCTGGAGGGTGTGCTCTTCGTCGCGCTGCTCGCGACGGTGGGTGCCCTCCTTTTCTTCGGGCTGGTGCGCTGGACCCCGCTCGGGCTCCGGCTCCGGCAGGATGCCAACCGGCGCCGGCTCGAGCAGGCGCTCGAGCTCGAGTGTCCGATCCACGGGCCGCAGCGGGCGGAAGAGATGGTCCGGCTGCCGTCCGGCAGCCGCATCTGTCCGGCGTGCTTCAAGGAGGCATTGCATGAGTAGCGTGCGCGAACGGCTGGGCGGACTCGGGTCGCCCGAGGCGTCGGGAATGAAGCGGCTCGTCCGGCTGGCGGCCGTCGTCCTGGGGTTGCTCGTCCTGCTGGTACTGCTGCCGACGGCGATGACCTACATCAACCCGGGACACGTGGGGATCGTGATCCACCGGGTGGGTGGCGGGGTGGATCCGACGCCGCTCAGTCCCGGGCTCCACGCCCGGAACCCGCTCACCACCGGCATCGAGGAATACCCCACGTTCATGCAGACGCTGGTGCTCACCCGGGCCGGCGACCGACCGGGCAACGACGAGATCAACGTCAACAGCGTCGAGGGCCAGCCGCTCTCGCTGGACGTGTCGATGTCGTTCGAGTTGAACCCGAGCCTGGTGCCGGCGCTCTACTCCACCTTCCGGACGGACATCGCCACCATCCAGCACACCTACGTGAAGCAGGCGATCCGGCAGTCGCTGCAGGAGGTGGTAGGAAACGAGGAGATCGCGGCCATCATCGGCCCCAAGAAGGCGGAGGTGACAGGCCGGGTAACCCGGCTGCTGGAGGACCGGCTCTCGGGCTACGGCATCCTGGTGAAGCAGTTCACCATCAACGAGCTGCGCGCGCCGCCCTCGGTGATCGAGGCGATCAACCAGAAGAACGTGATGCAGCAGCAAGCGCTCACCGCCCAGAACGAGCTCCAGAAGAATCAGTTCCAGGCTCAGGGCGATTCCATCAAGGCCGTCGGCCGCGCCAAGGCGATCCTGGCGGAGGCGGAAGCCCAGGCCAAGGCCAACCGGCTGCTGAGCGAGAGCATCACCCCCACACTGGTCCAGTACGAAATGAGCAAGCGGTGGAACGGCCAGATGCCGCAGGTATCGGGGAGCGTGATGCCGATGATGCAGCTCCAGCCGACCGGGAAGTGAGCGTCAGCCGGCGTCCGCCTTCGGCACCACGGGCAAGCCCTCGGCCTGCCACGCGGCCCACCCGCCCACCAGCGCCCGCGCCTTGTCCCATCCTGCCCGACGAAGCTCTCGCGCCACCCGGGCGCTTGTGGCTTCGTCCTGTCACGCACAATACAGAACGATGGTAGCGTGTTGGTCGAGTCGTCGCTCCCGGGCCAGCCGTACCGCGTCATCCGGCGGCAGCCGGATCGCCCCGGCGGCGATGCTCGGATCGTCCCGGTAGGAGCGCTCGGTTCGCACGTCGGCCAGGATGACGGGGGCTCCGGTGCGCTGCAGCTGCACGAGCTCGTCGATCGTGATCCGCTCGGGCGCAGGTGGCTCCGGCTTCGCCGCACCGGCATCCGGCTGCACGACCGGCGCCGTGTGGGCCGCCGGTGCGGTCGCCGCGGCGCGGGCCCGCCCCTGACGCCGGAGGTACAGCGCGATCCCGCCACCGTGCACCACCACCGAGAGCAGCACGACCAGACACGTAACGACGAAGAGCCGCTCCGCTCCCGGGATTCCCGCGAATACCGGCAGCAGGACCAGTAGCAGAGAGCTCAGCCCCCGCGGGCCGAACAGCGCGATGAGCCGGCGGCTCTGCCGGTCAATCCCCGAGCGCGCGAGCACCGGCAGCAGCACTGCGGTCCGGATGGAGAGCGCCAGCACCGCGAAGAGCAGCACCCGCCAGTCGCCGGCGACGGAGAGGCCGGTCCAGATGAGCCCGGTCCCGAACGCCACGAAGCTCAGCAGCAGGAACATCTCCGCCGACGCCTCGCCGTAATCGAGGAAGCAGTCGCACAGCTCCACGTCGAGCGCCGCGATGACCAGCCCCGCGGCGAACGCCGCCAGGAAGCCGCTGCCGCCCACCGCTTCGGCCACGGCGAAGGCGGTGAAGGCCACGCCCAGCGCGTAGAGCGACTCGTAGTCCCGACGTACCCCCACCCGGCGGCGCACCTGATCGAGCAGCGTGATGGCGACATAGCCCGTCAGCGCTCCGAGCGCCGGCCCCAGCAGGAAGAGCCCCACGACGTGGCGCGCCACGTCCGGCGCCTCCGCCTCGGCGCCCCCCGAGATCGCCAGCATCGCGAGCACCACGACCGGGAGCAGGATGGCGTCGTTCATCCCGCTCTCGATCCGGAGCCCGAGCCGGACGGATGGCGGGAGCTCGGGATGGCGGACGAAAGTGCGGAGGAGCACCGGATCGGTCGAGGCGAGCGCACCGCCCAGGATGGCGGCCATGGGGGGCGTGAGATCCAGCAGGAGCCACGCGGCCAGTGCCAGAAGCGCCGCCGGGAGCAGTGTCCCCGGCCCGAGGATGAGCGCGGCAAGCCGCCGTTGCTTCCGGATCTCCCCGATGTCGGCCTGGATCGCGTCGGTGAACAGCACGAACACGAGGGCAAGCGTCGCGATGGCCTTCAGCGTCGGCGAGTCGAGCGCCAGGTCCACCAGCCCTAGCCCGGAGGGGCCGAGCACCGTGCCGACCAGCAGGAAGATGGCGACCTCGGGCAGCCCGGAGCGCTCCACCGCCCCCGACAGGAGTGAGGAGATGATGATGACGATGCCGATCATCGCCAGCAGAGCGGCGAAGTGGTGCTCGATCATGGGCTCAAGTATGTCCCGCCTCTGGCGCGGGGCGCCAGCCGAGGGCTAATCTGGCTGCATGCCTCCCAATGAACCCCTCGGCATCGCGGTCCTGCTTACCGTGGCCGGTGTCCTGATCGCGGCGAGCGTCCTGTTCAGCCGCGCGTCCCACCGGGCCGGTCTCCCGATCGTGCTGCTCTTTCTGGTAGTCGGCATGCTCGCCGGCTCGGAGGGAATCGGGCAGATCGCGTTCACCGACTACCGGATGGCGTTCCGGCTCGGCACGGTCGCGCTGGCGCTGATCCTGTTCGACGGCGGCCTCAACACGCCGCTCTCGGGTCTGCGCCGGACTTGGGCGCCGGCGGGGCTGCTGGCGACGGTCGGGGTGGCGTTGACGGCCGGGCTTCTCGCGATCCCCGCCCGCCTCTGGGGTCTCCCCTGGCCACAGGCCCTGGTGCTCGGCGCCATCGTCTCCTCCACCGATGCCGCGGCGGTGTTCTCCGTGCTGCGCGGGAGCGGCCTCCAGCTCAAGCGACGCGTGGGCACCACGCTCGAGCTCGAGTCGGGGCTCAACGACCCGATGGCGGTCATCCTCACGATCGCGCTGACGGCCAACCTGCTGCACCCGGGCCAGTCGAGCGTCAGCGGCATGCTCGGCGAGGTCCTGCTCCAGCTGGGCGTCGGCGGCACGCTCGGCGTGGCGATCGGGCTCGGCGGACGCTGGCTGCTCACCCGGTTTCCCCTCCCCACCGGCGGACTGTATCCGGCCCTCACGCTGGCGCTGGCACTGCTGGCGTTCGGCGTGACGACGTTGCTCCGCGGCAGCGGGTTCCTCGCCGTGTTCGTCGGCGGCATGGTGCTCGGACACGGCCCGCTGCCGTACAAGTCGGGGCTGCTGCGGGTGCACGACGCGCTGGCCTGGCTGTCGCAGATCGGAATGTTCCTGATCCTCGGTCTGCTCATCTTCCCGAGCGGCCTGCTCGAGGTGGCAGGCCCGGGTCTTGGCCTGGCGCTGCTGCTTGCGTTCGTCGTGCGGCCGCTGGTGGTATGGCTGTGCCTGCTGCCGTTCCACTACCCGTGGCGTGAGACCCTCTACATCGGTTGGGTGGGGCTCCGAGGTGCGGTGCCGATCGTGCTCGCCATCTATCCCGTGCTGGTCGGTGCGACGGGGGGCGATCGGATCTTCCACCTCGTCTTCTTCATCGTGGTGGCGAGCGCGATCGCGCCGGGCGGCACAGTGGCGTGGGTGACCCGGCGGCTGGGCCTCCAGTCCTCGGGCCCGCCGGCCCCGCAGGCGGTACTCGCCATCGAATCCCGGCTGCCGCTCGAGGACCAGCTCATGTCCTTCTATGTCGACGAGGCGCTGGTCGTGTCCGGGGCGTCGCTCGAGGATCTGGACTTCCCGGACGGCTCCTCGGTCACGCTGATCGTACGTGGCAACCGCCTCATCCCGCCGCGTGGCTCAACCGTGCTCCAGCCGGGTGACCATGTGTACGTGCTGGCGCGGCCGGAGGAGCGGGGGTTGATCCAGTTGATGTTCGGGCGGCCGGAGGCGGAGTA
>JAICLE010000104.1 GCA_025927545.1 Gemmatimonadales bacterium
CGCCCCGCGCGCGCGCGCCATCTTTACGACCAGGCGAGGGCCGGAGTCGGCGTCCGTGAAGACGAAGCCCGCGACCTTGCTCAGGCTCCGCGGCCCTCCGGTGAGCAGCATCAGCGAGAGCGCGTCCGGCGTGCCGGGAAAGCCCCACCGGGCCCAGTCGCGCCTGATCGTCCCGAAGAACGGCGGCTCCGGAAGTTCATCTCCCGGCGCGGCGGGCTTCCGGACCACGGTCGAGAGCGTTCCCGCGATGCCCGCCCGGCCGCCGAGCGTGACCAGCGTCCGCAGCACTCGCGCCACCGGCCGCCGAGTGCGACCGTGGAGCTCACGCTCGAAGTAGCGAGCGGCACTCGGGCTCCCGAGCGGAAGCCAGACGCTCGCCCGGAGGGCGGAACGCCAGGCGAGGTATGAGCTGGGATGCCCAAAGCCCGCGGTACGCAGCATGGCTGCAAGTCGCCGGCGGCCGCCAGGGCCCGACCGCCGCCACTCGATGTAGCAGACTCCACCCGGCCGAAGCGCGGCCGAGGCCGCGAGGAGCGTGGGGAGGTCGGGATGGCCCACGACCGCGAGGTCGCACTCGGCAGCTCCGGACTCGGCGGCGATCACCTCCTCGGCCACCAGCTCGAGTCCCCGGCGGAGCTCGCCATCCGCGAAACACACGGCTCGCCGCACTCGGGGTGCGTGAAGCAGGAAGCGCCAGTCCACCCGCCGCAGCAGCGGATTGAGCAGCGCCTCCGGCAGGTCAGGCGCGGACACGACGGGCTGCGTGCCGATCGAGGAGCTCCTCATAGACGCCGGTCACCTGGGCGATCATCCGGCCCGCGGAGAATTCCCTGCACGCGCGGATGCCGCCGGCCTCACCCATGCGTGCCGCCCGATCCGGGTCAGCCAGCAGGGCTCGGATGGCATCGCGAAGCGCGGATGCGGCGCCGGGCGCAACCAGCAGGCCGGTCTCGCCATGCAGCACGGCTTCGTCGGTGCCTCCGACCGCAGTGGCGACAACCGGCCGGCCGGCGGCCATCGCCTCGAGCACCGACAGCGGGAGGCCTTCGTACAGCGAGGGAAGCACGAAGAGATCGCAGAGGGCGAGCAGCTCCGGGATATCGTCCCGGTGCCCGAGGAAGCGGACGCGGTCGGCGACGCCGAGCGCGCGCGCCTCTGCCTCCAGCCGCGGCCGCTCGGCACCGTCGCCGGCCAGGAGAAACAGCGCATCGGGAATCTCCGCGGCCGCCGCCAGAAGGTGGACGTGCCCCTTCTGGGCATCCAGGCGAGCGATCGTGAGCACGATCGGCTGCTCACGACCACCCGTGAGCTCCGCCCGGAGGCGAAGGTCGGGAGGGCGCCGGAAGCGGTCCACGGCGACACCGTTCCGGATGACGCGGAGCTTGCGCTCGGGCATCCCGGACCTCGCCCGCAGCCGACGCGCCACCCCATCCGACACGGCGAGATAGCGATCCACGCAGGCCGTGAGCATCCGCTGGCTGACGCGCTCCCGCCAATCGGCCGGTCGGTCGTCCAGGAGATGCGCGGTGGCGACCACGGCGGGCACGCGGCCGAGCGCGGCGGCAAGCAGGCCGTACTTGCCTGTCAACGGCGCGGGCAGATGGGCGTGGAACACTGCGGGGCGCTCCGCTTGCAGGATTCTGACGAACTCGCGCAAACCAGAGCCCAGGTGCTGCCGCCTGGAGAGGCGGGGCGCCACGCGGCATTCGACGTCCAGTGCCTGCGCCCCTGCGACCAGCCGAGCGAGCCCCGGCTCGGTGTGGTGCAGGAGCACCGGACGCCAGCGCGCCCGATCCAGTCCCTCGAGCAACTGCAGCATCACCTGCTCCGCCCCGCCGAAGCCGTTGCTGTCGCTGAAGTGAACCACCGTACTTGTCACCGGGACACGCCGTACTGCCGGTAGAACCGGTTCTGAAACTGCACCCAGGCGGCGAGTCGCTCCCGTCCCTCCCGCACGGCCGCCGGGTGGCTGCCGGCGAGGTCGATCGTCTCGCGCGGATCGGAGGCCAGGTCGTAGAGCGCCGGGTGATCGGCGATCGCATCATAGATGAGCTTGCGCGACCCATCCCGGTACCCGAACAACCCTGAATACGGGCCAAAGAGGTACACCCGGCCCGTGCGATTGGGATCGAAGAGGCTCCGGCCCTGCCATTCGGCGGGCAGCCGATACCCAAGCAGGTCCATGACGGTGGGGGCGATGTCGATCGTGCCGCCGATGGCGGAGTCGCACTCGCCGTGGAACAGCCGACGATTGATGAGGAGCAGCGGGACGTGCACTTCCTCCTCGTAGAGATATCGGTGAAACGAATTGCCGTGCTGCCCGAAGGCCTCGCCGTGATCCCCCAGCACGACGACCAGTGTAGAGTCCAGTTGGCCCAGCTGGTCGAGCCGTTGGAGCAGCTTGCCGAGTGCCTTGTCGGTCTCGCGGAGCGCGCGGAGATAGCGGGCGAAGCGGACGTCCAGAGAATCGGAAGGCTGTCGTCCCGCTGGGCCGGCCGGCGGATTCACCCGCTCCTCGCCGCCGCTCGGCGCGAGGTAGGGGAAATGGGTCTGATAGGTCCACAGGACGGCGAAGAAGGGCTGCGCGGAGTCCCGGCCGATCCAGTCCGTCAGCTTGCGGACCATGCAGTCGTCGTAGGGGGGAGTGCCGCCGGGCGTGGCGGCACACGGCCCCGAGCTGGCGTCCTCCACCAGATCGAACTGCCGATGAGCAAGGAAGACGTCGGCTCCCTGGAAGCCGACGTCTTCGGCGTTGATGAACGCTGTCCGGTAGCCCTGTCCCTTCAGTTCGCCACTGAGCGAAGGCAGCGCAATGTCGGGGTGCTCACGCGTGCGCACCCGGAACGAATGAGGCGGATAGTCGGCGAGCAGAAGCGCCACGAGCGAATGGGTCGTGGAGGGCTGGTGAGCGTAGAAGTTCAGATAGCGTCTCGCGGAGCGCTGATAGCGCTCCAGCTCGGGCATACGCCCGGAGTCCGACGCTCCGAACCCCCACAGGTACTCCGCACCCACGGACTCGAGCACCACGACGATGACGTTCCGCACGCCGGCCTTGCGCGCACGCGCGGTGAACGGCGTCGAGGTGACCGAGGCTCCCCGCGCCCCGACGGTGAGGAAGTCATCCGGCCCGATGTGCGTCGGCATCCGGGCCAGCACCGGGTTGGCCCCGGCATCGAACACCGACGCCGCCAGCGCGACGACCGGATTTTCCAGGCTGGCGGCGCTCCAGTTGCCGCTGCCCTGCCAGGCCCAGCCGAGTGCCAAGTAGCTCACGCACGCACCGATTGCGGCGGCGGCGGTCCATGGCCGCACCCCCCTCCTTGACAGCGCCCACTCTCCGATCCGCGCCAGCAGGGACGTCCCCAGCAGCAGCCCGAGACACGCGGCGAGTACCGTAGCCACCCAGCTCCAGGAGAGCAGCGCGGCCAGGGCAGTATAGCTGTCCATGCTGCGCATGAAATGCGAGTAGTAGAGCCACTGATAGTTCACCGGACGCCCAAGCTCGGCGACGGCCCTCACGTTCACGAACCCGAGGATCAGCGACAGGCAGGCCGCCGCGGCGAATATCCGGGCGATCAGGCGCTGGAGGCCGGGTTCCCTGGCCACCAGCACGCAGAGCGCCAGGAAGACGCCGGTCAGGGCGGCGACGTAGGCGAGATCCGAATAGGCGATACCGGGAAGCGCACGGAGGACCTTCCCGGGGGAGTGCAGGTCCGCACGGGTGAACGCGATCTTGGCGCGCAGCGCGACCAGGACGAGCGCCAACACGATTGCGGCGCAACAGATCTGGAGGACGGGACCGCGCACGCGGCGGGGTCGGTGCCTCACGCCAGCGCCCGCGGCCCAGCCGGTCCGCTCATCTCACCGCACCGGATGCATCATGCGTCCCGTCCACCGAGTACACCTCGAAAATCACCGTGCCCGCCGGACTCTTGAAGACCCGCTCCAGGACGGGTGCCAGACCAAAGGTGCGTACCCAGGCGGTGAAATTCTCGCGCACCGTCGGCATGATGTCCCAGCGTGGCCCGAAGAGCACGGCGACGACGTGGCGTTTTTCGAAGTCCCTGAGGTAGAGTCGCTCTTGATGCTCCCGATCGGCCAAGGCGCGAAACTCCGGCCAGAGGTCGCGACTGACGGCGCGCGTACGGGGCGTGCCGAGCGCGAAGATCTGATTGTGCGTCCCCCAGTCCACGGACACGATCCGATCGGCGGAGCTCTGGTTCAAGTAGGCCACCAGATCGTTCACGACCGGGCTCCACTGCGCTTCGAACTCGGCCGTGGGCCGGAAACCTCGGGCATACGCAGCACCGACATTGAGGCCGCAGACCGTGAGCGCGCCCGCAACGGCCACGGCTCCCGCCGGGCCCGCGAGGCTGCTGGCCGCGCCGAATACTACGAAATGCTGAAAGGGATACAGCATCATGACGTGGTGGGGTCCCCAGGCCTTTTGCGTGATCAGGATCTGGACACCGATCAGGAGGAACAGCAGGAGGTGGCACGCGAGAATCCGGCGCTGCAGGGGCAGGCGGGTCACCCCACCCGCCCGCTTGACCGCCCGGAGCGTCGTCCCGCCGAGAGCCAGGAATCCGAAGCCGGCCACGACGTTCGTCAAGCTCCGCGCGCTCAGTGAGGACTTCGTGACCAGACGATAGAACTCCTGGCCATTCATGGTTCTGGCATACAGGCCGAGCACATAATGGAAGCGTTCGAGCAAGCCCCCTCCGCTCTCCGTGGCCTGCGATGCAACCAGTAGCGGGATGATGAGCGCTACCGTCGTGACGCCCGTGAAGACGGCCAGGAACCCGAGCGGCAGGAGAAACCCGATGCGATCACGCCGGAATGCGGCCGCCAGCTCCCCGCGAAATAGCAGTCCGCTCACGATCGCGAGCGCCAGCAGGAACCAGATGAAATTCAGCTTGTCGAACAATCCCAGAGCACAGGCGATGGTCATCCCCCAGAGGTAACGGGGCGATCCGGTCCTGACGGTGAGCAGGGCGAACAGAAGGGCTGAGAGCTTCAGGATCAGCATCAGCGCGACCGGGCCGTAGTCGAGCGTGGTCAGGTAGATGAACGCCGGGTCCACGGCGATCACCAGCACCAGCAACGCGCTGACGACTCGCCCGAACGAGAAGCGCGCGACCGCGTACGCCACGCAGAGCGTGAGCCCGGACACCACGATCACCGGCCAGCGGACGGTCGCCGCCGACACCCCGAAAAGCCGGAAGACGGGATAGTAGAGATACGCCTTGAGCGCCCCGACGTAGCCCATGAGCATGACCGGGATGCCCAGAATCCTCTTGGCCACGAACAGCCCGTTCGTGGCTTCTCCGGTCGCGGCGTTCACGAAGAGCACTTCGTCGTACTGGAGGCCGGGCGCGTCGATCAGCCCGGCAGCCTCGTGGACGAAGTACCCGATGGCGATGAACAGAATGAAGAGGGCGACGCGGTCGCCGGACCGCAGCTCTGACGCGCTGATCGATCCCGTCAGTGCTCGATACGGCGATGTCATGAGATGAGTGCCCGAGGCGAGATTCGAACTCGCACGGGGTTGCCCCCGGTGGATTTTGAGTCCACTGCGTCTGCCGTTCCGCCACTCGGGCCAGGAAGCGCGTCGGGAACGAAAGCTAACACGCGGCCGCCCCCCGGCGCTCGGGTCGGGCCGGTGCTTGCCGCGTCACCGCGGCTGCAAGGACGCATACAGCCGCTCGAAGGCAGCCAGCGGACCTTCCCAGCCCAGCGCGGCCAGCGCCCACGCGCGTGCCCGCGTGCCCAGCGCCGCCCGCCGATCACGACATTGGAGCAGCTCGATCGTGAGCCGGGCCAGTTCCTCGTCGGTTCGCCCGATCCGCACCTGCCGGTCATCCTCGACCCCGAGCCCCTCGAGGGCAAGCGGTGTCGCCACGACGGCTTTCCCGCCGGCCAGCGCCTCCATGACCTTCACCCGCATGCCCCCGCCGATCGACAACGGCGCCAGCACCACGGCCGCGCGATCGAGATACGGACCCACGTCGGGCACGCTGCCCGGCACGAGGATGCCCGCGGCTTCGCGGCCGGACCAGCGGGCGGGCGGATGGGCCCCCACGACGCGGAGCACCGCGTCCGGGCAGGCGGCGCGCACGCGGGGGAGGATGGCGTGAACGAGCCGCTCCACCGCCTCGACGTTGGGCGAGTGGGTGTAGTTCCCGACGAAGAGCAGTTCCGCTGCCGTTCCTGCGGGGTCGAAGGCTCGGGCAGGTGGCGCAACGGCGAGGGGAATGCACTCGATCGGCGTGGCACCCGCGAGTGGCGCCAGCACCGCCGCGTCCCGCGGGGTGAGCGCGACCACCGCCTCGACTTGCGCCATGACGCCGCGCTCGTAGCGTGTCCAGGCCCTGCGCTCGAGCGCACCCGTGAACCGCGCGAGGCCGGGCCGGTAGCTCGCACGTTCCCGTGCCGCCCCGGCACCGGGCTCGAGCTGCCTCAGCACGCGTGGGGCCCGGCACCCGGCGAGCGCGGGGAGGTAGGCGCCCATCAGATGGTATTCGAGCTGCACGATGTCGGGCTGAAAGCTCCCGGCAGCGTGACGCACGGCTTCGGCGAACTCCCGGCTCGCGCCCCCCGTGACCATGGCCGGCGTGCCCCGCACCAGCGCGGCCGCCACCCGGACCCGTCGGCCGAAGCGGCTCAGGGCACCTCTCACCGCGGGGCGCGCCACCTCGTGCACCATCACGCAGCGCTCGAGCAGTACGGGATCGGCCCGTGGCTCCGCCGCGCCCCGCAGGCACACGAGCGCGACCCGGTGCCGCTCGGCCAGCCGCATGACCAGCTCGGCGATGGCCCGGCCGCCTCCGTGGCTGCCGTCGCGCCGGGGCGCGAACGGGGCGAGAAACAAGAGCCGCAAGGTCGTTCCGGGTGTGGCGGGAGAGGCCGGGAGAGTGCCGGAGCCCGGATTATAGCTGCGCCCGGCGCCTTCCGCAGCGCCGGGATACCGGTGCAGCGGCCCCGAGCCCGCGCCCTCCCGGCGCGCTCAGGCGCTCCGTCGTACGCTGGTTGGACTGGGGCACCGCGAGAGGCTGATCGGCGGGTCGAAATGCGACCGGTGAATCGACCTTAGCTTCGTGTCGTAAGTTGCTTTCAAATTAGCGTTTGTGTCGCTGACATCAAGTTGTACGACACGCCTTTCCTGACGGGCGCGACGCGCTTCTGAATGCCGCGCACCTCAAGTCCCGCTCCCGGCCAGCCCCTTATCGCTCCCCCCGACGCTTCGCCGCCCACATATATTCACGGCCGGCGACCCAGCCGCACAGAGCCAGACCACCCTCAGCCGGTGACCCCGTGCCCCTCGTGCACCCCCGCCATTTCCACCCCTGGCACGACATTCCCACCGGCCCCACGCCCCCGGCGGAAGTCACCGCCGTCATCGAGATCCCCACCAACGAGCGCAATAAATACGAGCTCGACAAGGAGCTCGGCGTCTTCCGGCTCGACCGCGTTCTGCACAGCGCCGTCCACTACCCGGGTGACTACGGCTTTCTCCCCCGCACCCTGGGCGACGACGGCGACCCGCTCGACATCCTCGTCCTCATGACCATCCCCGTCTTCACCGGCTGCCTGGTGAACGCCCGTCCGATCGGACTCTTTCACCTGGTGGACCGAGGGGCCGCGGACGAGAAGGTCCTTGCCGTGCCCACGGGCGATCCGTACTCCGAGGGCCTCAACGACATCGGCGACATTCCCCGGCACCATCTGAAGGAGATCGAGCACTTCTTTCAGGTGTACAAGGACCTCGAAGGGACCCGCACGGAGACGCGTGGGTTCGAAGGGGCGGCGGCAGCACGGGAGGCCATCACACAGGCGATGGGCAGTTACCTCGAGAAGTTCGGCGGCTGAGCCCGGCCGGCCGCGTCCTCATTCCGCGGCCGCGGACTCGCCGTAGACGTAGTAGCGCATGCCGTCACCCGCCACCTTGCCCTCCGGATCGTTGAGTACGGCCCCGATGACGTTGCCGCCGGCATCGCTGAGCTGCTGGCGCGCGCGGTCGACCGCATCGCGATCGGTATGCGCCGCGCGGACCACGAGCATCACGTCGTTCGCCACCGGCGCGAGAATGACGGCATCGGCACTCGCAAGTGCCGGCGGCGTGTCGAGGATGATGACGTCGAACTCGCCGGCGAGCTCGCTCAGCAGCGTGCGCATGGCGCTCGCCTTGAGCGTCTCCGCCGTGCTCCGCCGGACGGTGCCGCACGGCAGCAGCCAGAGCCCGGGGCTGCTCGTCTCCCGGATGTTCCTGAAGCTCGCCGGGCGCTGCGCTCCCGCCGGCGAGGCCGCCGCTGGCCGATGGCCGTTCCCATTCCCATTCCCATTGCGCACGGCGTCCGCCGGCTCCGCCACGGTGGGCTCGTACTCCCGGGCGACGTCGGGAAGCATGCTGTACGTGTGCTCCATCGGCCGGCGCTCATCGTCGGGACGCAGGTCCTGCTCCTCCGGGACGGCGGGACGGAGGAGATCCACCAGCCCGGGCGCCCGCGACACCCGAAACAGCTTGTGCAGCCGCGGCCGCCTCAGGTCGCAGTCGATCAGCAGCACCCGGGCGCCTTCCCGCGCGAACGTCACCGCCAGATTCGCCGCGACCATCGTCTTTCCTTCGAGCGGGGCGACGCTGGTGACCAGGATCGTCCGGGTCGAGTCGCCCCAACCCTGCGTGAGGCTGCTGTAGAGCAGCCGGAACGCTTCCGCGCCCACCGAGGGCCAAACGGTCGAATCGGTCACGAGCCCGCGCGGGCGGCGTGCCGGGTCTCCACTCGCGCCCGCGGTTCCCCCGAGCGCCAGCGCTTCCTCGCCGGCGATCACCTCCATGACGGGCGGGATGACTCCCAGGCCGCGGACGTGGAGCACCTCCTCCAGCTCCTCGGGCCCGCGGATCGAGTGGTTCTTGAGCTCGAGCAACAGGGAGAGCACGGTGCCCAGCACGAGACCGAAAACGAGTGCCAGGCCCACCTTGAACCACCACGGCACGCCGGTGGGCAGGTAGGGCAAGGTCGCGAGGTCCACGATCTCGACGTCGGCCGCCGCCAGCGCTTCCGCCATCCGGGCCTTCTGATACTCCAGCCGCAGCTGGTTGGAGAAATCGGCCAGCGCCGACACCCGCTGTCCCAGCCGCGACTCCTCCGCCTGCAGCACCGGGAGGGTCGCGATCTCGTCGGCGCTCCTGGTGCGGAGATCCTGCAGGGCGGCGAGACGATCCTTGATCGAGGCCATCCGGGCCCGCACCGCGCGGGTGAGCTCTCCCTGCGAGGCGCTGACCATCTGCCGGAGCTGCAGCACGTCGGGATTGGTCGCGGAGCTCTGATACGGTCCGCTGGTCAGCGAATCGAGCCGAGCCCTGTAGGTCAGGAGCTGCTGGAACACCTTGCCGACGATCGGGTCCGTCGCGATCTCCGGCGAATAGGCCAGGGTGTACAGCTGTTCGGTGCGGCTGCTGTCGTCGGCCGACTCCAGCCGGGTGAGAAGCGAGCCGAACACCCGGCGGTCGGCCTGCAGCTCCCCGCGCCGCGCGTCGAGGTTCATCAGATCGACCTGCTGCCGCGCCAGCTTGTCGGCCGAGTTGGCCAGGCGGCCGCGGCTGCGGAACCCGGTCAGGCCTTCCTGCGCCTGGCCGAGCTGGCGATCGCTCTCCTGGAGCTGGCCCTCGAGGAAGATGCGCCGCCGCCGCGCCTCTTCCTGCGACGAGTTGATGGTCGAGGCGTAGAACGTATGAACCACCTGATTGGTGACGGCCTGGGCCAGCCGCGGATCGGTATCGATGTAGCGCACTTCGAGGGCGTCGGTGCCGGTGACCGGAACGACGGCAAGCTGGGCCAGCACCTGGTCGATGGCGAGGTCTCGCGGGATGATCGCCAGCACCGCGCCTGCCACGTCCGGCGCCCTGGGCACGGTGAAGCGGGCCCCCGCCGCCGAGATCAGCCGGCCGTAGGCCTCACGGCGGAAATCCTTGCCGTGCCACACGGCCAGCGAGTCCGGCCCGAAATACAGCCGGAGCGTATCCGGCTTGGCTGCCGGATCGACCCGTACCCCGCTGAGGGGGATCGAAGGCTGCATCAGCGGCTGCAGCAGGGAGAAGGTCGGCGCCGGCCGCAACTGGAGGCCCAGCGAATCCACCACCGCTCCGATGACGCTCCGGCTCCGCACTCGCGGCACGAGCGAATTGACCAGGATCACGTGGCGGTCGTCCACCGGGGAGACCGGATCGGCTGCCGGCGCAATTACCCGCCGGTCGCCCATCAGGCGCAGAACCGCGTTGGCCCGGTAGAGTGCCGGCTGCCGGAAGGCGATGAAGGCGAACGTCGTGGTGAACGTGGTGACCACCAGCATGAGGCCCAGGTGGCGGTGAACGGCCGTCAGAATCCGACCGAGGGCGATCGCCCCCCGCGTCTCGGCCTCGTAGCCCGCGGGCGCGGGGAGCCGTCCCGACCGCGCCGGCGGCTGGACCTCTGGGCCTACGGGAGCTTCGTCGGACATTGAGACCCTTGCCTCTCGTGGAAGTCGCCCTACTTACGATTGATCCCGAGCTCCAGCCTCGGGGCCGGTGGGACCGGCCTCAGCCTGGCTCGCCCCTGTGACACTCCGAGCTCCAGCAGCTCGCTGACACCCTGCACCCATTCACCCAGTGCGGGACCAGGATCGCTCCGCCGCCACGCCTCGAGCCGGGTGCCGCGGGGCTGGCGGCGGAACAGTTCCGCCATCCCCTGCAGCCGCGTGGGATACGCACCCGGAAACCCGGGTGGGGCCCCATGCAGGGTGGTGAGAAACCGCTTGATGTCGCCCCACAACCACCGGAGCGTGACGCCCGATTGGTACTCCATTGCGTGCGCGACCTGCCTCCCTTCCAGGAGCTCGACCCACGCCTTCGGCACGTCGAGCCCCGCGTCCACGGCAAGCTGCGTGGACCCCCAGAATCGCCCGTTCAC
>JAICLE010000151.1 GCA_025927545.1 Gemmatimonadales bacterium
GCATCAACAACCTGTGGGACCGGCGGTACATCGGGTCGGTGACGATCAACGGCACGTTCGGACGGGTGTTCGAGCCGGCGCCGCGGCGGGTGGTGTATCTGGGGGCGGAGATCGGGTATCGGACGCGGACTGGATCGTAGGGCGGAAGGGCGGAAAGACGGAAGGACGGAAGGACGGAAGGACGGAAGGGAACGGCACGCGGCTCCGGTGTGCTTTACCCTTCCGTCATTCCGTCCTTCCGTCTTTCCCCCCGCTCAGAGCAGCGACACCGGATCCCGATCGATCACCACCCGCACATCCCCTGCCCGTGACAGCCGCTGCGCGGCGTAGCGGACGACGCGGCCGAGGACCTCGGAGCGGCCTTTGAGGAGCAGGTGCCAGCGCCAGCGGTCCTTGATCCGGGCGAGCGGGCACGGCGCCGGGCCCAGCAGGGTGACGGGCAGCTCGTACCTGGCCAGCAGGGCCCCGCACCAGTCCGCCAACTCGGCCGCGTGACGTCCGACTTCCCGCTCGTCGGTTCCTGACACCAGCAGGTTCACCAGCGCGATCTCGGGCGGGTAAGGCGGCGACTCGCGCAGCGCGCGCTCCTCGCGCACGAAGCCTTCGGTATCGTGCGCGGCGGCGCGGACGAGAGCGTGATGCGCGGGATGGCGCGTCTGGACCAGCACCCGCCCGCCCCGCGGGCCGCGGCCCGCCCGCCCCGCCACCTGCGCCAGCAGTTGGAACGTGCGCTCGGCCGAGCGGAAGTCGGGCAGATAGAGCCCGGTGTCGGCGTCCACCACGCCGACCAGCGTCACGTTGGGAAAATCGAGTCCCTTGGCGATCATCTGCGTGCCCAGGAGCAGGTCGACCTCGCCCGCCTCGACCGACGCCAGGATCCGCTGGTGGGACCACTTGGTGCTCGTGGTATCGAGATCCATCCGGGCGAGCCGCGCCCCCGGATAGCGCTCGGCCAGGAACCGCTCGAGCTGCTGGGTGCCGAAGCCGCGCATCTGTTGCACCGGGTTGGCGCAGGCGCGGCAGGTGAAGGGAACCGCCTCTTCGTGGCCACAGTAGTGGCAGCGAAGGCCGGGCGGCGAGGTGTGCACCGTGAGCGAGATGCTGCACCGCGGGCACTGCCACACCTCACCGCAGTCGGGACACTGCAGGAAGGCCGCGTAGCCGCGCCGATTGAGCAGCAGGAGGGTCTGCTCTCCCCGCGCCAGCGTGCCGACGACCGCCGCGTCAAGCGCCTCCGACCATGCTACGGCGCCCGTGCCGGCCACCTTGGGGGCGACCCGCAGGTCGACCAGCTCGACCGGCGGCAGCGGCCGCGCGCCGATCCGTTGGGGAAGCCGGAGGAGCCGCAGCTTGCGCTCGGCCAGTGCCATGGTCTCGAGCGAGGGCGTGGCGCTACCGAGCACCAGGCTCGCGCCCTCGATGCGGGCGCGGACGGCGGCCACGTCGCGCGCGTGGTAGCGCGGGGTTTCCCCGTTCTTGTAGCTCGTCTCGTGCTCCTCGTCGAGCACGATCATCCCCAGGTCCGCGACCGGGGCGAAGATGGCCGAGCGCGCCCCGACCGCCACCCGGCGCTCGCCCCGGCGGAGGAGCCGCCAGGCGTCGGCCCGCTCGCCGTCGGAGAGGGCGCTGTGGAGCACCGCCACCTGATCACCGAACGCTCCGCGAAACCGGCTCACCGTCTGCGGGGTGAGCCCGATCTCGGGGACCAGCACGATGGCCCCGCGCCCGGCCGCGAGCACCCGGCGAACCGCCTCCAGATACACCAGCGTCTTCCCGCTGCCGGTGACGCCGAACAGCAGCGCGCCGTCACCCGGACCGAGCGCCTCGACCGCCGCGAGCGCCGCCTGCTGGTCGGCCGTGAGCTGCGTGGGCGGCGGCTGGGCCGGCAGGTCGGCGAACGGGTCCCGCACCCGCTCCGCCTCGCTGATGTGCACGAGCGCGCGCCGCTGCAGCGACCGGAGCACCCCGGAAGTGAATCCGAGCTGCCCCGTCACGTGCCGCACCGTCGCGCGGCCGCCCATCTGCTCCAGCGCCTCGTAGAGCCGGCGCTGCTTGGGGGCGCGGCGGAAAAGCGCGTCGCGCTCGAGCAGCGTCGGGGGGTCGCCGGCG
Source organism: Gemmatimonadales bacterium (assembly GCA_025927545.1). GTDB lineage: Bacteria > Gemmatimonadota > Gemmatimonadetes > Gemmatimonadales > GWC2-71-9 > CAVVWJ01. Next base: position 2,110 of record JAICLE010000151.1, read on the forward strand.
AGCGACGCCACCCGCTCGGTGACCGCGCCGGCGTCGGTGTCGGGGGGCTCGATCCGGAAGGCGACGGCGCCCACCCGGGCGAGTCGGTCGAGCACGTCCCACACCGGCCGCTTGAGCGCCCGGGCCACCGTAGCGACGGGCGCCTCGCCGCCGCGGCGCTCGAGCCACGCAGCCACCTCGCCCGCGACGCCGCCCGGCAGCCGGGCTCCCGGCACGAGCGCGGCCAACACCTGGGACTCCCCCCACATGCCGCCCGGCAACATGCACTTGAGGGTGAGGCCCAACGGCGCGCCATAGTAGCCGGCAATCCAGCGCGCCGTTTCGAGCAGCCCGGCGGGCAGAGCCGTCTCCGCGTCGGGCGCCGCGAGCACGTCGCGCGCCGCGGCGGCCGGCGGGGCGGCGTCAGCCTCGACGACGATCCCGATCAGCTCGCGCCGGCGGACGGGCACGACCACCCGGGCGCCGGGCGCTACCCGGTCGCCCAGGGTGTCGGGGATGCGATAGGTGTACGGGGCGGCGAGCGGGAGCGGGAGGGCGACCTGGGCGAAGCGGTCCGTCATCTCGCCTGGACGCCGAGCCCCGGCCCGTGGGGCAGCGTGACCTGCCCCCCGTCGATGCGCGCGCCGGTGAACGGGTCCACGGACAGGAGCGCGGCGCCGTCGAGATCGACGATATCGACCAGCGGCGTGAAGTGCGCTGCCGCCGTGATGCCGAGCGAGCTCTCGATCATGCAGCCGACCATGACCATCATGCCGTGCGCGCGCGCCACGGCGATCATCCGGAGCGCCTCGCGCAGGCTGCCGCACTTGGCCAGCTTGATGTTGATCCCGTCCACCGCGCCCACCAGCGGCGGGATGTCCTCGACCGTGCGGCAGCTCTCGTCAGCGATGACCGGAATCGTGGCGTGGCGGGTGATCTCCGCGAGGCCGCCGATCTCGTGCGGCGGCAGCGGCTGCTCGAGCACGGTGATCCCGAACTCCCGCAGTACCGGCAGCATGGCGATCGCACGCTTCACCGTCCAGCCGCAGTTGGCGTCCACCCGGATTTCCTTATCGGTCACCTCCCGGATGGCGCGGAGGATCTCGACGTCGTGCTCGGTGCCCAGCTTGACCTTGAGGATGGGATACTCGGCCGCCTCCTCGACCTTGAGGCGGATCCGCTCCGGCGTGTCGAGCCCGATGGTGAACGTCGATCTCGGCGCCTTCGACGGATCGAGCCCCCAGAGGCGGAACACCGGGATGCCGAGCCGCTTCCCCGCCAGGTCGTGGAGCGCCGCCGACAGCGCGGACCGGGCGGCGGCGTTGCCTCGGAGCGTGGTGGCCCAGCGCCGCTCGGTCTCCTCCATGTCGAACGGGTCGGCCGGCATCGCCGCGACGTAAACGTTGAGGGCGGCGAGCACCGTCTCGGCGGTCTCGCCGTAGAACTTGGACGGCGCCGCCTCACCCCAGCCCTCGTTGCCCTCGCCGTCGCTGAGGCGCACCCAGATCGTCCGGTAGTCGCTCCGCCCCCCGCGCGCGATGATGAACGGGTGCCTGGTGCGCAGCTCGAGATATTCGGCTTGCATGTGGAGGGAGTTGGGCACGGGGTCCTCGGAGGCGGTAGAGGGGAGACGCGGGTTCCGGACTAGGCCAGCGCGAGCACGTGCGCCAGCACCCCATCGGCGAGGCGCGCGGGAACATAGCCACCCTCGAGCAGGCCGACGATCGGGACATCGGGGAGATGCTCGCGCAGCCGCCGCGTCAGCTCGCCGTAGTGCTCCGGCTCGAGCGTGAACCCGCCGAGCGGATCGCCGCGCATGGCATCGAATCCGGCGGAGACGAGGACGATCGCGGGCGCCCACGCCGACGTGGCGGCCACGATCGCGGCCCAGAGATCGTCCACGTACCGCGCGGCCGGAGCGCCCGGGCCGCGCGGTACGTTGAAGACGTTCCCGACCCCGCGCTCCTCGGCCGTGCCCGTTCCCGGATACCAGGGATGCTGGTGCAGCGAGACATAGCGGATCGTGGCGTCGTGCTCCATCAGCGCCTGCGTGCCGTTGCCGTGGTGAACGTCCCAATCCACGATCAGCACGCGCTCGCGGCCGGACCGCTGCGCGTGCCGCGCCGCCACCATCGCATTGCCGACCAGGCAGAATCCCATCCCGCGCGAGGCGAGCGCGTGGTGGCCCGGCGGCCGCACCGCGGCGAAGGCGTGGCCCCGCCCCGCATGGGCATGGTCCACCGCGGCCAGCACCGCGCCCGTCGCGCCCAGCACGGCCGCCCAGCTCGCGCCGTTCAGCACGGTGTCCAGAAACAGCGTCCCGCCCCCGCGGGCGCTCATCGCCTGCAGCATCTCGAGGTACGCGGGTGCGTGGACGTCGAGCAACGCATCGACCGGACCCGCGGCGACCTCGCGAACGTCGATACCCGGCTCCGCCCGAGCGCGCTCGAGCACGACGCGCAATCGTGCCGGAGTTTCGGGATGCTCGGGCCCCGGATCATGGCGAAGGCAGTCAGGGTGAGTAAAGATGGGGACCGGTGCCAAGTTCAAACTCGACTCTCGGAGTGGAGTCGGGGGGGGGGGGGGGGGGGGGCCGCCCGAGCGCGGGCGGGGGGTAGTGGGGGGAGGC
>JAICLE010000134.1 GCA_025927545.1 Gemmatimonadales bacterium
CGTGTCCGTGAGACCACGCTCGGAGTCGGGCCGACGTGGACGCGCGGACACGAGCCGGCCCGCCGCTCACTGCCGCCGGATTCCGTGCCGCCGCATGATCTTGAGGAGGCTCGCATGATCGGCCAGCCCCAGCTCCTCCGCCGTCCGGGTGACGTGCCACTCGTTCCGCTCGAGCGCGCTGAGCACGATTCGCCGCTCCGCCTCGGCCTTGAGCGCCTGGAATGTCCGGGCGCCTGCAGCCGCGGGCGGCGGCTCGCCCTGGAGCTCGGCGGGCACGTGGCCGGGGCCGATCACGTCGCCGTCGGCCGCGATGATCATCCGCTCGACCACGTTCCGGAGCTCGCGGACGTTGTTGCGTGACCACTCGTAATTCATCAGCACATCGAGCGCGCCGGCGGCGATGCGCTTGGGGCGAATGCCGAAGCGTTGGCAGATCGTCGCCGCGAGCCGGCCGGCGATCTCGGGCACGTCACTCCGCCGGTCGCGAAGAGGCGGCACGGCCAGGACATGCGCATTGATCCGGTAGAGGAGGTCCTCCCGGAAACGCCCCTCGCGCACTTCAGTCTCGAGCTCCCGGTTGGTCGCCGCCACGACGCGTGCCTCCGCCGGCACGGAGCGACTGGCGCCGACTCGCGTCACCCGGCGCTCTTCGAGCACGCGCAGCAGCTTGGCCTGCGCGGCGAGCGGCAGCTCGCCGATCTCATCGAGGAACAGGGTGCCGCGCTCGGCCGATTCGAACGCGCCCTTCCGGGTCGCACTCGCGCCGGTGAATGCCCCGCGCTCGTGACCGAACAGCTCGCTCTCGAGCAGGTTCTCCGGCAGGGCGGCGCAATTGATGGCGATGAATGGCCCGGCCGGATGCGGTCCCAGCCGGTGCAGCTCGCGCGCGACCAGCTCCTTCCCCGTGCCGCTCTCGCCCGTGATGAGGACCGTGCTCGGTACCGGCGCCACGCGGCCGATCTGCTCCCGGAGCCGCCGCATCGCGGCACTCGTGCCGACGAGCGACGACTCGCCGTCGAGTTGCCGCTCGAGCGCCCGGACTTCGGCTCGGAGCCGGCGCCGCTCCAGCGCCAGTTCGATCTCGCGCACCACCCGCTCGACCGGCTCGGCCTTGTCCACGAAGCCATAGGCGCCCAGCCGGATGGCCTGGATGCAACGGTCGTAGTCACCCGTACCGGTGTAGACGATGACCGGAACCTCGGAGGCCTGCCGCTCCAGCGAGCGGAGCACCTCGAAGCCGTCCATGCCCGGCATCTCGAGGTCGAGGATGACGCAATCCACCGCTTCGGCGCCGAGCCGCTCGAGCGCCTCGCGTCCGTCGTGCGCGACCTGGACCTCGTAGCCGCCGAGCCGCCGGAGATCGTAGGCGTACTGTTCGGCCATGGGGGGCATGTCGTCCACCACGAGCACGAGCGTCATGTCGGACTCCCATCGGCACTCGGCGCGGCGCGCGCGGGCAGCTCGACGATCGCGCGCGTTCCCGCGCCGGGGGCGGTCTCGATCCGCAGCGTTCCGCCCAGGTCGAGCACCAGGCGCCGGACGATCGAGAGGCCGAGGCCCGTGCCGCCCTCCTTGGTCGTGCTGAAGTCCTCGAACGCACGCTCGAGCCCGGCCCGGTTCATGCCGGGGCCGGTGTCGCCGACGGTCACGCGCACCAGCGCGCCCGCCGGCGGGTCGAGCCGCTCTGTAGCCACCACCACCTCGCCACCCCCGTTGCCCGACACACTGTCCACGGCATTGCTCACCAGGTTCTCCAGGATGCGCCGCAGGACGAGAGGGTCGGCCAGGACCGGCGGCAGGGCGGGCGCGAGCTCGGTGGCGAGCTCGCCATGCCCCGACGGAACGCCGCGGACGACCTCCTCGATCACCGCATTCACATCACACTTTCCGCCTCGCGAGGCGGGCGACAGCCGGGCGTAGTTGCGCGCCAGCGTGTCGAGGTATTGCAGGCTCGAATCGAGCGTGCCGCGCCGCTCCTCGAACACCCGGGCGAGCGACGCGGGATCGTCACGGGCCACCTGCGCCAGATGGCGCAGCACATTCCGGATCGGCACCAGACCGTTCTTGATGTCGTGGTTGACCTGCCGTGCGAGGTCGCCGGTCGCGATGCGGCGCTCTGCGTCGCGCAGCCGGGCGGCGCCCTGCCGAAGCCGCTCGGTCATCGCGTCGAGGACGCCGGCCAGCGCGCCGATCTCGTCGCCGCGATCGCTCGCGAATCTCTGGTCCAGGCGGTCGAAGTCGATCGCAGCGGTCTGCTCGGCGAGGCTGGTGAGCGGGCGGCTGATGCGGGACGACCACCAGGCCGCCAGTCCCAGGGCAAGCGCCAGCGTCGCGCCGAGGGCGGCGAGGAACCACAGGTCCAGACTCCGCCGGAGCGCGGAGAGCGTGGCGCCCGACTGGGTGATGATGACGCGCGCGGTATCGAGTGATGCCCCGGCAGTGGGAAGCAAATCGAGAAACGGCAGCGCCAGCTCGCTCACGACGGAGCCGCCGACTGCCGGGGTCGCGGGCCCGCGAGGATAGACGAGCCGAAGCGAGAGCTCCGGGTCGCGCGCAAGCTGGCCCCGGAGCCGCTCCTCGATGGCGGTGCCACCCACGAGCGTGAACCGCCGGCCGGCCACGCGCAGCGAGTCCACCCGCGTCAGAGCCACGAGCGAGGAGTCCGGAGTCCGCGCGCGCACCAGCACCGGAGTGTCGCCCTCGGCCGCGAGCGTGAGGGGCAGCTCGGGCTCGGCGCGGTCGAACTCATTGCGGAAATGCCCGGAGCTGACGATGCGGCCGGCGCTGTCCTGCACCTGCAGCAGCGAGAGGCCAGCCGCGCGCATGGCACCCCCGGCCAGGTCGAGGAGACCCCGGCGCGACTGGGCGTCTCCGTTCACCACGCCCAGACGGAAGCGATTGTCGCCCGCGAGCTGGGAGGCCAGCGTCGCAAGCCGGGCCGCGATGTCGGCACTCTCACGGCCGAGCTCGTCGCGCAGCGCGCTGACCGCCGCGTCGGCGCGGCGCGCGTTCTCCGCCGTGAGGCGCCCGGCCATCTCCCGCCGCACGCCCAGCGCGAGCACGCCGAGCGGGAGCAGCACGGTCGCGCCGAAGGCGATGAACAGGCGAGTTCGGAAGCTCATGGCGACGGGGGAGGCGCCATCGCGGCCGCCGATCGCAGTGTGCCATCCCAGCCAACCACCAGCGGCGGCGTGCCGCGGCGGAGAATGGCGTGATCGCGGGCATCCACCAGCGGGATGACGGACGCACCCGCCGGCCAGTCGGCGAGCGCTCGGCAGGGCACCAGCGCATGGATGGGCACGGCCACAACGTAGGCGCGCTCGCCCCCGCGGCGGAGTACGGCGGCGAAGCTGTCGGACGGGACGGCACGCGCCGCCAGGCCGTCGGCGCCGGCCAGCGCCACGAGCCGCTCGGCGAGCTCGCGCGCGGTGGCGTCGTCCTCACGGTAGGTGATGGCACTCGAAGTTCCCGCTCCCGCCTCCGGGCGAGCCCGGGCGCAGGCTCCGGCCGCCTCCCACCAGAATGGCGCCGCCGCGGCGCGCGCGTCGGCCCGGACCGCATCGCGCGCGAGCCCGGCGCGGAATACGGAGGTGTCGGTCGGGATGGCGCCTCCGAAGGAGCGTCCCGCGGGAACGAGCAGCACGTAGCCCCGGCTCCATGGCAAGGGAGTCTCGGTGAGGCCGGGACGCCGGGCGGCGTAGTCGAGCAACGCCGGGTCGGCGCTCACGACCAGATCGGCGCCGCCGTCGAGCGCGTCGCGCAAATCGCCGTCGGACGCCCGGGCCGCCAACGTGGTCGGCAGCGGCTCCGCGCGGGGGATACCGAGCGCGGGATCGGCGAAGAGCGGTGGCAGATCGGCGTGTGCGCTGGAAAAGCCGAGCACGAGTCGGCGCTCATCCAGCGGGAGCAGGGACTCAACGCCCGAGAGCCGGAGCGCTTCGCTCGCGGGGGCACCGGCGCGCCAAGTGGCGGCGAGCGAGGACGCGGTCCAGCGGGGGTCGCTGCCGTGGTCCGCCGGCGCGTCGAGCTCGAGGGTCCAGAACCGTCCGGTGGAATCGCGCGACCACGCCGCGGCCAGCCCCGGATGCGCGCGGCCCTCGCAGTCCAACCACACCGGGGTTTCCAGCGTCCCGGCACTCCGGGCGCGCTCGGCGCCGGCCGAGTCGGCGAACACGGCCGTGACGCGGCGCGGCGCCCCCGCGCTGTCAGCCTGGATCAGGCAGGAGGGGGCGGCGGCGGCGACCGGCGATGGCAGGGAAGCATGAGGTGGGGCGCAGCCGGCGGCCAGCGCGCCCCCGACGAGCCACGTCATCGGCCACGCGCACGTGGGCGACATGCGTTCGACTAGGGACCCGCGGCCACGAACGGATTGCCGCCGAGCTTCGCCTTGAGCCGGCCGGCCGCGGCCTGCGCCTCGGCGCGGGTAGCGAACTCTCCCGCGCGCACCTTGTAGAGGCCCTTCTCGCGCACCGTGATCACCGTGAACCCGGCCGCACGCGCGCGGGCCGCGAGGCCGTCCGAGGCTGCCTGCGTGGCTACCGCGCCGACCTGCACCCGGTACGCGGGTTTGGCCGCCGGCGCCGGCGGCGCGGCCGGTGTGGGGGGTGCCGAGTCGCTCGGCGGTGGCCGAGTGCTGTCTGCCGGGGCGGCCGCCGTGTCCGCGGCCATGTTGCAGCGCTGATAGAGGAAACCGAGCTGGTTCTGAAGCTCGACGTCGGTGCCGGCCTGCGCCATCCCGTCCGCCAGCCAGCGGCAGGCCGCGGCGGGCTTGTTGTCGTCGAAGTAGGTTCGTCCGGCCCAGTAGGCGGCACGGGCCAGGAGCGGCGTGGCCGGGAAATCGAGCCGGAGCCGCTCGAGGTTCCGCTCGGCGCTCTCCAGGTTCCGGACGGCGTAGTCCATCTGCACCAGACGGAGCAGCGCGTCATCGGCCCAGGAGGAGCTGGCGTACTCGACGGCCACCTGCTGGAGTGCCCGCCGCATGTCTCCCGCGGAGCCCGCGACCATGGCCTGCGCGTACAGGATCTGCGGATAGAGGGTATCCGTCGGCGGAGTGGCGGCCAGGAGGCGCTGGATCCGGGCGCGAGCGGAATCACTCTGGCCTTCCTGCGCGGCGCGCACGGCATCCACCAGCCGGGGGTCGGTCTGGGCGTGAGCGGGTACGGCGCCGGGGAGCGCCGCTCCCGCCGCGAGCGCCGCGATCAGCAGCCGCTTCACGCCGCCTCCGCGCGGGCGACCGTCAGCCGGAGCACCAGGTCGGTCAAAATCCCGCGCTCGTCGGAGATCGTGGTGTTCTTGAGCGCCTGATCCGCATCCCGCGCGGCCCGAAGCGCGTTTCGGACGCGCGCGGCCGGCCAGTCTGCGGCCCAGCGTGCCCAGCTCGCGCTCTCCTGTTTCCAGTCGGGCAGCCCGAAGAGACGGAGCTGGCGGAGGCGGTCAAACATCAGGCGCTCGAGGCTGCCGCCGCGTACGCGCCGGTCGTAGTGGCTCCGCGCCAGCCCGATGCCGGCGAGCGTCGTGCCCAGGAGGGTGATGAGCTTGACGCCGCTCACCCCCGGCTGATCGAGCAGCGGCCCCAGCATGGCCACCGCCCGTCCCGCGGCGCCGTCGAGCACCGCGTCGCGCCAGTCGACGATCGTCTCGCCATGGCGGACCCCCACCAGCTCGCCCACCCGCTCCGCGGTGAGCGGTGCGCCGGCGGGAAGGGCAGCCAGCTTCTGGAGCTCCGCGGCCACCGTGCCGAGGTCGTTGCCGGTGGCGAGCAGCAGATGCTCGGCCGCGGCGTCCTCGAGCGTCACGCCGAGGCTGCCCGCGCGCCGGAGCAGCCAGCGCCTCGCGCGCTCGGCCGGGAGCGGCTCGCAGGCCACCGCGTAGGCGCCGCGCGCCAGGTCCTTGTCCTCCGCCTCCTCCGCCGCGCCCTGGATCAGGATGACGACGGTCTCCACCGCCGGACGCTCCAGATACCGGAGAAAGGCCGCGCGGGCCTTGGGCTTCCGCTTCCACCCCTCGACCTCGCGCAGCACGACGACGCGGCGCTCCGCCATCATCGGGAGCGTGGTGCACAGCGCATAGACCGATTCCGGATCGAGCTGGGCGGCCGAGCGCTGGTCGTAGTTGAAGTCCCGGAGCGCGGGGTCGAGCGCGCGTTCCACGATCGCCTGGACCGCCTCGTCCTTCAGGATGTCCTCGGGGCCGTGGAGATAGTACACCGGCGCCAGCTCCCCCTTGGGGAGGGAGCGCAGCAGCGCGTCGTACGTATGGGAAGGCATGACCGAATTGTAGGCGGGGAGCGGGCCTCAGTCGAGAGACGGCCGCTTCCGGGCACACTGCACGAACAGCAGACTTACCAGGGTCTTGCCGTCCTGGATCTCTCCGCTGCGCACCTTGTGCATCACCGCCGACCAGCGCAACGCGTGCAGCTCCATGAATTCGTCGGCCTCGCGGTGCTGCGCCCCCTGCTCGAGGCCGTGCGCCTGGAAGAGGTGAATCCGCTCGTCCGTGAAGCCCGGGGTGGTGTAGATGGTGGTGAGCCGCTCGAGCGTGACGGCGCGCATTCCGGTCTCCTCTTCGAGCTCGCGGCGGGCGCAGGCCTCGGGGGCCTCGCCGGGGTCGAGCCGTCCGGCGGGAACCTCCCAGATGAACCCGTCGGCCGCGTGGCGAAACTGCCGGATGAGGAGCACGCGCGGGTCGGCCTCGCCCGGGGGGTCGAGGAACGGGACCACCGCCGACGCGCCCGGGTGCCGGAGCATCTCGAGCTGGCCGCTGGAGCCGTCGGGAAACCGTATCGTGTCGCGGTCGAGGTTCACGATGCGACCGGTGTAGATCCGCTCGGAG
>JAICLE010000078.1 GCA_025927545.1 Gemmatimonadales bacterium
CTACGTCCTCACCCTCGCCATCAGCACCACCCCCGCCGCCAGAAACACCATGTTCGGCAGCCATGCCGCCAGGGTGGGGTCGACCAGGCCGCCCGAGCCGACCGCCTTCATGATCTGGGTGACCAGCAGAAACACGACCGTCGTGCCAAGACTGATCGCCACGCCGATGGCGGCGCCGGCGCGCGGGTTCTGGACGGCCAGGGGCGCGCCGAACAGCGCGATGATGAGGCAGGTGGCGGGCAGCGCCAGCTTCAGCGCCTGCTCCACGATCAGCTTGTTGGCATCGTTCCCCGACCGCTTGAGCGCATCGATGTAGCGGCCCAGCTCGGCGTAGCGCATTTCGTCCGGCGCCTTGGGCTCGGCCAGCAGGTCGGCGGGGGACTGAGAGAGCGCGCGAAGGCGGAGCGTCCGGAACTCGAAGGCAGCCTGGTGGGTGGGTCCGGCGATGACCCGGCTGATGCCGTGCTTCACCTGCCAGGTTCCGTGAGCATCGTCGTAGCTGGCGCTGTCCGCCGTGATGATGAGGCTGGGGTACTTGTCCCCGCCGCCCTGGCGCTCGAGCAGGAGCTGCTTGAGCTGGCGCGTGTTCACGTCGAGCGACCGGACGGTGTAGACCCAGCCGGCGTCGGCACGGTAGACGAAGTTGTACCGCGAGCTGGTGGGCCGTGCCTGCTTGGTCTTCTGGATCTCCAGCTGCCGGGCCGTCGCGCCCGGCGCCACCTCACCCACGACGAACGCCAACACCGTCGCGAGCGCCGACGCGACGAAGATCGGCAGCACCACCCGGTGGAAGCTCATCCCGCTGGCCTTGGCCGCCGTGAGCTCCGAGTAGCGCCCCATGGCGCCAACCGTGAACACCGTGGCGAACAGCACCGCCGCCGGCATCACGATGAACGCGTTCTCGGGAATCGAGTAGATGTAGCTGACCACGATCTCCCGGGGTGTGAGGCCCCGGTCGAGCAGCCGGTTGAGCGTATCCGTCAGGTTGATCAGGATCGACACCAGCGGGAAGCCAAGCGCGGTCAGCACGAAGATGCGGACCCAGCTTCCGAAGACGTAGCGGTCAAGCGTGCGGACGGCGGTCACCCGGCCTCCCCGGGCGCCTTGAGACGGAGCAGCCGCCGAAACAGGTGGCGCACGGCGTCGAAGATCTCCTGGAAGTCGCCGCCCCGGGTGGACCCGGACTCCCGGCTCACCCTCACCAGGCCGATCAGCCCGATCACCGTCAGCACGATGTTCGGGCTCCACATGGCCGCCCAGGGCGCGACCAGCCCCCGGTCGGCCAGGCTCTCGCCAGCGGTGAGCCCCACGTAATGGATCGAGAAGACCAGCAGGCCCCCACCGATCACCAGCCCGATTCCGCCCCGCGGGAACCGGAGCGCCATCACGATACCGATGATCACGAACGAGATGCAGGCCATGCTGATCGCCCACTTCTTGTGCACCTCGACCCAGTACCGGTCGGCTTGGCGCTGGGCATCCTTGGCCCGGTCGGTGGCGGTGACCACCTGCGACCAGTTGGAGAGCTGGATTCGGCGCTCGGCAGCCCCTCGCGCCGGCACCTGCCCCGGGGCCTTGGGGAGAGCAAGCCGGGGCGGGGCGGGCCGCTGTGCGGGTGTCTGGGCTTCCGCCGTCCTCGGTGTAAGGATTTCCTGCAGCCGGTTGACCCAGCCGCAATAGCCCGGCAGCTTCTCCTCTGCCTTGGCCGCGGGTGGCGGGCCGAGCGGGGGGAGGGCCAGCAGAGCCCGAAGGTCGCCGCGGAGCAACTCGGCCCGCTCCTGGGCGGCCTGGCGCTCGTCGCTGTCGGCCTCGTGAATGACGGAGAGCATCTCGCAGGTGCTCATCTCGCGATCGCCGCGCACCGTCTCCGTGCTGTTGCGCACCAGCTCGTCGAACACGTTCTTCACCCGGATGTCGTCCACCTTGTAGTAGGTAAGCTGGAACGCGGTCGGGTCCGACGGGCGGTACTGGTGGATCGCCCCGTCGTACAGCCGGAGACTCAGGTCGGTCTGCCCCTCGGCGTACGCCATCAGCCCGCTGTCGGCGTAGATGATCCGCCGGCTCGACTCGCCGCCCAGGTCATAAATGGTGATGTCCTTGAGCCGGCCGGTGGCTGCGTCGATGCGGCCGGCCCGGAGGAAGTACTGCGAGGGGGGCACTTCGTTGATCACCTGCTCGCGCAGCTCGAAGGTCGGCTTCTTCCGGCCGATATCGATCAGCAGGCCCCGGAGCTGGGCATTGGTCTCGGGGAGTATCTGGTCCACGAAGACGAAATTGAACGCCGCCATGAACACACCCCACGCCAGGACCGGCGCGAGGATCTGATAGACGCTGATCCCGCTGGCCCGCATGGCGGTGATCTCGTTGTCCGCCGCCAAGTGGCTGAAGGCGTAGAGAACCGCCAGCAGCACGGCCATCGGCAGCGTCATGGCCACGATGAAGGGCACGCTCAGCGCGAACACCTCGGCGATGACGCCCCAGGGCAGACCCTTGCCCACCAGCGCTCCGAACTTCTTGGCCACCTGGCTCAGCAGCATGAGGCTCGTCAGCGCGCCGAGGGCGAACAGGAACGGCGCGGCGAGCTGGCGAAGGAGGTACCGACTGAGCAGGCGCACGACAGCTAACTCATATGGTTGTAAGGGTTTGTTCCACGCATTATATTGGGCCGATCTCTCATCCTCAAGCTACGCCGTGACCCTCTAGAGTGACACGCTTCCTGGTCGCCCTGGGCTGCCTTCTCTGGCTGCCCCGGGTGCTGTACGCCCAGGCGGACACCACCGGCTTCGGCCTGCGGCTCCGCTTCGAGCAGGCCCCCTTCGAACTCCAGCAGCCAGCCGCGCTTCGGGCGCCCTGGTTGGGCGCCCCCCGGCTCGTGCCGGCCGCCCGGCGCGCGGCGTTCGACAGCACGCTCGCGAAGGCATTGGCGGCCGACCGCACGGACCGGGCCCGCGGGCTTCGGCTCCGGAGCCTCTACGGCGAGCCGGTCGTGGCCGTCGCCGACTCGGCCGAAGCCGAGGCCGAGGCCCAGCGCCCGCACCGGAACAACATCCTGGGCCTGCCGACGGACTACGCCGACCTGACGGTGGACGGCCAGGCCCGGCTCGAGATCCGCAGCAGCCGGGTGCGGGAGGAGCGGTGTACGCCGGCGCTCTCGCTCGATCCCAACTCGGGGTGCCGGGGGGGCTTCAAGGCGCCCAGCCTCGACAATCAGCTCAACCTGCGCACCAGCGGGCTCCTCGGCCGCCGCATCCACGTCAACGTGGACCTGGACACCGAGCGCGACTTCTCCGCCAACAACAACCTGCAGATCTATTACGAGGGCCTCGAGGACGAGATCGTCCGCCGGGTGGACGTGGGCACGGTCGTGTTCCAGCCACCGCCCTCACGCTTCATCTCGGCCGCGGTGCCCGCCAGCAACTTCGGCGTCAACGCGACCTTCCAGGTCGGCCCCGTCCAGCTCCAGGCGCTCGCGGCCACGCAGAAGGGTAGTCAAGTGGCCGAGCGGACCTACACCGTCGGGCAGACCACGACCCAGGCGCAGGACCGGCAGGTGCGCGATCTCGATTTCGAGACCGGCCGGTTCTTCTGGATCGCCGATCCGGACAGCATCCCGGGCTACCCGGCGCTCGACATCCTCAATCTGGGAACGGCCGCCATCTCGCCGACCTATCGGCCGTCGCAGGTGCGGGTGTACCGCTATCGCGCCGCCAGCAGCAAGAGCGAGGTCAATCCCAACATCGGCGGTATCACCGCACTGGCTCGGCGGAGCGACAACCCGCTGCAGTTCGGCCCGGCACGCTGGGAGCTGCTGATCCAGGGGACCGACTATTACCTCGATGAGTCGGGGCTCTGGATCGTGCTGGCCACCAAGCTGGACCAGGAGGACTACCTCGCCGTCAGCTACCGCACGGTGGCGGGAAACTCGGTGGGCACCTTTCCCGAGAGCGATCGCGGCACGGTCGATGTCGGCGGCGTGCAGCAGGCGAGGGACACGATCGAGCTGATCGTCAAGCCCCAGCAGGGGCCCGAGCTGCCGACGTTCCGCTACGAGATGCGCCAGGTCTACCGTGTCGCCGGCGCCGACCTGCAGGCGTCCTCGCTCCAGGTCGGCATTACGCTCAACCGCTCCGAGCGGCCGATCAGCGGCAATGCGCAGACCTACCTGCAGCAGCTCGGGCTCGCCACGCCGAGCGATCCGGCGGTGTTCGACCAGCCGAACCGGCTCTTTCCCCGGCAGCAGGATCCCGACGCGGCGCAGGTCGTCCGCGATTCGTACATCATCTTCCCGCACCTGCAGCCGTTCGCGGACCCGGCGCGGCTCTCGCCGGCGGAGACTTCCGACTCGCTCTATCGCACCCCGCTGTTCCTGCTCACGAGCCAGGGGCCGCCGACCAAGTACGCCCTGCGGCTGCAGTACCAGGCCACCGGAGGCGGCGACCGCAGTACGCTCAGCCTCAATGCCCTGCAGTTGCGCGAAGACAGCGAGCAGCTCTTCGTCGGCGGCCGGAAGCTGGTGCGCCACGTGGACTACGACATCAACTACGACGTGGGTCAGGTGACCTTCCTCAACCCGGACGATCTCTTCGGCACGGGGTCGGCGCAGGTGACGGCGCGGTTCGAGGAGCGGGGACTCTTCGCGGTGGCGCCGACCACGATCTTCGGAATGTCGACCCGATACTCCCTCGGCGACCGCGGCGCGATCAACCTGCTTGGCCTCTACCAGCGCGAGTCGAGTGCTTTCACCCGTCCCGCGCTGGGCTTCGAGGCCGCCGCGAACCTGATCGGCGGGGTGAACACGGAGCTGCACTTCAAGCCCACCTGGATGACCCGGGCGCTCAACCGGTTCACCTCGGAGCCCACCACCGCACCCTCGCTGCTCGATGTGAACGCGGAGCTCGCGTTCACCAAGCCCGACCCCAACCGCTCGGGTCAGGCCTACCTCGAGGAGTTCGAGGGTGAATCGGGGCTCCCGATCTCGCTGCGCGAGTCGCTCTGGGAGTTCGGGAGCCGGCCGCAGCAGGCCACGGGTCTGGAAGATATCGGGTTCGCCGGCGGCTTCGATCCCGACGACGCCGTCGCGCTCACGTGGCAGAACCTCATTCCTTCCGCCGAAGCCGGCCGGCCGATCGAGCTCCACGCGCAGGACATCGACACCCTGATCCGGGTGGCCGGCCGAGGGGACGAGCCCGAGACCGTGATGTACCTGACGCTCCACGCCGATACCGCGGGCGGGATCGTCCAACGCAACAGCGCCTCCCGCTGGACCCTGCCCCGGCGGGATTTCCGGCCGCGCTGGCGGTCGATGGTCACCTCGCTCAGCCCCACCGGCCTCGATCTCACCAAGGACGAGTTCCTCGAGTTCTGGCTGTTCCAGCCGGCTGACCTCCCCGCCGACTCCGCCGGGCTCCGGCTGGTCGTCGATCTCGGCACGGTCAGCGAGGACGCGCTCGCCATCGCGCCGGACACGCTGACCCCGAACGGTGCCGACACGGTATTCACCGGGCGGCAGTACGTAGGACTGGGCCGGCTCGACAGCGAGCGCAGCGGGATCGGCATCTTCAACACCGAGACGGACGACATCGGTATCCTCGGCGACCGGCCATCCTCCATCTACGTCACCGGTGAGGGACCGGTGGCGGAGCTGCCGCTCTGCAGCCGGGTGCTCACCGCGGCCGTGCCGGTTTTCCCCTGGGGCGACCTGAGCGCCCGCTGCTCCAACGGCAACGGCGTGCTCGACACTGAGGACCTGAACGGCGACACCGTCCTCGACGGCGACGGCCCCAATGAGAACGTCTTCCGCTACATCGTGAATCTGGCGGCCGACAGCTTCTACGTGCGCGACGGCGTGAGCACCATCGACGGTCAGGGCCGCCGGGCCACCTGGAAGCTGTACCGGATCCCGCTCCGCCAGGCGAACGACACGATCAACACGCCGACGCTCCGGCTGGCCCAGCATCTCCGCATCACCTTGGCCACGCCGCCGGACGGTGGTCCGGACCATCCGGACATCGTGGCCCGGCTGGCGCTGGCGCGGCTCCGCTTCGTGGGCTCCCCCTGGGTGCGCCGGTCGGAGACGCCGATCGCGGGGCTCACCGGCGCCCTCGGTCAGCCGCACGGCAGCATCAGCACGTCCACGGTCTCCACCGAGAATCTGATCGACCTGGGCTATACCTCGCCGCCGGGCGTGTTCGACGACGTGGCCCACCGGGGCGGCGATCGGAACGCGCAGGGCACCCAGATCAACGAGCGGTCGCTCCGCGTCATCGGGCAGGACCTCCACCAGGGCGAACGCGCGGAGGCATACCTGCGCGTGCCCTCGGGGCCGCAGAATCTCCTCAACTATCGGACGCTCCGTGTCTGGATGCGGGGCCGCGGCCCCGGCTGGGAAGAGGGCGATCTGCAGGCGTACCTCAAGGTCGGCAGCGACAACGACAACTTCTATCTCTATCGCGGGCCGGCGAAGTCCACCACCTGGGAGCCCGAGTTCACGATCGATCTCGAGACCTGGCGGCGGCTTCGGGCCGAGGTGGAGAACCGCTGGCTCAGCGGCCAGGGTCCCTCGGGGGCCGCGGAGTGCGGCACGGAGGAGCCCGAGGCATACGTGGCGTGCGAGGGGCCGTACCTGGTCCACGTCCGTGACCCCGGCGTCAACCCGCCCAACCTCGCCGCGGTGCAGGAGATCTCCGCGGGCATCTACCGGGTGGCGGAAACGGTCACGACTCCGTCGGTCGAGCTCTGGGTGGACGATATCCGGCTGAGCGAGCCGGTGTCAGCCACCGGCACAGCGGCCTCGGTGGACGCCCGGCTCACGGCGTCCACCGTCGGCACCGTCACGATGTCCTATATCCGGCAGAACGGGCAGTTCCGTCAGATCAACCAGGATCCGACGTACCTCGGCAAGGATGCGCTGCAGCTCTCGAGCAGCCTGCGGCTCGAGAAGTTCCTGCCCGCCGCGCTCGGGCTCGCGATTCCGTTCACGATCAACTACGCGCGCACCGGCATCAGCCCCGAGCTCCTCACGGGCACCGACATCCGGGGCGATGCGCTGTCCGGCCTCCGGACGCCGGAGAACAGCAGCACCAGCTTCAGCCTGGCCATCCGGAGGAGCCGGGCGGGGAAGAGCTGGGTGGCGCGCGGGCTGCTCGACCCGCTTTCAATGTCGGCGAGCATGACCAACGGCCACGCCGCCACCGAGCTGTCGGAGGCGAGCTCGAGCAATTACACGGTCAATCTCAACTACCTGCTCCAGATGCGGCGCCACGGCTTCCGCCTGCCGCTCGGCGGCCTGGTGGGCATCCTGCCGGACTTCCTGCGGGAGAGCGAGATCGGCAAGAGCCTGACGCACGCGACCCTGAGCCTCGCGCCGACCCGGATCTCGTTCACCAGCGGGCTCACCCGCGATCAGGCGGAGGCCACCGCCTTCCGCTTCCCTGTGGCACGGAGCGACGACCAGGCGCTCCTGCCCACGCTTGCGCTAAATCACCTGTGGCGGAACGCGGCCGGCCTGACCTGGCAGCCGCTCGGCATGCTCTCGCTGAGCAGCGACCTGACCAGCACCCGCGACCTCCGGGTCTACCCCGACTCGCTTCCGATCGGGCGGCTGGCGTACAGCGAGCGGCGGTTCCTGGCGGGTATTCCGGTGGGTGTCGAGCGCGATCGGTCGCTGACCACCGCGCTCTCGCTCACGCCGGCGCTCACGGCGTGGCTCCGGCCGCGGTTCCTCAGCAGCAGCAACTTCGTGCTGTCGCGCATGCTGTCGAGCCGGGACCCGGTACGCGTGGAGGAGGACAGTGGCGCGTTCGTGCTGCCGCAGACGCTCAATAATTCGCGCACCAACGAGCTAGGCGCCGCGCTCGATGTCTCCGGCTTCCTGCGGCAGATCGTGGGTGACAGCAGCACGGTGGGCAAGGCCGTGGCCCGCATCCGCCCGCTCGACGCGAGCACCCGGATCACTAGGGGCTCGACGTTCGACCTCAGCGCGTTCGACCCCGCCATCAAGTACCAGCTCGCGCTCGGCGGGCTCGAGGGGGGATTCCTGAGCCAGGAGGGCGCTCCCGCCCGCGGAGTCTCCGAGGCCCGGACCGCCACGGTCTCGAGCGGCGCCGATTTGCCGTTCGGCATCACCTTCACGCTGTCCCACGCGCTCACCCGGACCACGCGCCTCCAGCGCGTGGGAGAAGGGTTCGTGGAGACGGAAACCAAGCAGCGCGAGTTCCCTGTGGGGAACGTCCGCTGGAGCCACACCTTCCCCAAAGGGCCGTTCTCCATCCTGGCGCTCGGCACGAGCTTCCGCCGGCGCGAGGGCAGCTCCGTGCAGGCCAGCCGGACCGGCCCGCCGGCCTTGACCTCGATCTCGTCCTCCTCCTTCGTGCCCGACCTGCAGATCGGACTGCGCAACGGGGTCAGCATGACCCTGGGGCTCAACCGGACCAACCAGTCGAACCTGTCGAACGGGAACGAGACCCTGCTCGATCAGAACGACGTGACCGGCGCGCTCAACTACGCCTTCCGGCTGCCGCGTTCGATCAGCCGGGCGCGGAAGCCGCTGCGAAGCTCGCTGTCCTATCTGCAGACGGCTGCCAAAACCTGTCTCAGCCAGGGCGCGGAGCCCGAGTGCGAGGTGATCTCCGACGTCCGCCGCCAGGAGGTGCGCGCCGGCGTGGACACCGACCTGCTGCAAACCCTGAGCGGCGGCCTGCAGCTCGACTACTCGGTCACCGATTCCCGCCATCTGAGTCGGAAGACCTCGCAGATCTCGGTGATCGCGTCGTTTCAGCTCTCGCTGTTCGCGGGGGATTATCGGTAGGACGGAAGGACGGAAGGATGGAAGGACGGAAAGACGGAAGGATGGAAGGACGGAAAGGGGCGCGGAGGTGGGCTGCCTCACCGCCTTCCGTCTTTCCGTCCTTCCGCCCTTCCGCCTTCCCCCTGTTACCTTCCTGCCCATGCGCCGCATCGCGTTGCTGGCTTTCATCCTGGTCGCCGGGTGTCACGACCGGACTTCTCACGCCCGCGAGTTCGCGGGGACCACGGCCTTCCACTACATCGAGACCCAGGTCGGATTCGGGCCGCGGATTCCGGGGACGGAGGCGCACCGGCGCGCCGCCGCCTGGCTCGACAGTCTGCTCCGGCAGCGGGCGGACACGGTGGTCGTGCAGTCGTGGACCCATGTGACCGCGAAGGGCGACTCGCTTCCGCTCACCAACTTCATCGCCCGCTTCAAGCCGGGGGCGGCCAAACGCATCCTGTTCCTGGCGCACTGGGACAGCCGGCCCACGGCCGACGGGCCGGCCTCGAGCGACTCGACCAAGCCGGTGCCCGGCGCGAACGACGGCGGCTCCGGCGTGGCCGTGCTGCTGGGCGTGGCGGACGTGCTCAAGCGCGCCCCCCCGTCGGTTGGCGTGGATCTGCTATTCGTGGACGGCGAGGACTACGGCGACTTCACCAACGCCCCCAATGACGTGCTCATCGGCTCACGCTACTACGCGACGCATCCGGTGGCGGGACCGCAGCCGCTCTACGCCGTGCTCTTCGACCTCGTGGCCGACAAGGACCTGCAGATTTTTGAGGAGGGGAACTCCCTGGTCGGCGCGCCCGAGGTGGTCGAGCTCGTCTGGGACACCGCCAAGGACCTCGGCTACGCCGGCACCTTCGTAGCCACCCCGAAGCACACGCTGATCGACGACCATCTCGAGCTTCAGAAAGTCGGCATCCGCGCCATCGATGTCGTAGACTTCGATTACCCCTCGTGGCACACCCCGGACGACACCATCGACAAAGTAAGCGCCGCGAGCCTCCAGATCGTCGGCGACGTGGCGGTGGCGCTGGTGCGCAGGGAGGACTAGACGGAAGGACGGAAAGACGGAAGGACGGAAGGGGGTGCGGCGGTCGGCTGCGGCAGCCTTCCCACCCTTCCGTCTTTCCAGCCTTCCGTCCTTCCGTCTTTCCGCCCCATCCCGCGGGTTTTTGCCTCCTTCCCTTGTGCGCACGGCGCTAGGGTGGGGTATGTCCGCCGCCGAGCGTCGTGCGCTGCTGCTCCTCCTGTCGTTGGCTCTTGTAGGTCAGGGAGTTCGGTGGTGGTTGACTCGTCCGGGGGAGGCGCCCGGAGAGGTGCAACTGCTTGCAGCGCTTCCACCGCGTTCGCCGGCCGCCCACCGGGACAGCATCCTCGCACTGTCACGACCGCTCGCGCCGGATGAGCGCATCGATGCCGACCGGGCGGGGGCCGAGGAGCTCGCACGTCTGCCCCGAGTGGGTCTGGCGCTCGCCAAGAGGATCGTGGCGGATCGCGAGGCCAACGGGCCGTTCGGCAGCGCCAACGGACTCGACCGTGTGGCCGGCGTGGGTCCGGGGCTGCTTGCCACCCTCGGTCCGCATCTCGCTTTCTCCGGACCGCCGCTTGGGTCTGCCGAGCCGCGGGTAAGCGCCGATGGATCGGGCGCTCCGGGGCTTCCGAACGTGGTGGATCTCAATACAGCCGGTGTCTCGGAGTTTGACGCTTTGCCGGGAATTGGGATAGCACGTGCGCGCGCTATCCTCGCGTTTCGGGAGGCCAACGGCCCATTCCGTGCTGTGCAGGAATTGGCTCGGGTGCCGGGTTTTGGTCCGGCCGCCCTTGGCAGGTTGCAGGGACGTCTCCGGGTGAGCGGTCCTTGATTCCCCCGGCCCCGCTTCCAGCCACAATCCCTGACCACCCCCAGATCCGGACTTCACTGGACCATGGCCACCGCGGCCGCCGGCAACAGCGACCGGCTCGGCGAAACCCTCCTGCGCGACGGTCTTCTCTCGCGTGAGCAGCTCGGTCAGGCGCTCGTGGAGCAGAAGGCCACGAAGCAGCGCCTGGGGTATCTCCTGGTCAAGCTGGGCTTCGTGCCGGAGCTCGAGGTCACCAAAGTCCTTGCGCGCCAGTACCGGATGCCGGCAGTGGATCTGTCCCGGTTCGACGTGGATCCCAAGATCCTGAAGCTGGTCCCCGGCGATATGGCGGCCAAGGGCATGGTGCTGCCGCTCAAGCGGGAGGGCCGGACGCTTACCGTCGCCATGGCCGATCCGAGCGACATGGGGCTGCTCGAGGATCTCAAGTTCGTCACCCGTTTCGATCTCTTCCCGGTCATCGCGGGGGAGTACACGTTGCGCGGCCTGATCGAGAAGCACTACCAGGCCAGCAACGAGCAGGAGCTGCAGAGCATCCTGCGCGACATGGAGGCGGGCGAGGACCTCGAGGTCGTCGAGGAGCGGGAGGAGGAGACGGTCACCCAGGCGCAGATCGAAGACGCGCCGGTGGTGAAGCTGATCAACGGACTCTTGGTCGAGGCGGTCAAGCGCGGCGCGAGCGACATCCACATCGAACCGTTCGAGCACGAGATCCGGGTGCGCTACCGAATCGACGGCTCGCTCCTCGAGATCATGCGGCCGCCGCTCCGGATGAAGGCGGCGCTCACCTCCCGCATCAAGATCCTCTCGCAGCTCAACATCGCCGAGCGGCGGGTGCCGCAGGACGGCCGCCTCAAGCTCAAGATGGGAAACCGCGTCATCGACTTCCGCGTCTCGACCCTGCCGGTGCTCTACGGCGAAAAGATCGTGCTCCGGATCCTGGACAAGGGAAATCTGACGCTCGACCTGACCAAGTTCGGCTTCGAGGTGAAGGCGGAGAAGGACCTCATGAAGGCCATTCTGAACCCGTACGGCATGGTGCTCGTCACCGGCCCGACGGGCTCGGGGAAAACCACGACACTCTACTCCGCGCTCTCCCGGGTCAACACGCCCGAAGTGAACATCATGACGGCGGAGGACCCGGTCGAATACAACCTGATGGGCATCAATCAGGTGCTGGTGCGCACGGAGATCGGTCTGACGTTCGCGGCCGCGCTCAAGGCGTTCCTGCGGCAGGACCCGAACATCATCATGATCGGCGAGATCCGGGACCTGGAAACCGGCGGCATCGCCATCAAGGCCGCGCTCACCGGTCACCTGGTGCTCTCGACGCTCCACACCAACGACGCGCCGAGCACGATTACCCGTATGATCGACATGGGCATCGAGGCGTTCAACGTGGCCAGTGCCGTCAATCTCGTGGTGGCACAGCGGCTGGTTCGGCGGATCTGCAAGGACTGCAAAGGTCCGCACAAGTACACGGACGAGCAGTTGTCCCCCCTGGGCACGGATATTGAGAAGCTGCGCGCGATACCGTTCATGAAGGGGACCGGCTGCGATACCTGCAGCGGGACCGGCTACAAGGGCCGGGCGGGCCTGTATGAAGTGATGGCCATGTCGCCCGAGCTGCGCCGGATGATTCTCCGCGGTGCCTCCGTCTCCGAGATGCAGGAGCAGGCGGTATCCGAGGGGATGCTCACCTTGCGCATGGACGGCATCAGGAAGGTCGAGCGCGGAGTCACCACCCTCGAAGAAGTGGTCAAGGAGACAGCCGGATGAGCTTCAACCTGCGGGCCTTGCTGGAGGAGATGATCGAGAAGGAGGCCTCCGACCTGCACATCAGCACGGGCGAGCGGCCCAAGCTGCGCATCGACGGGGACATGGCCGACAGCTCGGTCGCCGAGATCCTGACGCCCAAGGACACCCTCCACCTGGCCTACTCGGTCCTGACCGAGAACCAGAAGAAGCGCTTCGAGACCGAGG
This sequence comes from Gemmatimonadales bacterium, assembly GCA_025927545.1. Classification (GTDB taxonomy): domain Bacteria; phylum Gemmatimonadota; class Gemmatimonadetes; order Gemmatimonadales; family GWC2-71-9; genus CAVVWJ01. The sequence goes on from JAICLE010000078.1 coordinate 12,637, forward strand.
ACGAGCTCGATTTCTCGTTCGGCATCCAGAATCTGGCCCGATTCCGCGGCAACTGCTTCAAGCAGCGCGGCTGCGTGTCCATGGTAATCCGCATGATTCCGTTCAATGTGCGAACCTTCAACGAGTTGGGGCTGCCGCCGGTCATCGCCAAGCTGGCCGAGCGCCCGCGGGGGCTGATCCTGGTAACGGGGCCAACCGGCTCGGGTAAGAGCACCACGCTGGCGGCCATCATCGACAAGATCAACAAGGAGCGGAAGGGTCACATCATCACGGTGGAAGACCCGATCGAGTTCATCCACCGCCACCAGGGCTGCATCGTCAACCAGCGGGAGATCGGCACCGATACCAAGAGCTTCGCTACCGCGCTCAAGTATGCTCTGCGGGAGGACCCCGACGTGATCCTGGTGGGCGAGATGCGCGATCTCGAGACCATCGCCGCCGCGCTCACGATCGCGGAGACCGGCCACCTGGCTCTGGCGACGCTGCACACCAACTCCGCGGCGGAATCGATCAACCGCATCATCGACGTCTTCCCCTCGAACCAGCAGTCGCAGGTCCGGGCGCAGCTCGCGTTCGTGCTCGAGGGCGTCGTGACCCAGACGCTGCTCCCCAAGCAGCGCGGCCGTGGCCGTGTCATGGCCTGCGAGATCATGGTGGCCACGCCTGCCATCCGCGCTCTCATCCGCGACGACAAGATCCACCAGATCTACTCCGCGATGCAGGCGGGCAAGAAGCACGGGATGCAGACCATGAACGATGCGCTGTTCCAGCTCTACACCAGCCGCGAGGTGACTCAGGAGGAGTGCGAGCGCGTGTCGTCGGAGCCGAAGGAGTTCCTGCGAATGATCGGCGTGACGCCGATGGAGGAGCAGGACATCGCGACCGTCAACGGAAACCAGCGCGCCACCGCCGGCCGTCGTTAATCGGAGGCCCTGCCGATGCCGATGTTCGAGTATACCGCCCGCTCGCAGACCGGCCAGATCCAGAAGGGCCAGCTCGACGTCCCCACCAGGGACGACGTCACCGCGCATCTGCGGAAGAACCGCCTGATCCTGGTGAGCGTGCGCGAGGCGCCGAAGCAGATCAAGCTCAGCATGGGCGCGCCGCGCATCAAGACGCGCGACGTGGTCATCTTTACCCGCCAGTTCGCCACGATGATCAACGCCGGTCTGCCACTGGTGCAGTCGCTCAACATCCTGGCCTCGCAAACCGAGAACAAGGCCCTGGCCGACGTCACCCGGGCCGTGGTCTATGACGTGGAGAGCGGCAACACCCTGGCCGACGCCTTCTCCAAGCACCCGAAAGCGTTCTCGGCGCTCTACGTGAACATGGTGGCCGCGGGCGAGGCGGGCGGCATCCTGGACACGATTCTGCTCCGGCTGGCCACATTCCTGGAGAAGAACGACGCCCTGGTGCGAAAGGTGAAGGGCGCGATGATCTACCCGGGCGTAATCATGTCGGTGGCGGCCATCGCCATCTGCATCCTGCTGGTCTTCGTCATTCCCACGTTCCAGAGCATGTTCGCCTCCGCCAACCTGGAGCTGCCGCTCCCGACGCGGGTGGTGATCGGGATGTCGCACTTCCTGATCGGATTCTGGTGGGCCATCCTGCTGGCCGTCGGCGGCATCATCTTCTCCATCCGGAGCTATTACGCCACGGCGGCCGGCCGCCTCCAGATCGACGCCATCCTGCTCAAGGCGCCGGTGCTGGGCGACGTGATCCGGAAGTCGGCGGTGTCGCGCTTCACCCGGACGCTGGGCACGCTGGTGAGCTCGGGGGTATCGATTCTCGAGGGCCTCGAGATCACGGCCAAGACGGCGGGCAACCAGGTGGTCCACAACGCCGTCATGGAGTCCCGTCAGAGTATCGCGGGTGGCGAGACGATCGCAGCGCCGCTGGAGAAGTCGAAGGTCTTCCCGCCGATGGTCATCTCGATGATCGCGGTGGGCGAGCAGACAGGTGGCCTGGACGAGATGCTGAGCAAGATCGCCGACTTCTACGACGAGGAAGTGGACGTGGCGGTCAGCTCGCTGCTCAGCCTGATGGAGCCGGCGATGATCGTGTGTCTCGGCGTGATCGTGGGCGGGATGGTGATCGCGATGTACCTGCCGATTTTCGATATGATGAACGCGGTGCAGTAGCCGGTCTGTCGCCACAGGCACCTCGCCTTCCAAACGCGCTGCACCACCGAAGCGGGGGGGCCGCGGGGCGCCCCGGGGGGCGGTTGGGCGGGGTGGGCGGGATATGTGGGTTAGCGCCCGGCGCGGGGGGGCACACCCCGGGGCCC
>JAICLE010000096.1 GCA_025927545.1 Gemmatimonadales bacterium
CTCGTAGCCCGCCGCCGAGCACACCTCCAGCAGCCGGTGAACGTCGCAGGGGCGGACGAAGAGGTCGAGATCCTTGGTGGAGCGGTCGATCCCCGCCTGGTGCACGAACGCGAACGTCCCGCCCACGAGGACCGGCACCTCCGCGCGGGTGAGGATCTCCATCGCCTGGCGATAGTACGCCCGCGAGGGGGTCTCGACGAGCGACTGCGTGGGGGCCAGAGCCATGCCGTCACCTCCTCAGGGCCGTCACCTCCTCAGGGCAGAATACGATACCCTGGCCCACGCGTCCGGCGTTGTGCCGGGGATCACCGCTCCCCCTCCCGGGGGAGAATTGATTGGGGCATGACCAGAATCCCGGGGAAGGTCCGCATCGCGGCCGTGGCCGATCTCCACTTCGGCCGTGCCGGCCCGCCGCTCCGCACGCTGTTCGCCGAGGCGATCGAGCGGAGCGACGTGCTGGCCCTCTGTGGTGACCTCACCGACAACGGGGAGCCGGAGGAGGCCCGCGCCCTGGCACGCGCGCTCTCGGGCGCCTCGATCCCCACGGTGGGGGTGCTGGGGAACCACGATTTCCAGTCGGGCAAGCAGGGGGAGGTCTCCCGCATCCTGTGCGACGCGGGGGTCCATGTGCTCGACGGCGGCAGCTACGAGGTGTACGGGGTGGGGTTCGCCGGCGTGAAAGGGTTCGCCGGGGGATTCGGCCGGCGTGCGCTGGGCCCGTGGGGCGAGGACATCATCAAGCTGTTCGTGCAGGAAGCGCTGAACGAGGCGCTCAAGCTCGAGACGGCACTCGCCCGGCTGCAGACCGATCACCGGGTGGTGCTGCTCCATTACTCGCCGATCGAAGGCACCGTGGAGGGCGAGCCGAGGGAGATCTTCCCCTACCTCGGCTCCAGCCGGCTGGAGGAGCCGCTGACGCGCTACCCGGTGGATGCCGTGTTCCATGGGCACGCGCATCACGGCACGGCCGAAGGGCACACGCGCACCGGCGTCCCGGTCTACAACGTGTCGCTGAGCCTGCTGCAGCGGCTGGACCAGGACGTGCCGCCGTTCCGGATTCTCGAGCTCCCGGCCGGCAGCGCGCTGCCCGACTGATCAGCCGCCGCCGGGAACACCGAGTTCCGTCATGGCTCGGAGGTCGAGCACTTCGTCCAGCTCGGCACCTTCGAGCACCCGCTTCCCGGTCACCAACTCCCTCACCGTCTGTCCCGTGGCGAGTGCCTCCTTGGCGAGCCGCGCTGCCTCGGCGTAGCCGATCTTCGGCGCCAGCGCCGTCACCAGGGCGGGACTCCGCTCGAGCCAGTAGGCGCATTGCGCCGCGTCGGCCTCGATGCCGTCCACGCACCGTTCCGCGAACACCCGCGTCGCGTTGCCGAGGATGATCAACGCGAAGACGATATTGTGGGCGATGACCGGCATCATCACGTTGAGCTCGAGCTGTCCGGCCTCCGACGCCATGGCCACCGTCGTGTCGAGTCCCAGCGCCTGATAGCAGACCTGGTTCACCATCTCGGCGATCGACGGGTTCACCTTCCCCGGCATGATGCTCGAGCCCGGCTGCACCGCGGGGAGCACGATCTCCGCCAGGCCGGTGCGCGGGCCCGAGGCCAGCAGCCGAATGTCATTGGCAATCTTGTTGAGATCGAGCACGTACGCGCGCAGCGCACCGCTCAGCGTGGCGACGTCGCCCATCGACTGCATGAGCTGGATCCGGTCCTGGCCCTCGCGCAGGTCGAGACCGCTCACCTGCCGGAGGTGCGTCACCATCAGCGCGGGATAGGCCTGCTCGGCGTTGATCCCGGTGCCCACCGCCGTGCCACCGATGTTGAGCTCCCGCAGCCAGTCGGCCGCCTGCGCGAGTTTCTGGCGGTGCCGCTGCACGGTGTGCCCGTAGGCGGTGAACTCCTGGCCCAGCCGGATGGGCGTCGCGTCCTGCAGGTGGGTGCGCCCCGACTTGACCACGTCGTCGAACTCGATCCCTTTCGCCAGCATGGAGGACGCGAGCACGTCGAGCGCGGTCAGCACGCCGGGCAGGGTGGCGAGCGCGGCGAGACGCATGGCCGTGGGGATCACGTCGTTGGTGCTCTGCGCCATGTTGACGTGATCGTTCGGGTGCACCGGCTGGTAGGTTCCCCGCGCGCCGCCCAGCAGCTCGTTGGCGCGGTTGGCCAGGACTTCATTTACGTTCATGTTGTGGCTGGTGCCCGCGCCGGCCTGATACACGTCCACGATGAACTGGTCGCGGTGCTCGCCGGCGAGGACCTCGTCGGCGGCCTTGACGATGGCGTCGGCCAGCCGGGCGTCGAGCCGGCCGGTTTCCTTGTGCGTCAGCGCCGCCGAGCGCTTGATCCAGACGACGGCATCCACGAAGGCGGGCAGCGGCCGGAGCCCCGAAATGGGAAAATTCTCGGCCGCGCGGAGCGTCTGGATGCCGTACAGCGCGTCGGAGGGGACGGCTTTCTCGCCGAGGGGATCGCGTTCGGTGCGCGTGCTGGTCATAGGCCCGGAATGATACCGGCCCGCGGGGAGGGCGACAACCGATGAGCGATTATTTCACGCAGATCGCGGATGCCGTGTCGTTCGGCGCCGACCGGCCCGGAAAGGCCGACCTGTTCGCCGGGCGCCACCTCTTCGTGGGACTCAACTGCTTCGAGCCCGGCCAGCGTCAGCGGGTCCACACCCATGCGGGCGCCGACAAGTTCTACCTGATCGTGAGCGGCCGGGCACACATGACGGTGGGCGACGAGACGCGGGTGGCCGGGCCCGGCACGCTGGTCTGGGCGCCGGCGGACGTGCCCCACGGCGTCGCCGAGGCGCTCGAGCGAACCGTGATGCTAGTGGGGATCGCTCCACCGCCGCTCTAGGTGGCGCACGGCGGGCCAGCCATAGATGCGGGCCGCGAGCGCGACGCCGAGGACCACGCCGACCCCGTTGGTGTAGAACCGCCAGGCCAGCAGCAGCCAGCCTTCCCCGTTCCCCAGATCGCCCGCGGCGCCGCCCAGGAATCCAAGCTCCACCGCGCCCACGCCGGACGGCGTGGGCAGCACGAGCTGGCTGTAGAGCAGCGCGAAGGAGCCGAGCAGCATGGGCCCCATCGGCGGTGGCTCCGGCAGGGTAAGGGCCAGCACCGGCAGGATCGCGACGCGGGTCGCGAGGTTGATGAAGCTGAGCGGCGTGCTCGCGACCAGCGGCCAGAGCGGCATGCGTCGCCAGTAGACCAGGGCCCGTTTCACCGGCCGGCGAAACTGGTGCGCCGCGGGTGAGGCGAACCGGCGGCCGGCCCGCCAGGCCAGCACGCTCAGTAGCACGACGGCGATGACCCACGGCCACGCCGCCGCCGCCGTGTTGGCGAGCCGCGGCTCCGCCATGGCCCACCACGCGGGCGCGTATCGCCAGATGAGTCAGCCGCCGGCCACCAGAATGACCGGCCAGGAGGCCAGCACCTCGAGGCTGATGGCGACGAACGCCGCCGGGGCCGGCACCCGGCTCCGGAGCATGCCGGCCAGCCGAGCCGGCTCGCCGCCGATCCGGAGCGGGGTCACCGCGCTCGCCGCGTCGCCGAAGGCGTTGAGGACGAACGAATCCCACAGGCTGATCGGCTGACCGAGGCCCTGGACGATCCACTGGATCCGCCAGGCGCGCGCCAGGAGATCGGCCGCGACGAGGGCGACGCAGACCAGATGTGCCTGGACCGGCGTCATCCCTGGAGCGCGGCGTAGGAGATGGGCGCGTGGCGGGCGAGCCAGCGGTCGAGGGTGGGGCCGAGCGCCGCGGCAGTGGCCGGATGGCCGAGATCGCCGGGATGCAGGGCGATGCGCGGCAGCGGCGCGCGCCGCTGCAGCGTCCAGCGCGCCCGCGCCACGGCCAGCGAGCCCCACGCCCGGATGGGTGTGCGTGCGCTCCAGCGCACCACGGGCGAGGCGACTCGCCGCCCGGACGGGAACAGGCGGATGGCGTGCTCGTCTTCGCTGAAGCCGAGGCCGGCGCGGCCGGCCGCGCCGTGTCCGTCCTCGCGCGCGAGCCAGGCCGGCGGCACGAACCCGACCGGCTCAAGCCCCAGCGCCCGAAGTCGGCCGCGTCCGCGGGCGATCCGCTCCCCCGCCGCGGCCCCATCCAGCGTCAGGAACTCGCCTTCACGCGCGGTGCGGCCCCAGGCGCGGAGCTGGTCCGAGAGGCGCCGCGGCAGTCCGGCCTCGTCATGCCGCTCACCATGCAGCACGATCTCCGCCCCGTCGGCGGCGCGGGCCCGGAGCCAGGCCACGAACGCCGGGTGCGCCTCGAGCGGCCACTCGCCATGCCACTCGGGAACCACGAGCAGCGCCGGCGTGAGCCCCCGCGCGGCGCACCGGGCCCAGAGGCGCATGATTCCATCCGCCAACGCCGGAGTGACGTCGTGGATCGAGACGAGCAGGCTCACGACTCCAGGATTCCGCGATAGATGCCGAAGATCCGGTCCAGCACCGCGTCCCAGCCGTGGTGCGCCTCCGCGTAGCGCCGTCCGGCGGCGCCGAGCGCCGGGAGATCGCCCCGGAGGAGGTGCTCGGCCTGCGCCGTGAGCCCGGCCGCATCGCCCGCGGGGAACGTCGCGCCGCCGCCCGAGCGCTCCACCGTCTCCGCCACACCGCCTCGGTCGGCGGAGAGGAGGGGCGTGCCGCTCGCGATCGCTTCGAGCGCGGAGAGGCCGAACGTCTCGATCGAGCACGGCGCGACGGCGAGATCGGCGGCCGCGAGGAGATCGGCCAGCCGGTCGCGGTCCTGCTGGAACGGGAGCCAGTGCCATCGCTCGCTCCCCGCCCGGCGCTGCAGCCGCCGCCGCGCGGGGCCATCGCCCACGAGCACCAGGCCGGCCCCGGTGCGGCGCTCGACCTCGGGCCACGCGGCGAGGAGCAGATCGACCTCCTTTTCCGCCGCCAGCCGGCCCACATAGATCGCGAGCGGCCCCGGCGGGAGGCCATGCCGGCGCCGAGTCTCGGCCGCGGCGGCGCGGCGCCTGGGATGGAACCGATCGAGGTCCACGCCAAGCGAGACGCGGACCACGCGCTCCACCCCCTCGCGCTCGAGCTCGCGGGCCACGAAGTCGGACGGCGCGAGCGTGGCCCGCACCATCCGGCCGAGCCGTCGCACGTATCGCCAGGCGAAGCCGGCGGCGGTCCGGCGCACGCCGCCGGCACGCTCCGGCCAGGGAGCGATGACCCGGGGAAAATTGCTGTGGTAGAACCAGAGCACCGGCAAATCCACCCGCCGGGTGGCCAGGTGCACCAGCCAGGGCGCGAACCAGGTGCTCCCGACTTCGATCAGATCGGGCCGCTCGTGCGCCACGATGCGGCTGGTCGAGCGCGTGGCGAGCATGAAGCGGTACGGCTTCTGGGTGGGCACACTGGGACCGTGGAGGCGGTAGCAGCGGACGCCACTCGCCTGGAGAATCTCGTCGCGGGCCCCGGGAACGATGATGGCCTGCCGCAGCGCGGGACGGCGCTGCACGTAACGCGCCTTCTGCAGCAGATAGGTGCGCACGCCACCTGTCGTTTCACCGAAGAACTCCGTGATGTCGAGGACGCCCAGGCTGGCGGCGGGACGGAGTCGCGGCGGGAGCTCGAGCCGCGAGATGTCGAGCGAGGCGCTCGCCCCGCCCGAGACGACGGCCTCGAGGTCGGGAATCGCCGCGGCCGCGGTCTCAGTCAGAACAATCCCCGAGCGGGTAGACGGTCCCGCAGTTGGGGCACGGATTCTTGCAGCCGGTGGCGCGCGCAGGCACCTGGAAGCCGCAGCGATTACAGGCGGGCGCGCGGTCGGGCAGCCGGGCGGTCGGACGGTCGGGGGAGCCGGCAGTCGTCCCTGACCGTGCGACCGCCTGACCGCCTGGCCGCGCGCCCGCCCGCCCGTCATCCAATGGGAGACGCCCCGGTGAGGAACGGATTGGTGAGGCGCTCCACACCGATGGTGGTCGCGGGGCCGTGGCCGCTGTAGACCGTTGTCGAGTCGGGGAGGGAGAGGAACTGCGACTGGATGGTGGCCATCAGCGTCGCGGAGTCGCCGCCGGGGAGGTCGGTACGTCCGACCGAGCCGTTGAACAGCACGTCGCCGCCGAACACCATGTCATGCCCGCTGAAGCTCACGCTCCCGGGGGAGTGCCCGGGCGTGAAGCGCACGTCGAAATCGAACCGGCCGACCGTGACCCGGCTCCCGGGCCGGAGCTCGACGTCGGGCGGCGGCGCGGGGTCGAGCCGCATGCCCAGCCACGCGCCGAACTGGGGCAGCGCGTCGTAGATCGGACGGTCGAGTGCGTGGAGATGGATCGGAACGCCGGTGGCCTGCTTGACGGCACCCACGCCCATGATGTGGTCGATGTGGGCGTGGGTGAGCCACACCGCCCGCAGGGTCCAGGCGCGCGTGTCGAGCTCGGCGAGGAACATCGCGGGCTCCTCGCCGGGATCGATGAGCACCGCCTCGCGGGTGCCGCGGTCGGCCACCAGATAGCAGTTCTGGGCGAACTGCCCATTGGGCAGCGCCACCACCTCCAGCTCAGACACCGACGCTCGCCCCCGGCATTCCGCTCTTCCGGGCCTTGAGGAACTTCTCCACCGCGATGGCGGCGGTGGTGGCGTCGCCCACTGCCGTGGTCACCTGGCGGGTGAGCTGCATCCGCAGGTCTCCTGCCGCGAACAGACCGGGGATGGAGGTCATCATCCGCTCATCGGTGATGATGTAGCCGCTCGGGTCGTGGTCCACGTGCTGGGTCACGAGGCCGGTGTTGGGCCGGAAACCGATGAAGATGAAGCACCCGCTCACCTTGAGCGCGAGCTCCTCGCCGGTCACGGTGTCCACCATCTCGATCCACTCGAGGCCCGCGGGACCGCCCTTGAGCTCGCGCACCCGCTTGTTCCAGATCACCTCGATCTTCGGGTTCGCGAACAGCCGCTCCTGCAGGATCCTCGACGCCCGGAACTCGTCCCGGCGGTGGATGACGTACACCTTCTCCGCGTAGCGCGAGAGGTACTCGGCCTCCTCCACCGCCGCGTCGCCGCCGCCGACCACAGCGATCGTCTCACCCTTGAAGAAGGCGCCGTCGCACACGGCGCAGTAGGAGACGCCGCGGCCGGCGTACTCGTACTCGCCCGGGACATCGAGCTTGTGGGGAGTGCCGCCCGCGGTGAGGATCACCGCGGGGGCTTCGTAGGTGGTGCCGCCCGACGTGACCACCTCGAAGATGCCGTCCTCGCGCCGTGCGATGGATTCGACGTGCTCCTGCCGGATGTCGGCGCCGAACGCGATCGCGTGCGCGGTCATCTTCTGGGCCAGCTCGCGCCCGAGGATGTGCTCGAAGCCGGGGTAGTCATCGACCCACTCGGTGTTCAGCAGCTCGCCACCGGGCACGCCCCGCTCCAGCAGGACCGCCTTGAGCATCCCGCGGCCGGCGTACATGGCCGCGCAGAGGCCGGCCGGGCCGGCGCCGACGATGATCAGCTCGAACTCCTCGGTACTCATCCGATGCCCCGTGTGTGGTTGGGTCAAATATAGAACAGGCGGGGGTTCCCGTCTCAGGCCAGCGAATCCGGCGAGGGACCGAGGTGAAGCAGGCTCGCCGCACCGTGGCAGGCGGAGACGGTGCCGACGAGCACGTCCGTCGGACGGCCCGCCTCGCCCGCATCGGCGACGACCCGGTCGCCGTGAAGGACCGTGCCCACGTCGAACATCCCCACGCCGTACACCCGATGCCGGCAGGTGAAGAGCACCGGACCCGCCGTCCGGCGGACCGCGTCGAGCCGCCGGACGAGCGCCTCCATGGCGTCACCCATCTCCCAGGTCCGCGGCGCGCGGATCACCGGGCAGATCGCGGGCTCGACGCAGTGGGTGGGGCAGAGCCAATCGGCGAAGGAGACGTAGCGGGTGCCGTCGGGCGCCTGCGCGTCGTACGGGGTGCCGGGTCCGAGCGGCACCGGCCTGGGCTCGACCAGCCGTCCGGGCCAGCGCGCCCGGGCCCGCCGGAGCAGCCACTCGTACATGAGGTGCGGCATGAGGGGAGAGGGCACGATCGCATCGGGGGGGTCCGACGTGGGGGCCGCGCCGGCCAGGTACCGGTCGAAGAAGGCGCCCCACTCCGCCACCACCAGCTCGGTGTCATCGGCCGCCGCGAGCTCCGCGGCGAAGCGGCAGCCGGGGTCGCGATCCACCACGAGCAGGCGGCGCCACGTCGCGCTGCCGCGCTCGCGGGCCCGGAGGAGCTGGCCGGCGTAAAAGCTCCCGTAGCAGCCGCCGCCCACGATGACGACATCGCCCAGCGCGATGCTAGCGGAGGAGGCGTCCGCCATCGACCACCAGGACGTCGCCGGTCACGTAGTCGCCCCCCTCGAGCAGGTAGAGGAGTGCGGCGATCGCATCGGCGGGCTGCCCCAGGCGGCGCAGCGGAGTCGTGCGGGCCAGCCGCTCGCGCTCCTCCCGATCGTATTCCTCGGGCACGAGCACCGCGCCCGGCGCGATGGCGTTGACGGTCACATCCGGCGCGAGCGCCTTCGCGAGCACCCGGGTGAGCATCACGACGCCCGCCTTGGCGACCGAGTGCGCCGCGAAGCCGGGCCAGGGCTCGAGCCCGGCCAGGTCGGCCATGTTGACGACCTTGCCACGCGCCGCGCGCAGGGCGGGCGCCGCGCCCTGGGTGCAGAAGAAGACCGAGCGCAGGTTGAGGTCGAGCACCTCGTCGTACTCCGCGGGGGTGGTGTCCTCGAACGACCGGCGGCGCATGACGGCGGCCGAATTGACGAGCACGTCGAGACGCCCGAGCTCGGCGACCACCCGGCGCGGGAGCTCGGCCGCAGCCGCGGCGTCGGTCAGGTCGGCGGCGAAGCAGGCGGCCTGCCCGCCGGCGGCCACGATCTCGTCGCGCAGCGTGTCGGCACCGGCCGACGACGCGTGATAGTGGATGGCCAGAGTCATCCCGCGGCCCGCCAGCGCCCGCGCCATGGCCCGGCCGAGCCGGCGGCCGGCTCCGGTGACGAGGGCGGCGCGACCGGCCAGCTCCATCAGGCGGCGCGCGGCGCGATCCGGAGGATCAGGCCGGTCGGCGCGTCGGGCCCCGACGCGGCGAGCGAGAGCACGCCGTTGGTGAGATCCTCCATCTCCACGTACTCCGCTCCTTCCCCCGCGCTGGCGACGTTGTCGCCGGTTCGCGCCATGCTCGGCGCCACCGCGTTGACCCGCACGTGGCGATCCGCCAGCTCGACCGCCAGGCTCCGCGTGAAGCCCGCGACCGCCGCCTTGGCGGCCGAGTATACGGCCATCGGGCTCTGCGGCTCGAAGTAGGCGATGGACGCGAAGTTCACGATGACCCCCCGGGTCTCCGTGAGCGAAGCGATCGCCGCCTGGGAGACGAGCACCGTGGTCTTGAGATTGATCGCCAGCTCGCGGTCGATATCCTTCACCGTGAGCCGCTCGACCGGGCCGTACGTCGTGAGCCCGCCCGCCACGTTCACCACCACGTCGAGCCGCCCGAAGTCGCGGAGGGCCACCTCGACGGCCAGCGCCGCCATGTCGGGCTGCGTCAGGTCGCCGGCACAGGGGCGGGCGTCCACGCCGAGGGCCGCGAACTCGCGCACCCGCTGGGTGACGCCCACCGCGTTCACGTCGCAGGCCACGAGGCGCGCGCCGGCGTGGCCGAAGGCCAGCGCCACGGCGTTGCCGATCTGCCCCGCGCGTCCCACCCCCGTCACCAGGGCCACCTTGCCGCTGAAATCGAACGGCGCCGAACTCATGCTCACCTCAGGGCTTCGAGAACGATCTCCGCACCGGGCGCGCCGGACTGGCTGTAGGCGACGGTGCCGTCGCGCTCGATCAATACGACCGCCCGGGCGATCGTCGCGCCATCCGGCCGCACGGCGCCGTACGCCCTGGCCACCGCCAGCCCCGGATCGGAGAGAAGCGGAAACGGCAGGCGCAGGCGAACGGCATAGTCGGCATGACGGGCGGGCGGCGCGGGATTGACGCCGAACGGCCGGACCTGATGACGCTCGAACAACGGCATGTCGTCGCGCACGGCGGACAACTGGCGGTTTCAGCCGGGGGTATCGTTCCCGGGGTAGAACACGAGGAGCACCCGGGAGACCTCGAGCAGCTCGCGCAGCCGGTAGACGCGGCCGTCCGACGCGTCGGCGGAGAACTCCGGCGCTATGCTCCCGGGCGAAAGAAGCCGGCTCACGGGCCGACCGATGCCGGGAGGCCCGCGCGCCGCGTCTCGAGCTGCTCGAGCCACTCGAGCGGTACCTGCTGCGACCCCAGCGGGTCGTGGCTCTCCCCGGGTCCGGGATCGCCGTGCCAGTCGCTGCCGCCCGTCCGGAGCAGCCCGAGCCCGAGGGTGGAGTTGGTCAGCCGCGTACGGAGATCCGGGTCGTGGCTGGGGTGCCGGGTCTCGACCGCGTCGAGCCCCTCGCCCCGAAGCCGCTCCAGAAACGCGCGCGTGCCGCGCTCCTTGAGGTGCGCCACGGAGACGACGCCCCGGACGGAGTGCACCAGCTCGGCGATCTCCCGGAACGTGGGGAGGACCTTCTCCACGAACGCGGGCCGATGCCGCCCCAGAAAGCGGTCGAACGCCTCCGACACATCGCGCGCGCCGCCCTGCCGGACGACGGCACGCGCGACGTGCGGCCGCCCGACCGCCCCACCCGCCGCCTCTTCGAGCACGTGATCGAATTCGAGCGGGACGCCGAGCGCCTGGAGGCGGGCCACCATCTCCCGGGCCCGCCGCACCCGGTCGGTACGGGAGCGCACGAGGAACGACTCCAGCTCGGGCGAGTGCGTGGGCAGAAAGTAGCCCAGGACGTGCATCTCGCCCCACGGCGCGGCCGAGCTGAACTCGCAGCCCCCGACCACGCGCACCCCCAGGCGCTCGCCGGCAAGGAGGGCGGCGGGGACGCCCGCGACCGTGTCATGGTCGGTGAGCGCCAGGGCGGCGAGACCCGCCGCGCGGGCGCGCTCGACCACGGCCTGCGGCGGCAGGCCTCCGTCGGAGGCGGTCGAGTGCACGTGAAGGTCCACGAAGCCGGCCGCGGACGTGCCCGCGGCGGTCAGCGGCGGTACCCCAGCTCGGGAGAAGTCCAGGACGGCTGGGAATGGGCCAGGAGCTCCCGCAGCTCCCGATCGCTCATCCGGCCCAGCGACAGCTCTCGGCTCTTGGCGCCGAGCGGACTATAGCGCACGACGCGCCGCTCGCGGTCCGGGCCGATGCCACGGCTGAAGACGAGCCCGAATTCGTCCTTCGTGTACTGGGTGATGCGCCCGCTGACCGCGACCTCCCACTGGTCGCCGTCCACCTCGATCATCCGTCTCGGCATCTGCGCTCGCTCCTCGGGCGGCCCGATCAGACCGCGGCTTCGGGAAACTCCTGCAGCATCTGCTTGACGTCGGCCATGAAACGGTCGGCGTCGGCACCATCCACCACCCGGTGATCGAAGGCGAGGGAGAGCATCCCCTTCGTCCGGACGGCGAGGGTGTCGGTGCCGTCCACGGTGATCACCGCCGGCTGCTTCTCGATGGCGCCGACGCAGAGAATCGCGGCCTGCGGCTGGTTGATGATCGGCGTGCCGATCACGGATCCGAACACGCCGGGGTTGGTGATGGTGAAGGTCCCGCGCTGCACGTCATCCGGACTGAGCTTCTTGGTCCGCGCGCGCTCGCCCAGGTCGTTGATCGCGCGGGCGATGCCCAGCAGCGACAGCTCGTCGGCGTGACGGATGACCGGCACGATCAGTCCCCAGTCGAGCGCCACTGCGATGCCCAGGTTGATGTCGCGCCGGATGACCGTGCTCTCCCCGCTCACGGCCGAGTTGACGACGGGATGTTTGCGGAGCCCATCGGCCACGGCCTTGGCGATGAAGGCGAGATACGTGAGGTTCACCCCGCGGTCGGCGTACTCCCGCTTCTTCCGCGCGCGAAGCTGGACGACGCGAGTATAGTCGATCTCGAAGATGGTGTTGACGTGCGGCGAGACCCGGCGCGACATCACCATGTGCTCGGCCGTGAGCTTCCGGATCCGGGACCACGGCTCGACCCGGTCACCAGGCCACGCCTCCACGCTGGGCGCGTACGCAGGCGCGGGCGCGGGCGCCGACGGCGCCGGGACCGCTGCTACCGCCGGAGCCGGCGCGGGCGGCGCCTCAGCCACCCGCGCGCCGGTCTCGAGATAGCCCAGGATGTCGTTCTTGGTGACCCGCCCCGCGAGCCCGCTGCCCGGGATGGCGCTCAGGTCGAGCTTGTGCTCCGCGGCCATCTTCCGGACCAGCGGCGTGGATTTCCGGCGCAGCCGCTCCTCCGCGCTCTCGCCGCCGCCGCCGTTGCCGCCGTTGCCGCCGACGTCCGCGGCCCGGCCGGCCGCCGGCCGCGGCGGTGCGGCGGGCGCCGGGGCGAGTGGGGCCGGCGGCACGC
>JAICLE010000033.1 GCA_025927545.1 Gemmatimonadales bacterium
CTTTCCGTCTTTCCGTCCTTCCGCCCTTCCGTCCTTCCGTCTTTCCGTCCTTCCGCCCTTCCGTCCTTCCGTCCTTCCGTCCTTCCGTCCTTCCGCCCTTCCGCCCTTCCGTCACCACCCCAACTGAATCTCCGTCCTCGCATACACGAACCGCCCGTTATACCCGAATGGCGACGCCGCGGCCCAGGGGAAGGTGCCGAAATTGTCGTTGAAGTCCTTGGACGTGTCCCCGAACTCGTCCACCACCACCTGTGAGCTCGGCTGGTCGGGGTAGGTGTCGAACAGGTTGCGCACTCCCACCGACAGCTTGACGAGGTTGAACCGGTACCCGACCTCGGCGTCCACCAGTCCCTTGCCCCCGTAGTTCTCGCGGCAGAGATCGCAGAACCCCGGCTGCGCCGAGGAGAAGCCGCCGTAGTACGACAGCCGGCCCAGCGAGGTGAAGCGTCCGGCCGTGTAGTTCGCCTGCAGCGTGCCGCGCCAGTCGGGCCGCTCGTCCTGGATCCCGATCGCCGTAACCGAGTCGAGCAGGCCGGGCTCCGTGGAGCCCGCGTCCACCAGCACCTGCGGCAACGGGTCGACGTGCACGATCTTGTTCCGGGTGTAGTTGAACCCGGCCGTCAGGTCGAGCGTACCGCTGCTCCCCGCCGGCACCTGATAGCCGGCGGTGATGTCGAGCCCCTGGGTGCGGGTGTCGAGGCCGTTGGTGAAGTACTGCACGCCGCCGATGTTGCCGAACCCCGCGGCGGTGAGGATCGCCACCGACGCGTCGTCGTCGAACGTGGCGCCGAGCAGGATCTGGTTGTTGATCCGGATGTGGAAGTAGTCGGCGGTGATGGTGAGGTTGTTCACCGGCGTCACCACGACGCCGGCGCTCAGGTTGTACGCCGTCTCTTCCTCGAGCGGCTTGGCGCCGAGCGCCTTGGCGGCGGGGTTGTCCGCCGGGAACAGGCCGACGTCGATGAACTGTCCCGCGATCACGTTGGTCACCACCTTGCTGAAGGCGACCTGACTGAGACCCGGCGCCCGGAAGCCGGTGCTCGCCGCGGCGCGGAACGTCACCCGCTGTGACGGCTGATAGCGCACCGATGCCTTGCCGCTCACCCGCGAGCCGAAGTCGCTGTAGCGCTCGAACCGGAGCGCCGCCTCGGTGAGCACCTTGGCCGAGAGGTTTGTCTCCGCGTCGGCGTAGAGGCCGAAGTTGGTGCGGTGCCGGTCGGTCGCGTCGCCCGGGGCGAAGCCGGGAAACGACTGCGATCCGCCCGGGGCGAGGTCGCCCGACCCGGTCTGATCCTCGGCGCCGCCATTGATGTAGGACGCCAGCTCCCCGGGGCGGACGGCGTAGCGCTCCCGCCGGAACGCCGCCCCGAAGGCCAGGTTGACGGGATTCCGGAGTCCCAGCGCCACCGGCTTGGCGATGTTGAGCGCCGTGATGAACTCCTCGCGCAGCACCCGCCCCGCGAAGAACGAGAGCTGGTTGGGGATGCCGGGATCGTCGGCCGTCCCGAGCACGCCGTCCGCGCCGGGGGCGCAGGGCACGTCCAGGCAGGGCCCCAGCGAGGCGTTCAGGGTGTTGCCGATCTCGTAGTCGAAATCGTTGTGCCCGAACTCCGCGCCCAGGTCGTAGCTCCAGCCCGACACCAGGCCGCGCAGCCCGCCGGCCATCGAGTAGTCGGTGACCAGGCCGCCGATCGTCGGCAGGAAGCCCAGCGGGTAGATGTCGGACCAGTTGCGGGCGCTGTCGAAGTAACGCCGGTACGGGTTGCCGATGCCCTTGCGGTGGCTGTACCCGCCGAAGCTGTAGATCTCGCTGCTCCCGGCCTCGTTGAGCGGCAGCCGGAAGTTCATGAAC
The DNA here is from genome assembly GCA_025927545.1 of Gemmatimonadales bacterium. Taxonomy (GTDB): domain Bacteria; phylum Gemmatimonadota; class Gemmatimonadetes; order Gemmatimonadales; family GWC2-71-9; genus CAVVWJ01. The sequence goes on from JAICLE010000033.1 coordinate 1,853, forward strand.
GCGAGTGCGTCCTTCTCGAGCCCGTCGCCCCAGTGGTGATTCGGCTGCGCCACCGGATTGTTCTTGTGGATCACCTGGCCGATGTCGTTGATCGAGTCGGCGACGCCGGTGCCGGCCACCTCGAACGGATCGGCCCAGGCGCGGTTGGTGGGCTGACGGTCGCGGAACTCGCCGAACAGACCGAGCGAGCCGCGGCCGACCGGAATCCCCCAGCCGCCGTTCACGTTGACCGTGGTGCCGTCGTCGGGATACTCGTCGGTGGCGTAGCGGCCGGCATCGCCGTTGAGGAACGGGGTGAACGCGCCATCCTTGAGCACCAGGTTCACCACGCCGGCGATCGCGTCCGAGCCGTACTGGGCCGCCGCGCCGTCCCGCAACACTTCGATCCGATCGAGCGCGCTCGACGGGATGGCGTTGAGGTCCACGCCGCTCGAGCCCGCGCCCATGCCGTAGGTGAAGTTGTTGACCAGCGCGGTCTGGTGCCGGCGCCAGCCGTTCACCAGCACCAGCGTGTGATCGGGGCTCAGCCCGCGCAGGGTGAACGGGCGCACGATGTCCCCGGCATCGGTGACGCTCTGGCGGGGAAAGTTGATCGAGGGCGACACCGACTGCAGGATGACGCTGGTCTCGGTGCTGCCCTGCTGGGCCAGCTTTTCCGCCGGGAAGATGTCCACCGGCACGGCCAGCTCTTCCGCCGCCGTGTGCCGCGCGCGCGAGCCCACCACCACGTCGATCGGCGCGAGCTGCACCGTGCTCCGAAGGAGGGTGAAGTCGCGCCGGGCGGTTTCGCCGGCGACGACCTCCACCCGGCCGGTCGCCGCCTGATAGCCGATCAGCCGCACCCGCACCGTGTGGGTGCCCTCCGGCACGCCGCGCAGCTCGTACTCGCCCCCCGGGCGGGTGGTGGCGCGAAGCCCGGTGCCGTCCACCGCCACCGAGGCGTTGGCCAGTCCGGCGCCGGCGCTGTCGGCCACCGTGCCCCGGAGCACGCCCGACTGCGCGGCGAGCGGCGCGGCGAGCAGGGGCAGCGAGGCGCAGGCGATCATCCGAACGAAACGTTCGAGCACGGAACCTCCGTATGGCATGGAGTGGCGGATCTCGTTCTGAAACGACTCGGGCTAAACGAGCGGAACCCGGTGGGCCGGCTCGCCCGGGACCAGCTTGGGGAAGCGCGACGGTCATTAGATACGGCCCGGCCGGAGGCCCGTCAAGCACCGCGTGCTCGCTTTTGACAACTCGCGCCGGCCTCTGCACATTGGCAGACGTCGTTCCGTTCGGATCCGCCCCGATCACATGTTCGCCAGACCACCGCACCGTTCACCTCGGGGCAGGCCTCGCTCGACAGGAGATGGCCCATGGCAATTGACATTCGTCAGCGATTGAGCCGCCTCGCCGGGTGCGTGCTGGCCGCGACGGTCCTGTGCGCCCCACCGGATGCCGTCGCCCAGAACGGCGGCATCTCCGGCCGCGTGACCGACCAGACCACCGGCACTGGCCTCGAGGCCGCGCGCATCATCCTGACCGGCACCACGCGCATCGAGACCTCGAATCGCGACGGCCAGTACGCCTTCCGGGGCGTGCCCGCGGGGACTTACCAGCTCCGGGTGCTGCGGGTGGGCTATCGGCCGGAAGTGCAGACCGCCACCGTGGCGGAGGCCGCGACCGCGACCCTCGACTTCGCGATGACCCCGGCACCGGTGCAGCTCGACGAGCTGGTGACGACCGCCACCGGCGAGCAGCGCAAGCTCGAGATCGCCAACGCGGTGTCCACGATCGACGTGGCCGCCGTGGCCAAGCTCCAGCCGATCACCGAGTTCACCAACCTGATCTCGGGCCGCGCCGCGGGCGTCCAGGTGCTCAAGAGCGGGGGCACAACCGGCAGCGGCACCCGGATCCGCATCCGCGGCTCCAACAGCGTGTCGCTCTCCAACGAGCCGCTGTATTACATCGACGGGATCCGCTCCGAAAGCGCCTCCCTGTCGACCACGCTGGACATCGGCGGGTTCGGTTCGGGAATCGGGGCCGGGCCGTCGCGCATCAACGACCTCAATCCCGACGACATCGACAATATCGAGATCGTGAAGGGCCCGGCGGCCGCCACGCTCTACGGCATTCAGGCGTCCAACGGCGTGGTCCGGATCACCACCAAGCACGGCGCGCCGGGGCCCGCCCGCTGGAACCTGTTCAGCGAGGTCGGCGCGGTCCGCGACAACAACACCTATCCGCTCAACTACAATGGGCGCGACGCGAACAATCCCGACTTCGATGGGTTCTGCACCCTGCAGTTCCAGCTGGACGGCGACTGCACGCAGACCTCGATCGACGTCTACTCCCCCCTGCAGGACCCGGCCACCCGGCCGCTCAAGGCGGGCTTCCGGCAGCAGCACGGGGTGAGCGTCTCGGGTGGCAGCGAGACCGGCACGTACTACCTGTCGGCGGGGTACGAGAGCGAGGACGGCGTGTTTCACCTGCCCGCCTTCGAAGAGGACTCGATCCGGCAGCAGTTCGGCTCGGTGCCGTCCACCCAGGTCCGGCCCAACGCGCTCGAGCGGCTGAGCCTCCGCGGCAACCTCACCGGCAATATCGCCAAGAACGCCGACGTGAGCGCCGAGCTGGGCTACATGTCGAGCAACTCGCGCTTCGTGGAAAACGACAACAGCTTTCTCACCATTACCGGCAGCGGAGAGGCGAGCGGGAACCCGCCGGACGTGAAACGCGGCTGGTACTACATCCCGGCGGAGTTGTTCGCGGAGCAGGCCAAGCAGGGCGCGGAGCGGTTCACCGGCTCTCTCACCGGGCACTGGCGGCCCGCCGGCTGGCTCACCACCCGCGCCACGTTCGGCTACGACGTGGTCAACCGGAATGACGTTCAGTTCTTCCCCACGGGCCAGGTGGCCGACCTGGGCGACAACCGGGCCGGCGTGCGCATCGACAACCGGTTCCAGATCTCCCAGACCACGGTGGACCTGGGCGGCACGGCGCGGTTCCAGCTCTCGCCGGCCGTCGGCTCCAAGACGTCGGTGGGGGGCCAGTTCTTCCGCGATCTGGCCACGGGCAACTACGCGAGCGGCCGGGGCCTCACGGCCGGCTCGGAGACGATCGCCGGCGCGGCCAACACGGACGCCTCGGAGCAGACGGTCGAATCCCGCTCCGCCGGAGCCTACGTCGAGGAGGAGGTGGGCTACAAGGACCGGCTGTTCGTGACCGGCGCCCTCCGCTTCGACGACAACAGCGCCTTCGGCAAGGATTTCAACGCCACGACCTACCCCAAGGCGAGCGTCTCCTGGTTGATGTCGGACGAGCCGTTCTTCTCCCACACGTCGTTCATCAACACCCTGCGCTTCCGCGCCGCCCTGGGCGTCTCGGGCCAGCAGCCCGGCACCACGGACGCGCTCCGCTTCTTCAATCCGACATCCGGCCGCAAGGACGGCGCGGCGGTCACCGGTGTCACCGTCGGCAACCTGGGCAACGCCAACCTCAAGCCCGAGCGCTCGCGCGAGTTCGAGATCGGCACCGATGCCGGCTTCTTCAAGGACCGGGTCACGCTCGAGCTCACCTATTACAACAAGAACACGCGCGACGCGCTCATTCTCCGTCCGGTCGCGGGCTCGCTGGGGAGCGCCGGCAGCCAGTTCTTCAACCTGGGGCGAGTGAAGAACACCGGCTGGGAAGTCGCGGTCGACACCCGTATCATCGACAACCCGTCGTTCGCCTGGGACCTCACGGTCAGCGGCTCCACGACCAAGAACAAGGTGCTCGAGCTCGGCGCGGGCGTGGACGAGATCGACGTCGGGTTCTACCAGCAGCACCGGGTGGGGTATCCGCTGGGCGGTTTCTGGTCGCGCCGGCTCCTCGGCTTCAACGACGCCAACGGCGACGGAATCATCGACGCCAGCGAGTTCACCGTGTCCGACACCCTCGAGTTCCAGGGCAGCGCGCTGCCCACCAGGGAGCTGTCGGTCAATACGGCCTTCACGCTGTTCAAAGGCCGTGTCCGACTCGGCGGCCAGGTGGACTACCGGGGCGGGCACCTGGTGGACAACTCGATCGAGAATTTCCGCTGCACGCCGGTGCTGACCTGCCGGGGGCTGGTGGACCCGACGGCGCCCATCGAGGAGCAGGCCCGCGCCGCCGCGGTGTACAACGTCGGCGCCAACGAATTCGCGTTTCTCGAGCCGGGCTGGTTCATCAAGCTGCGCGAGGTGTCGCTCACCTTCTTCGCGCCCGACCGGTGGGCGCACGCGTTCCGCGCCGACCAGCTGAGCCTCACGCTGGCGGGCCGAAACCTGGGCACCATCACCGATTACACCGGCGTGGACCCGGAGGTGAACGCCTTCGGCCAGGAAAATTTCTCGACCAGTGACTTCGAGTCGCAGCCGCAGGTGCAGTACTTCACCGCGCGGCTCAACATCGGCTTCTGACCGGGACGCCACTCATGACCACGCATCCGTATGTCCGCCCGGCCCTGCTCGGGGCGGTGGTCGCCTTGGCCACGGGCTGCGGCCTGCTCGACACCCAGACCCCCGACATCATCCAGCCGGGCAACGTCGAGTCGCCGGAGGGCGCCCAGGCCAAGCGCGCCGGCGCGCTGGCCGATTGGGCGTTCGTCCGCGACGGCGACGGCACCGAGTTCGTGGACGGCGAGATCCTGCTCACCGGCCTCCTGGCCGACGAGTTCGTGCTGTCCACCACGCCGCCGGGCGAGCAGGAGATCGACCAGCGCAAGATCTCACTCCTCAATGTCGGCATCGATTCGCTCTTCCTGCTCCTGCACCGGGTGCGCGCGGAGTCGGAGGACGCGGCGGGCTCGATACAGCGGCTGTCGGCCGACCCCGCCGCGGAAGACGGGATCCCCGAGATGCTCGCCGTGGCCGGTTACACCTACATCTCGTTCGGTGAGGACTTCTGCTCGGGCGTGCCGTTCAGCCGGGTGAGCGGCGACAGCCTCATCTTCGGGCAGCCGGAGACCACCAGCCAGGTGTTCGACCGGGCCATCGCCCGGTTCGATTCGGCGCTGGCGCATCCCGCCATCACCGAGGACGTCGCCAACCTCGCCGCGGTCGGCAAGGGACGCGCGCTGCTCGACCAGAACCTCGTCACCGAGGCGGCCGCGGCGGTGGCCGACGTGCCCACCGATTTCCAGTTCGTCACCGAGCACGCCGAAAGCCCGCAGCGGCTCCGGAACGCGATCTACCAGTACGGCGCCGACTTCCTCTGGTCGCTCTCGGACGCGGAAGGCGGCGTGGGGCTACCCTACCTGAGCGCCGACGATCCGCGGGTCCCGTTCGAGGACACGGAGGACGTGGGCCTCGACGGCACCACTCCGCAATTCACGCTGCTGAAGTACCCCGACGCGGCCGCATCGGTGGTGGTGGCCGACGGAATCGAAGCTCGGCTGATCGAGGCGGAAGCGCAGCTCCGCAGCAACAACTTCAGCGGCATGCGGACCACGCTCAACGATCTCCGGCAGGGCGCCGGGCTGGGCCTGTCCAATCTGCCCACGCCCGGCTCGGCCACCGAGGCGCAGGACCAGCTCTTCAGCGAGCGCGCCTTCTGGCTCTTCGCCACCGGGCATCGGCTGGGCGACATGCGCCGGCTGATCCGGCAGTATGGCCGCCCCGCCGAAGCGGTGTTCCCCACAGGCGACTACATCAAGGGGGGCTCGTACGGCACGGACGTGAACCTGCCGATCCCGCGGAGCGAGAACAACAATCCGAATTCGAACGGGTGTCTGGATCGGAACGCGTGAGAGCGGGCGGGCGGGCGGTCAGGGGACCGGGGCATCGGCGGTACCGTCCATCCGAGCGGAGCGCCGGACCGCCCGACCGCCCGCCTAGTACACCGCCAGACTCGACCGGTCCAGATCGCTCTCCAGTGTCCAGCTCACCCATTGCCCGGGCTGCATCAGCAGCGGCTCGCTCAGGTAGGCCTGGGCGCCCGCCAGCGGATAGGCCATGAGTCGCGTGGAGCTGCTCATTTGCAGCCGGCGGTAGGGGAAGCTGAACTCGGCCTTGCTCAGCGCCGTCACCGTCCCCAGCCGCTGCCGCTGGTCCCCCTGCACCAGGTAGACGATGATGTCGCCCTGGTAGTGGCTCTCGACCTCGACCGACACCATCGCAGTGGTGTCCGGCTGTACGGACGTGTCCGGCCCCCTGGATCGGCATGCGCCGAGGACGGACAGCAGCAGCAGCAGCAGCAGGACCGCACGATCTGTTCGCATGAGTGGCACCGCGGATGACCGCCTCTCGATGACGCTCCGTATCCCCCGCCTACTGTGTGGCCGCCGCACCTCCGCCCGCAAGATGCTTCCCGTGCCACGCCAGATACCGCCGCATCCGATCGAGCCGGTGACTCGGCTTCTTGAGCGAGTGCGGCTCACCCGGATACACGATGAGCTGCGTGTCGCGCCCCAGGCTCTTGAGCGCCTGGTACATCTGCTCCGAGTTGAGCAGCGGCACGTTCCAGTCCGCGTCACCGCAGAGAAAGAGCGTGGGGGTGACGATCCGGTCCGCATGGAGCAGCGGATATGAAACCTCGAGGTACGCCTTCAGGTTCTTCCAGGGCGTCCCCAGCTCGGCCTCGTACTCCTTGACGTACTGGTCGGTCCCGAAGCCCGCCAGCGCGTTGCCGATCCCCGCCCCGCTCGTGGCCGACTTGAACCGCTGGTCCCGCGCGATCACCTCGTCGGTGAGGATCCCGCCGTAGCTCCAGCCGCCGACGCCGAGCCGCTCGGGATCGGCAATGCCCTGGGCCACCGCCCAGTCCACCGCCGCGAGCACGTCCTGGGCATCCCGTTGGCCCCACTTGGCGAAGATGGCGGTCGCGAACTTCTCGCCTCGGCCGGAGCTGCCGCGCGGGTTCACCCCCAGGACGACGTATCCATGGGCGGCATAGACCTGCCAGTCGAGATTGGCGAAGTCGTGGTAGAACTGCCAGACCGGGCCGCCGTGGATCCGGAGGATCGTCGGATAGCGCCGCCCCGGCTGGTAGTCGGCGGGCTTCACCATGAAGCCGTGGATCTCGGTTCCGTCGCGGCTCCGGACGGAGATCTCCTCCACCGGGGCCAGGCGCACCGACCGAACCCAGTCGGCGTTCTGCCGGGTGATGGCCCGCAGCTCGCGGCCCTCCACCGCGTAGAGCTCCCCCGGCGTCTCGCTGCTGCTCGAGGCGACCGCCATGCGCCCGTCGCGGCCCAGGTCGACGTCCGTGAGGGCACGCGGGCCCTCGACCAGCCGCTCGACCGCGCCGCCGGCGACCGGCACCCGCGCGAGGTGGTACACCCGGTCGCCCTCGAGCAGGAAGAGGACCGACGAGCCGTCGCGCGAGAAGACCGGCGAGAGCGCGTTCCGGTCGAGCGTCTTGGTCAGCACCCGCGCGGGGCCGCCGGCGGCGGGCACCACCGCCACGCTCTGGATCCCGTAATACAGCAGGTCGAGCGCGCCGCCCTGCAGGTAGGCAATCAGGCTCCCGTCCGGGCTCCAGGCCGGCGCCCGGCTGCCCCACTCCGGGTTCATGTCCGGACCGGCGAACGTCGTGAGCTGCCTCGGCTCGGCGCCGGCGGTGGCGGCAACTACGTAGAGATCGTAATTGTCGGTGCGGTCGTACTCGGGACGGCGGCGGCTCACGAACGCGAGCGACCGGCCGTCGGGCGACCACGACGGGGCCGCTTCGTCGTGATCGCCGGAGAGGAGCTGGGTGGCCTTCCGGGTGGCGACGTCGAACAGGTGAATGTGGTCGTGTTGCGGGCCGAGCCAGCCGGTCTCGTCCTCCTTGAACTGGAACCGGTCGATGACGATCGGCTTGGCGCCGCGGCTCGAGGTGTCACCCGGCTCCCGGGCGTCGGGATCGGGATCGGTGACGATCAGCGCCAGGCGCCGCCCGTCGGGGGACCAGGCCAGGTCGCTCACGCCGCCGGAAAACGTGGTGAGCCGCTCGGGCTCGCCGCCCCGCCGGTCGAGCAGCCAGAGCTGATCCGCCTCGTGCGGGTCGTCGCGGTCGGAGAGGAACGCCAGGAAGCGGCCGTCCGGGCTCCACCGGGCGGCGTGCTCGTCGGCCGGGCTGCGGGTGAGCCGGAGCTGCTGCTTCCCGTCCCAGCTCGCGAGCCATATGTCGGTGTCGTCCTGATCCTTCGCCGTATCCGGCACCGAGACCGTGTACGCCACCCACGCCCCGTCCGGGGAGACCCGCGGGTCGCTCACGTCCTTGACCTGCTCGAGGTCGTCCACACCCACCGCCCGCTGCGCCACCGCCGTTCCCGCGCTCGACAGCGCAAACGCCAGTGTCAGTCCGACGATTCGATTCACGGTGATTCTCCCCGGCTGGATGCTCGCGATCGCGTCATGGCGCCGAGGTCGTGCCTGGGTTCACCACAGAGGCACAGAGGGCACGGAGGGTTCTCAGACCAGGAGGGCACCTTGGACCCGGACAATGCCAACAACCTGGTGGTGGCTCCGCGACCGGATGACTTTCGCGTCCCAAGCCCCTCTGTGCCCTCTGTGCCTCTGTGGTGAATCCACAGCATTCTCAACGCTTATAGACCACCCCACCCTTCATCACAAAGCCCACCCGCATGAACGATCGCAGATCGGCGAGCGCGTCGCCTTCGACGGCAATGAGGTCGGCGTACTTGCCGGGCGCGATGGAGCCGACCCGGTCCTCCCACCCCATGAGCTCCGCGGCCCGGATGGTGGCGGACTGGACCGCCTGCATCGGCGTCAGGCCGTACTTCACCATGTAGGGAAGCTGCATCGCGTTCATCCCGTGGGGATAGACGCCGCTGTCCGTCCCGTAGGCGATCTTCACCCCGGCGGCGACCGCCTTGCGGAAGCCCGCGCGCTGGGTCTCGGTCGTCTCCGCGTTCTTCCGCAGGATATCCGCCGGCCAGTGCTGCTCCTTCCCGACGCTGTCGATGTAGTCGCCGTTCCAGATGTCGGCCACGAGCCAGGTGCCGTGCTGCTTCATCAGGGCGATTCCTTCGTCGTCCAGCAGCGAGCCGTGCTCGATCGAGCGCACGCCCGCGCGCACCGCGCGCTTGATCCCCTCCGCGCCGTGCGCGTGCGCCGCCACGAACGTCCCGTACTGCGCCGCCTGCTCCACCGCCGCGCGGATCTCGTCCTCGGTGAACTCGGCGACGCCCGGCTTGGTGCCCCGCGTGAGCACCGCGCCGGTGGCGATGATTTTGATGAAGTCGGCGCCACCGTTGAGGATCGCCCGCACCCGCTCGCGCACCTCGTCCACTGAATTGGCGACGCCGAACCGGTACGAGAGCGGCAGCGTCACGTCCGGCGCCGCGCCCACCAGCTCGCCGCCGCCGGTGGAGACCGTGACGTAGGCGCCGGCCACCTCCATCCGCGGACCGATCACGGTGCCGTCGTCGATCGCCTCGCGGAGCCCCACGTCCACGAACGCCCGATAGGTGCCCACGTCCCGCACCGTCGTGAACCCGGCGAGCAGCGTGGCCCGCGCGTTCCGAACGCCGCTCATCGCCTCCTGCGTCTCAGTGCGCTCGAGCGGCTGGAGCACATCGGCGGCAGTGGCCTCGCCCACGAGGTGACTGTGGCAGTCGATCAGCCCCGGGACGACCGTGTAGCGGCCGAGATCGATGACCCTCGCGCCAGCGGGGAGCCGGGCCGACGCGGGCTGCACGGCCATGATCCGCTCGCCGCGCACGATCACGACCTGATCGCGGCGCACCTCGCCCCGGTCGACGTCGACCAGCCGCCCCGCGCGAATGGCCACGAGCCCCGAGTCCTGCGCGGCCGCCCGGGGGGCGCTCCCGACCAGCCCGGCGGCGAGCCCCCAGAGGGCCAGGCTCCGGCGGCGCAATGACATGATGGCTCCGCGGCGTAGGAGGACAAAGAAACACGACCGGCGCCCCGGAGGGGCCGGTCGAGAGAATATAGGCGGCGAGAATACTGCGGGCGACTGCGGCCCCGCGCGTCAGGGCTTCCGCTCGCTCGGGGTCTTCACGTCCACCTTGGGGACGTTCACTTCCTTCTTCTCCGTGGTCACCTTCGGCACGTTGATCGTGTCGGTCGCGGTGCCCGTCTCCACGCTCGGCGTCTGGACGGTGTCGGTCGTGGTGCCGACCGTGGGCTTCTGCACCTCGTACTCCCCTTCGCCTGTCTTCTTGCATCCGACCGTAACCACCAACGCCGCGATGCCCGCGGCCAGCATGAGCTTCCGCATGAATTACCTCCGGTGCCGGGATGTGTGATTTTCCTGTGCGGCAGCAATCTCGCGTGCGGAGGCATTCCGGCCTGTGCTCCGGGTCACGGAGGTGGCTGGGGGCTGCTGAAAGTTATCCTCGTCAAATGTGAAAATTGTTGACGGCTGAGCTGATAAATTATGCCACGTAATAGGTTATGCTGTTATCGCCTGCCAACTAATTGGTCACACGCTGTGGGTAACCGGCCCGCCGTCCCGCGGTGGTCCGCGCCTCGCCCGCCTGCGCAAACGGCCGCCCGGAGGCGGCCGTCGCGTTGCATCCCGGGGTTCGGCTCCCCCTGGTTCAGTCCTGCACGAGAATCAGATACTTCGACGCCGACCAGAACTCCTCCGGCTGCGCGATCTCCACCGCGCCGCTCACCTTCCCGTCCTTGGCGACGCCCGCCGCCAGGTAGCTCGGGCTCTGCCGCGACACGATCTTGTACTTCTTGTCGGTGCGCGGCAGCGGAATCGACGTGTTCTGGGTCTTGTCGATGGCGGTGAACGCCTCGGGGTTGAGGTTCCGCGCCGGCTCGAGCCGGGTGCCGCCGAAGACCAGGAACTTCGACCCTTCCTTGGTGATGACGCCCTTCTTGATCAGCTCGTCCTTCGTGCCGATCGCGTAGTACACGGTATTCTTGTAGGACGTCAGCCCCATGACGGTGTCGGCCAGTGCGGCCTTGTCGCTCTCGAGCTGGCCCTTCTCGGTCGTCAGCGTATCCACCCGGCCGGCGAGCGTGGCGATCTGGGTGTTCTTCTCGTTGAGCTGCGCCTCGAAGTCGGCCTTCTGCGTCTCGGCGGTCGATCGGAGATCGTCGATCGTCTTCTTGTACGTCTCGATCTGCGCCAGCAGCCGGGCGTTCCGCTGCCGGGAGGTCTTGGCCCGCGCCTCCGTCTGCGCCAGCTTGGCTTCGCTCTCGTTCAGCTTGGTGATGACCGCCTGCACCCGCTCGAGCGCTGCCTTCCGGTCCTCACGATCCTTCCGGGCCCCCGGGACGCCGGGGTCCGTGCTCGCCTTCGTGACCGCGAGGCTCTTCGACTTGGCGAGCTCGCTGTTGATGTCGGTCACGAATTGCGTGGTCTCGAGCACTTCGGTCAGCAAACTGTCCTTCTGCGCCTCCGCCGCCTTGGAGTCGGCCAGCGCCTTCTTCAGTTCGCCCTGGTTGCAGCCGGCCGTTGCGAACGCGCCGACCACGATCAGGGCCCAAGCGTACCTCTTCATGCGTACCTCCCCACTCTGCGTGATGATGGTCACCAGCACGGACAGGAAAGCGCGCCGAACCAGGTCCACGCGAGAGCGCCCGCCTGTTGAGGGGCGGGTGCGCCGGCCAGAGGGAGCCGTACTCCGGGATGCGAAAACTGGATCGACAGGCGGTCCAAGGATAACGAGCGGGTGCCGAAGTCGGTAGGGCCCAGGAGGATATTGTGACCTGGATCACATTTTACATGAACTCATCCGGAAGGCGGCGCACCTTGAGCGCCGCCGGTCAGTCGTGCCCGTGCCCCGCGCCCTTGCCGTGGTTGTGGCCGTGGCCGTGGCCGCCCCCGTGACCACCGCCCCCACCGGCACCGCCCCCATCGTCCCCGCCCGGGGCCGGGGGCGGGGGCGGGGGCGTCCCCGGGTCGCCCGGCGGGTCGCCGCCCCCGGTACGCTCCGCCAAGGCCGTCAACTGGAAGTGCACTCGCAGATCCTCCCCCGGCACGGCCACGAGGGCCTCGATCACCTGGGCACCCTCCTGCTGCCCCAGCCGGGCGTGCACGGCGGCCTGGCCGCTCGCGTCCGTCGGCACGGTGCCCGGGTTCACGGCCGAGCCGGGCAGCTCCCCGACGAAGCGGAACTCCACCTGCCCACCCGCAATCGGCCGCCCCGCCCCGTCCTCGAGCTGCACCACGAGCGGGTCGGCCACCGGAGAGCCCTCGGTGGCCATCTGGCCGTCGCCCGCGACGATCGAGAGCACCGCGGGAGTCGAGTCGCCCGGGAGGGTGAGATCACCACCGCCGCAGGCCGCGACGAGCACGCCGAATGAGAGGGTGTGCAACTGCCGGACATCGAGGCGCATGTCTCGAGGCTAGCGAGCGCCTGCTCAGGCCGGCAAGGGCGTGGATCACAGGCGCCGGTAGCCGAGGGCGGTCACCCGGCCGATCAGCGGTCGCGGCAGATGGCGGATCAGCGCCACCAGCAGCTTGTAGCTGACCCCCGGCACGCACACCACCGCGCCCCGCCGGTCGAGCTGCTCGAGCGAGGCTCGCACCACCTGCCTGGCGCTGAGCCACGCAAAGCGGGGCCGCAGGCCACCGTCCTCCCCCATCCGCTCGTGGAACTCGGACCGGGTGAACCCCGGACAGAGCGCCTGCACCTGCACGCCCGTGCCGCGGAGCTCGGTGGCCAGGCCTTCGCTGAAGGTCGTCAGGTAGGCCTTGGTCGCGCAGTAGTTCACGTTTCCGGGCGAATAGATGAACGAGGCCACGGACGACACGTTCACCACGTCGCCCCGGCGCCGCTCGAGAAGGCCCGGGAGCGCGGCCTGCGTCAGGCGCATCGGCGTGAGCACGTGCAGCCGGATCATCGCTTCCTGTTGCTCCGGCGGTGCCGCGGCGAGGCTTCCGAGCGTCCCGAAGCCGGCGTTGTTCACCAGCAGCGTGAGCCCGTCCAGCCCGCGGATCCGCGCGACGACGCGGTCCACCTCCTCGTCGCGAGTGAGGTCGGCGGGGAGCACCTCCACATTCACCCGGTGCTCGCTCCCCAGCTCGCCCGCGAGCGCCTGCAGCCGCTCGGCGTCGCGCGCCACGACAAGGAGATCGTAGCCCCGCCCGGCGAGCTGGCGGCAGAACTCGCGGCCGATGCCCGCCGAAGCGCCGGTGACCAGGGCCGTGCCCGCGGCCATCAGCGCTGCAGACCGCTCTCGACGGCGGCCTCGGCCGCGCGCGGCTCGGCGGACGCCGCGCCGCCCAGTGCTCGGAGCCGCCGCGCGGCCTCGGCGAGGATCTCGTCCGTCTTGCAGAAGACGAAGCGCACGAGCGACCGGCCGCCGCCGTCCCGGTAGAAGCTCGAGCCAGGCACCGGCGTTACACCGGCCACGCGGCTCAGCCAGACGGCAAACGCCGTGTCGTCCGGCGGCGCGGCGGTTCCCGCGTCCGGACCGAGCCCGGTGTAGTCGGCCAGGATGTAGTAGGCGCCCTCCGGCCTCCAGCAGCGGAAGCCCGCTGCCACCAGCGCGGCATGGAGGAGGTCGCGCTTGCCGCGGTAGAGCGCCGCCAGGCCCTCGTAGAAAGCGGCATCGAGCCCGTCGAGCGCCGCCGCCACTCCCTCCTGCAACGGAGCCGGCGCGCCGACCGTGAGAAAGTCGTGTACCTTGCGGATTGCGTCCGTCAAGCCGGCCGGCGCCACGATCCAGCCGACCCGCCATCCGGTCACGCTGAACGTCTTGGAGGCGCCGCTGATCGTCACGCTGCGCTCGCGCATTCCCGGGAGCGTCGCGATCGGAATGTGCGGGCCCTCGAAGCGGATGTGCTCGTAGATCTCGTCGGTCACCGCCAGCGTGTCGTGCCGCACGCATAGCGCGGCGATGGCTTCGAGCTCCGTCCGGGTCAGCACGCGGCCGGCCGGGTTGCTCGGCGTGTTGACGATGATCGCGCGCGTCCGCGGGGTGAACGCGGCGGCCAGTCGGTCGAGGTCGAGCGGCTGACCGGGCTCGAGTGGCACGTAGACCGGCCGGGCATCCGCCAGGATGGTGTCCGGGCCGTAGTTTTCGTAGAACGGCTCGAACATGATGACCTCGTCGCCGGGGTTCACCAGCGCGAGCAGGGTGGAGATCATCGCCTCGGTGGCGCCGCAGGTGACGGTCAGTTCGCGCTCGGGGTCCGCGTCCAGGCCATACCACGTGGCATACTTCCGGGCCAACGCCTGCCGGAGCCGCTGCGCACCCCAGGTGATCGCGTATTGATTGATGTCATCGTGAATGGCGCGTGCCGCGGCCTCCTTCAGCAGCTCGGGCGCGGCGAAATTGGGGAACCCCTGCGCGAGGTTCAAGGCATTGTGTTCGCGCGCAAGCCGGGTCATGCCACGGATGACCGACTCGCGGAAGCCATGAGTGCGTCTGGCGGTTTGCATGCTGGAAGCTACCGCGCAATCCCGTGAGGGCAAAACCGGGGTGCGCCCGCGTGGCCCGATCGTTGCCGGATTTGCCCCCCGAGATGCCATCCCCGCGCCCCGCATTCGTGGACCTTCACAACCACCTCGTCCCCGGTGTGGACGACGGCTGCGCCGACCTTCCCGAATCGCTGGACGCGCTTCGCACGCTCTACGCCGAGGGCGTCCGAACTCTCGTCGCCACGCCGCACCTGCTCCTCCCGCGGCTCGGCACCGACGCGGCGATCGACAGCGAGCTCGACATCCAGCGTCGCGCCTTCGCGCGGCTGGCCGAGCGCCTCGAGGGCGCGCGTGACGTCCCGACCGTCGGACTCGGCCAGGAGATCTGGGCGCCGGACGCCGCCGCGCTGCGCCGCGTCGTCGCGCGCCCCGATGTCGGCCTCGGCGGCTCGCGCGCGCTGCTGGTGGAATTCGGCTTCGATCTGACCGGGACTCACATGGACGTGGTCCGCACCGCCCTCGAGGCGGGCCGCGGAATCGTGATCGCCCACCCGGAGCGCTACGCCTATCCGCCCGGCGTCGAACCGCTCGAGCTCATGCGACAGTGGCGCGAGCACGGTGCCCTGCTCCAGGTGAATGCCGGAAGTTTTTCCGGCCACTACCGGGATCACCGCCCGATGTCGGAGGCGTTGGCGTGGGCGATGGTGGCGAATCGGCTGGTGGATATCGTGGCGACGGACCACCACGGCCCACGCCGTGCCGGCGTCTCGCCGCTGGAGGCGTTCGGCCGTCTGGCGGCCAGGGGCGAGCAGGCCCTCGCCCTCGGGGCAATGGTGGAGCGGCCGGGTGCGGTGCTGCGGGACGAGACGGGGGAAGAGGCGCCCGAGGCCGTCAGGACGCGCGGGGCAGGCGCGTAGTGCCGATCGCCTGCAGCAGGTAGCGCATCGGCCCGGCGGCGTCGGCGCCGCCGGCCGCGGTGGCGGAGTTCACCGTGGCCATGATCCGCTGCCTCAGCACCGAATACTCACGCGCGGCGCCCGCGTCCTCGAACTCGATGCCGTTCACGCCCACCGTGTAGGCGCCCGCCTGCGAATCGAGCACGCCAAACACGCTGTCGGCTCCCTCCAGCAGCGACGAGGTGAGCGCCCGGAGGGCGGGCGACTCCGACTGCGCCGGCTTGCTGTTCCACTCCCGGATCGCGGCGGGCGCCCACCCATGCTCCTTGGCCGCCACCGAAAACGAGTCCTGGTACTCCCGATCGATCGCCGCCTGCTGCTGGCGGTATACGCGAACGAAGTTCGCCGCGCCGGCCAGGCTCATCCGGGTCTCGGTGACACCGCCCCCCGCTGTCAGGCGCCCCGGCGCGAAGAGCTGATTCAGCCGCGCCACCCGGATTCCGCTCTCGAGCCGTGCGCGGGCGGAATCGTGCGCCGTGCTCCACCGCTCCAGCATCCCGCGGACCGACTGACCGTCCGCCTGCGGCGCCTCGGCCGGCCGTGAGAGCGCGTCCTTGAGCAGCGTCTTTGCCCGGACCCGTGGAGCGGGCGGGAGCAGGCGCTGCGTGCTGTCGCGGAGCGCCGGAGCAGTCGCGGCCGGCTCGCTCGCCTCCGCCGTCGTGGTGTAGCGTTCGCGGGGCCCGGGCCAGGATGGACGGCTGTCTACGAGCGAGACGGTCGGGACCGTGCCACGAACCGACGGCAGCACGGCCGCACGTGCCGCGATCATGGACGACGGATTTGCCTCCCGCGGCGCCCAGGGCGGCCGGGGACCGGAGGCTGATACCTGCAGGCCGAGCAGCAGGAATCCTCCCGCCACGCTGAGCGCGAGGGGCCGGCGCCACGACTGATCGTGGCCGGACTCTCCTGCGCTCTGTCCCTCCTTCGCAAGCTCATCCGGCGCGTTGGCGCCGGCCAGCGTATCGGCGGAGTCGTTGAAGAACGTCCAGGTCGAGCGCTCCAGCGCAGGAAGGGGCGGCTGGGTCGGTGGCGCGGGACGCTCCGAGACGATCGCCTTGTACTGCGGGTGCAACGTCACCGAGATCCACTTGGAGGTCGCGCGGTGATAGATCCGCGAGTGCATGTCCACGTCACCGTTCCGGATGGCGGTGGCAAGCTCGTCGCCAGTTCGGTACAACTCCTCCTTGCCCGGTCTCAGCTCGACGAGGTACATGGTGGACTCGGTGTGTCGTCGCGGGCCCGGAGGCCCTGGTTGCGGGGGTCTGACGGATCGGGGTCCTCCTGACCCGTCGCCCCCTGAACGTGCCAGTTCCGTGCTCCCGAGCGGCCGGCCGGCCGGTTGCGCGTTCCGTCTTGGGACGCGTTACTGGAACGTATGTACCGACACGGTGTTACTGCACGAGCCCCGTCCGGCCTCCTGCCGACGGCCCGACCGCCCGACCATCCGACCGACCGTCCCCCGCCCGCGTTTTTCCCTGGCCGCTGGTGGAATGCAAGATGTTTCGTTCCACCGCCGGTTTGATTAGTGTCCGGGACGATCCCGTCCCGGGCCGCGGCCCGGGCGCGAGTCCACGAATTTCTCCGCGCCCCCGGGCGCCGGCTGGAGGATGCATGAGCACAGGTGAGCGCGGGAACAAGGGTGGTGGCCACGTCGGCTCGCTGTTTCTGGCCACGGTGCTGGGCGTGGGTGTCGGACTGCTGGCGGCCCCGCAGCCGGGCACGGACACCCGCCAGGCGCTGCGGCGGCGCATGGCCGCACTGGGCGACGACTTCGGCGAGGAGCTGGAAGAGCTCGAGGAGCGCGGCGGGCGCGCACGCAAGGCCATGCGCAAGCGTGCCGCGCAGCTCAAGCGCCGTGGGCGCAAGCGCTACGAGGAGGCGATGGACTCGCTGGACGACGTGGACGAGGCCGACGAGCTCGTGGACGAGAGCAAAGACGACGACGACGAGGAAGCGGACGAGGGCTCGAGCGCGCTGCCCACGGTGCTGGCCGTCGCCGCGGGGCTGGCTGCCGCGGCATACCTGCTGACCAGCGAGCGAGCCGCGCCAACCCGCGAGCGCATGCGGGAGGCCGCTGCCACTGTCAAGGACGAGGCCGAAGCCCGCTGGGACAACTTCCAGCGCCGCCGCGAGAATGGGCACGCCGACAGGGAGAGCGATACCCGGATGGATGCCCCCGGCTCCGCGCCACAGGCAAGCTGAAGCTCCCTCATCTTTCCTGGCGCCGCGCCGGCCTGGCGGCGCTCGGCGTGTTCCTGCTCGTCGTGTTGGCAGCGGGAGGCTGGACTGCTACCTGCGGCTTTGCCGGGTGTCCGTCCACCGCCGACATCCTCGCCTTCCGCCCGAGCGAGGGCGGGCGCGTGCTGGACCGCGCGGGCGCTCCCATCGGCCGGCTGACTTACGTGCGGCGCGTCAACGTCCCGCTCTCCCGGGTGCCGCGCCACGTCCGCGCCGCCTTCATCGCGGTCGAGGATCGGCGCTTCTACTACCACCACGGCGTGGACTGGCGCGGCGCGGCTCGCGCGCTGGTCCGCAACGTCTCCCGCGGCGACGTGAGCGAAGGCTTCAGCACCATCACCATGCAGGTGGTGCGGAACGCGTTCGTGCCCCGGCTCGCGCAGGAGCGCACCCTCCGCCGGAAGCTGATCGAGATCCGGCTCGCCTACCGGCTCGAGCGCGCGCTTACCAAGCAGCAGATTCTCGCGCTCTATCTGAACGTCATCTATCTCGGAAACGGCGCCTTCGGCGTCGAGGCGGCCAGCCGGGACCTGTTCGGCAAGAGCGTGGACCGGCTCACCGTGGCCGAGGGCGCGACGCTGGCCGCGCTCGCGCGCGGGCCCTCGCTCTACGCCCCCCGGCGCCACCCCGACCGCGCGGTCACCCGGCGGAACCTGGTGCTCACCGTCATGGCGCGCGAGCACTATCTGAGCGACGCGCTCGCCGCCCGCGCCCGGGCGGAGCCGCTGCGGCTCTCGCCGGCCGAGTGGCGGCCGCGCGAGGACCGCTCGTTCGCCATCGACCCGGTGCGCGCCGCGGTGGATTCGCTGCTCGGCGACGACGAGCAGGTGGGTGATCTGATCGTCTACACCACGCTGGACGGCCGCGCGCAGCGCGCCGCCGAAACAGCCGTGCGCCGGCAGGCCGACGCAATCGAGCGGAGCGCGGGGACCGCCGGCCGCGATACGCTCCAGGGCGCCTTCATCGCGCTCGATCCGAGAAACGGCGAGCTCCGCGCCGTCGTGGGCGGCCGACGCTACGTCCCGGGCGGCTTCAACCGGGCGCTGACCGCCCGCCGCCAGCCCGGCTCCGCGTTCAAGCCGTTCGTCTATGCCACCGCGCTCGCGCGCGGGCTCACGCCGGCGGCGGTGCTGGAGGACACGCCGGTCGCGATCACGGCCGAGCACGGCGTGATCTGGCGACCGGTCAACTACGACGGCCAATACGCCGGCCGGCTGACACTTCGCCGGGCGCTGATGCGCTCGGCCAACGCGGCCACGGTGCGGCTTGGCCAGGCCGTGGGCGAGCGGCGCGTGGCGTCGTTCGCGCACGGGGCCGGGATCCGGAGCCCGCTCGACGCCGTGCCGGCCCTGGCGCTGGGCGCCGCCGAGGTGACCCCGGTCGAGCTGGTCACGGCGTACGCACCGTTCGCCAACGGCGGCCTCGCGGTCACGCCATCGCTCGTCCGCCGCATCGAAGCCGGCGACGGCACCGTGCTCTGGCGCGCGCCCGCGCGGAAGCGCGCGCGCGTGCTCGATGCAGCCGCGGCCTTCCAGCTCACCTCGATGCTGCGCTCGGTAGTGGACGGCGGCACCGGCCGGTCGCTGCGAGACCGTGGCGTCCGCGGGCCGGTGGCCGGCAAGACCGGCACCACCAACGATGGCGCCGACGTCTGGTTCGTGGGCTACACGCCGACCCTCGTCGCCGCCGTCTGGTTCGGCTACGATGCTCCGCGGCCGATCGGGCCATCAGCCTCCGGCGGCCGCCTCGCCGCGCCCGCCTGGGCAGCGTTTTACCTCGACGGCTGGCGCGAGCGCGAGCCGGCCGACTGGACGCCGCCGGCCGGCATGGTGAGCCGCACCATCGACGCATTCAATGGTGACCTTGCGAACGAATGGTGTCCGGTCACCCAGCGCGAGTGGTTCCGCGCCGGCACCGAGCCCACCCGCATCTGCCGCGAGCACGAAGCGCCGCTCGTCGAGCGGCTGAAGGAGTTCGGTCGAAAGGTGGGAGAGGCGTTGAGGGAGCTGCTGAAGTTTTGAGGAAGGACGGAAGGACGGAACGTCAGGCCGGCAAGCGGCGTTCCGTCTTTCCAAGTTTCCGTCTTCTACCCGCCCTCCCGATACCGCAACATTTCCCTCCTGACCTCTCCCGCCGCCTGGATGACCTTTGCGGGATAGCGATGGCAGTTCGGCGTGTTGGTGCTTGCGACGCAGCCATTATAGCGAAGAAGTGCGCGACGCACGTCGCCCGTGCGTTCGAGGTAGCGGCCGAACACGCCCGCGCCGTGGCAGATGTTGGCGTCCACGTCCCGCAGGTCGTCCGATTCACAGTCGAACTCGCCGGCGTGGAACCGCATCACCTGCATGAGCCCGATCGCCCCCTGGCTGCTGACCGTTTCCGGCTCGAGCCTCGGGTTCTCGGTGAGCAGTACGCCCGCCAGGAGACTCGGCGCCACGCGCAGCCGGCCCGCTTCCCGGACGATCGCGCGGGCCACCCGCACGGCGATCTTCGAATCGCGGGTATGGGTGCCGAAGATCCGGGCGAGCGGACGGTAGTCGTAGCGCGCCGTGACCAGGTGCTCGAGCGAGGCACTGTCCAGCGGGTGGTGCCTCGGGGCTCCTGCGGAAACCACGGCGGAAAGCGAGGGAGTCGCCAGCTCGTGCTGCGGCGTGAACTCGACCGCGCCAAGCAGCAGGGTGCCCGCCAGGGCGACCAGAAACGGGCGCCGGGGCCGGGCGATCCTGTCTAGCTCGTTGAGCGACGGCGAGTTGGCCTGGATGAGTCACTCCCGGTACGGAATGGCGGCGCTGCAGCGGTCCGGCGGGGCACTCTGCAAGAAGCACGCACACCACGTCGCCAGCCGCGCTCAGCCCCGGGCCAACTCGCGCAGCAGCCCCATCATGCGCACGTCCCACGGGTCTGGAGACGCGTCGTCGTCGGCGATGGCGGGATTCTCCTGTGGGGTCTCCAGAATGAGCGGAATCCCGGCACTCCGGGGATCGTGCAGCAGCCAGCCGAACGGCGCCCGTCCGATGTTCCCATCGCCGATCAGCACGTGGCGGTCCTTGTTGGAGCCGAGCGCGCCTTCGCTGTCGTTGAGATGGAAGAATGACGGCGGCTCACCGGTCGCGGCCTCGAACTCATCCAGGATCCGCGTGAGCGCCGCGGCCGATGCCGTGAGGTCATGACCCGCCGCGAACAGATGGCAGGTGTCCAGTCCATAGCCGGTGCGCCCGCGGAGCGGCGCCGGCACCGCTTGCAGGATCGCCCCGACTTCCTCGGGCGTGCGGCCGATCGTCATTCCCGCGCCGGCCGTGTTCTCCAGCAGCAGCCGGGTCCTCCCCGGCACCGCGTCGAGCGCCTGGGTGATGGCCCGCCCGACCCGCGCGATGCCCGCGGCGCGATCCCCGCCGGTCGCGGCGCCCGGATGGAAGCAGACCGCACCCGCGCCCAGCGCCGTCGAGCGCTCCAGCTCCTTCCGGAGGCCGGCGGCAGCCCGGCTCCATTTCTCCTCGTCGCCCGTGGCCGTGTTCAGCACGTAGGCCGCGTGGACGAGCACGCGGGCCGGTTCGATCCCGGCCGCCTCGAGCGCTGTCCGGAACCGCTCCACCCGCTCGGGGCGGATCGATGACTTGTCGCCATAGAACTTGGGGATGGCCGTGAAGAGCTGCAGCGCCGTCATGCCGCCGGCTCCGGCGCGGCGGGCGGCCATGTGGATCCCGCCGCTGTCGATGGTGTGGGCGCCGAGATATCGAGTCATGTTCGCGGGCGGCTCCCCTCTGGTGATCCCGGCCACAGACGCCGGGCGGTTCGGGCCACATTGTGCCCATCTGACTTGGTGAGGACCGAACTACCCCCAACGCATGTGAGGTCAGCGTGGCACGCGACAGAAACGAAGCGATCAACAGCTACATCACCGATATGCTCGCGCTCGAGGACCACATCGAGAAGGCGCTCAAGAGCCAGTTGACGGACCTGAAGGACTATCCCGATGTGACCAGCGAGCTCCGCACGATCCACCAGAGCATCCAGCACCACATCTCGGATCTCAACGCGCTCAGCGACCGCCGGAAGGCCGGCGGCATGGTCGAATCCGTGAAGCGCGCCGGCTCCGCGGTCGCAGGTATGGCGGCCGGACTGGTCGACCTCGTCCGCACGGAAGGGCTCCCCAAGAATCTGCGGGATGACTACACCGCGTTCAACCTCGCGAACATCGGCTACGTCATGCTGAACACCACGGCTCTCGCCCTGGGCGATCAGGAAGTGGCCGAGCTGGCGCACCAGCATTTCCGCGACTACGCGGGGGCTGCACTCCGGCTGGACAAGGTGATCCCGGCCGCCGTCGTCCGCTTTCTGCAGCAGGAGGGCCTCCCGGCACAGGATGTGGCACACCAGGTCGGCCGGACCGTCGAGGAGGCATGGGAGCAGCAGGTGGACACCGGCACGCCGGAAGCCATGTCGGCCAAGCGGCTGTAAGCCGCCGGGTATCCCACACGCGACGACGGGGGCATGCCCAGGCGCATGCCCCCGTTTCGCTGCACGTAACCGGCCGACTTCGGTCAGCGCACGCCGCTGGCGGTCATCTGCGCCTGATACAGCTCCAGCCGGCGTCGGGCGATGTCCTGATCGCGGGAGGCGACATCCTTCGCCGCGTCGGCCCGCGAGCGCTGCGCCTCGAGCGTCTTCCGCTCCAGCTCGCGGATGACGGCGTCCTGCCGGAGCGTCGCCGCCGGGTCCGCCCCGGCGCCCTTCGCGCGATCGGCGCGGCGGGTTGCGAGCTGCGACTCCAGCTCCAGCGCGTTCCGCTCGGCCTGCGCCTCCTTCTTCGCGGCTTTGGCCTGGTCCATCTCGGCGTCGTGCAGCGCCTCGCGCCGCTCGAGGAACTGCTTCTGCTGTTCCGCGACCTTCTTCTCCGCCTCGAACGCGGTCTTGTCCGCCGTCTGCTTCTGTTTGTCGGCCAGCTTCATCCGCGCGTTGATCGTGGAGATCTCCTGCTTCTTCACCTCGATCCGTGCCTTGGTTTCGGCGCGTTGCGCGGAGGCGTCGGAGATGCGCGCGTCGGCCTCGCGTTCGGCGGCCTTGGCGGACTCGAGATCGCTCCTGATACGGTCGACGCTCCGCGCGGGCAGCACGTCGATGAAGCCGAGCGCCTGGGCGACCGTGGGGCCCGCGACCGGGGCGGCTCGAGCGGCCGCGGCCGGCGCGGGTGCGGCCGGCGGCGCCGAAGGCGGGGTGTACGGGACCGCGGCCGGGGCGGCGGCGGGCGCCGGGGCCGTCGGCGCGTACCCCTGGGCGGCAGTGTCGGGCGCCTGAACCGGCTCCTGCGCCGCCAGGGGTGACAGCGTGCCGATCAGCAGGGCGGCGAGGGCGAAACCATCACGACTGATCTTCACGGCGACATTCCTCCTTGGGAAGTGCTGCGTCGTCAGAGTCGTCAGACGGGTACGGAGGCAAACCTATCGCTGAATCGTGGAGGCCGTAATACCCGGCTCACTCGACCCATCGGGTCAGGTCCGCGGCGGGCCGGCGGCGGCGGGGCGCCTCCTCGGCCTCCGGATAGCCCAGGCTCACCACCGCCACGACGCGGAACCCCGCCTCCAGGCCCGCCAGAGCGGCCAGGTCCGGGTCGCGCATGATCCCTCCGGTCTTGAGATATGTCCCCAGACCCTGAGACTCCGCCGCGATCAGGAGGTTGTCCGTCGCCATCATGGCTGCCGCGTAGTCCTCCTCCCGGGTGATGTCGTCCGCGCTGACCGCGCACATCACGACCACGAACGCCGGTGTCTGTTCGGTCTCCCGGCGCACCTTCTCCATCCCCGCCCGCGCCTCGGCGGAATCGGGGTCGGCGTACCGGCGGCCCCGATGCCGGGCCCGGAGCTCGGCGAGCCGGGCCACCGCCCGCCCGGTCAGCACCGCGAAGCGCCAGGGCTCGGTCAACTTGTGGTTGGGTGCGCGGACCGCGCAGTCGAGCAGACGCTCGATCACCTGGCGTGGCACCGGCTCCGGACGGAAACGGCGGACCGAGGTCCGCCGCTGAATGGCGTCGATGGCATCCATATCGATCAATCTAACTGAGGGAAGACTGTGAGAGGTAAACGGTGAGCTGTGAGCGGATTTCACCCGCATCAGCACGGCCAGCGCGACGAGATCGTAGAGCCCGTGCGCCACGATCGGGACGAGCAGATTGCCGCTGGCCGCCAGCGTCCAGCCGAGGTAGGCGCCCACCAGCCCCGCGAGCACGGCGTAGGTTGGCGTGAGCCAGTGCGCGACGCCGAAGAGCGCGGCCGTGAGGATAATGGCCGTCCATACCGGCACATGGCCGGCAATCGCCGTCTGGATCACACCTCGGAAGAGCGCTTCCTCGCCAAGCCCCGCGAGCGCGGCGACAATCCCGAGCCCGAGCATCGTGCTGCCCGCGAAGAGCGGCGCGATCCGCGCCTCGGCCAGGCGCACCAGCCGCACCACCGGCGGAAAGCGCGTCCGCAGGCACCACCAGAGCCCGAACAGCAGAGGGGCCGTGGCCAGGACGCCGCCGGCCAGGCCCCTCCAGGTCCACTGCAGCGTCGCGAACGGCGCCGTGCCCGTCCAGGCGCCGAGCGCGAGCGCCACGACTACCAGTCCGCCTTCCGCCAGCGCGATCAGCCAGAGCGCGCGGCCCTCGTGCGACGCTACTTGGCCCGCTCCAGGTAGACCCCCTCGCGCGGGTTGACCCGAACCCGCTCGCCCTCGCTGATGAATTCCGGCACCTGGATGGTGACTCCGTTGCTGAGCGTGGCGGGCTTGGTGCTCGCGGTCTTGGTCGCGGTCTTCATGACCGGCGCCGTCTCCACCACCTCCACCTCGGCCGACGCGGGCAGCAGGATGGCGATGGGCCGCCCGTTCAGCCACTCGGCCTGAAACGTCATGCCTGACTCCAGCCACTGCCCCTGGTCGCCCACGACCTCGTCGTCCAGCGTGTACTGCTCGTAGTTGCCGGTGTCCATCACGTGGACTCCGTTCGTGTCCCGATAGATCACCTGCATGTCCTTCGTGTCGAGTCGCGCGTCCTCCACGAACTCCGTGGCGCTCAGCCGGGTATCGAAGGTATTCCCGCTGGTGAGATTCCTGAGACGCACCTGCACGAAGGCGCGCAGGTTGCCGGGAGTGCGGTGCTGGAAATCCATCACCCGGCACGGCTGGCCGTCGATGATCAGCACGTGCCCGCGGCGGATGTCACTTGCCTTCATCGGTCTGCTGCTCCGGAGAACGGTCGGTCGGCGGACGCTCGGGAGTGGAGCGCGCGGAGGTGGAATGTACACCGGGGCGGGCGACGCGGGAGGCGCGGGTGACCGCAGTCACATCCCATGTCCCCGGATCCGGCCTACGTTCGCGGACGGGCTCCGCCCCGAGCACTCGGCATTCACGGAAGAGAGCACGTCATGGCAGACGACAGGAAACCAGGGAAAACGGCACGGCGCCGGGCACCGGCGACCAGGCGCGAGGACAACCGCTCACAACTGCTCGAGGGTGGCGAGGGTCCCCGGGGCCCGGTCGGCTCGTTCGCCGGCAGCGACACCCGATTCACCACGGAGGGCGGACCCGGCACCAATACTCCCAATCGCTGGGGTGGCTGGCTGCGCCCGGACCGGAACAGCCCGCCCAATCCGCGCCACGCCAACACCGGGGGCGACGCGGGCTATTCCACCCTGGGCGGCGGGACGTACTATGGTGAGGGCGACCCCGACGACGCCCCCGGCTACGGTGACTGGGGCCGCAACGCCACCGGCGCGGGCTCCGGTGCGCGCGGGCGCGAGGGCTACGACTACCCCGGCGAGCGCACCTGGGGCGAGAGCGAGTGGGCCCGCGCGCGCGCGGCCGAGGCGCCCCCACGGAGAGGCCCGCACGCGGGGAAGGGCCCGCGCAATTATCGCCGCTCCGACGAGAGCATCCGCGAGGAGGTCTGCGAGAGCCTCGCTGCCCACCCGGACCTCGACGCCGGCGAGATCGAGCTGACGGTCGCCGGGGGCGAAGTGACGCTCACGGGTACGGTGGACGATCGGGACGCCCGATGGCTGGCGGAAGAGATCGCCGAAGAGGTGTCGGGCGTGCGCGCCGTCTTCAACGAGATCCGGGTGGCAGCATCGAGGTAGCGCGGTGGCAGGGCCCTCGGGGCCGCGACCGTCTCGAGGCCTGGCGGGCGAACGTCGGCGCGCCGGTGGCGCTCGATCACACCCCGGCCACGCGGCGTGACCCGGGCGACAGACTCGTCATCATCAGTTGGAATCTCTGGATCGGCCGCGGCCGCCTGGCCGATGTGGTGGCCCGGACCCGCGAGACGACCGACGCGCCGCTCGTCGTGCTCGCGCAGGAGGCCTACCGGGCCGACGACTCCGTCCCGCGGCGGCCCGCGCGGGGGGCAGCGCGGCGCGCGGCGGGCGGATTCACCCGGCGCGCGCATCCCCGCGAAGACATCGTGGCGACTGCCCATGCTCTCGGCCTCAATCTGCGATATGTCCCCTCGATGCGGAACGGCACCGGCGCGAGCGACCGGGGGAACGCAATCCTCTCCGACCTCCGGCTCACCGATGCGCGCGCGTTCGAGCTGCCCCTCGTGCTCCAGCGGCGCGTGCCGGTCACGGCGCGGCTGCCGCTTCCCGGCGGCCCGCTCCACCTCGTGAGCGCGCACCTCGACCCGCGCGGCCCTCCGGGCGCCGAGTGGCTGGGTGGCGCCGGCCGCGCACGGCAGACCACGCATCTGCTGGAGCACGTGGACGGCGCCCTCGCCGTGCTCGGCGCCGACCTCAACCTCGGGCGCGGCCGGCGCGAGCGCAGTTGGCGCCTGCTGCATGACGCCGCGTTCGCGGCGGGCGTGCCCGAGGCGACGCCGCGGTGGCGGCACACGTTCCATGGGGTGCCCCGCCTGGTGCTCGACTACGTGCTCGTGCGCGACCTCGGCGGCCGCGTCGCCCGCGCCGAGGTCGCACGCATGGACGAGCACCCGCGCGACCGCGGGCCGACCGTTTTCGGCTCGGACCACCATCCGCTCGTGGCGCACATCGAGCTTCGCCGCCCGGACGAGCACCCGTGACCGAGGTCCTCGGCTGGGCGTTGCTGGTCGCCGGCGGCATCGCCGTCGTGGCGGTCATCAGCGCGCTCTTCCTTCCGGACTGGCCCAACCCGGAGTACACCCTCGGCGTGGAGCCCGATCCGGGCTCCGAGCCGTTCGTGAACGCCGTGGCCGCATACCTCAATGTGCCGGTCTACCGCGGCGGCACGGTGGAGCTGCTCCAGAACGGCGACGCCTTCTTCCCCGCCATGCTCGACGCGATCCGCGCCGCGCGCGAGACCGTCAACCTCGAGGTCTACATCTTCGAGGCCGACGCCACCGGCAGCAAGTTCGTGGACGCGCTGAGCGAACGGGCGCAGGCCGGGGTCGAGGTCCGGCTGCTGGTGGACTGGTTCGGCTCGCTCAAGCTCGGCCGGGCTGGGCGGGCGGCGCTGACGGAGGCCGGCGTCAAGCTCGCCCGGTTCCGCCCGCTCAACCTGCGGAACCTGGTACGCATCTACCGCCGCACGCACCGCCGGGCCATGGTGGTGGATGGCCGGGTCGCGTTCACCGGCGGCGCCGCCGTGTCCGACAAGTGGGCCGGTGACGTGCGGAACGCACACGAGTGGCGCGACAGCATGACCCGGATCACCGGCCCGCTCGTCAGCGGCATCCAGGCGGCCTTCGCCGGCAACTGGGTCTACTGCACCGGCGAGGTGCTCTCCGGCCGGCGCTTCTTCCCGCCCACTCCGCCGGCAGACGGGCCGTCCAGCATCTCGTTGATCAGCTCGCCCTCGGATGCGCGCCAGCCGATCCGGCTCGTCTTCTGGCTCTGCTTCGCCAACGCCCGGCGCCGGCTGTGGATCTGCAACTCCTATTTCATTCCCGACAAAAGGCTTCGGAAGGCGGTCGTGGATGCCGCCGTGCGGGGCGTGGACGTGCGCGTGCTCGTGCCGGGGAATCACACCGACGCCGTGCCCGTTCAGCTCGCGGGACGGACGATGTATGGCAACCTGCTCAGGGCCGGCGTGCGGATCTGGGAGTACCAACCAGCGATGATGCACGCCAAGACCGTCGTGGTGGACGACCGATGGTCGGTGGTCGGCTCCGCCAACCTGGATGAGCGGAGCATGGAGCTCAACGAGGAAAATGTGGTCGGCATCGCCGACCCCGGGTTCGCCGGGGCGATCGTCCACGGCATGGAGGCGGACTTTGCACGGTCGCGCGAGGTGACGCTGGAGGCATGGCAGCGGCGACCGGTGTGGCAGCGGGCGCTCGAGCGCCTGGCGACCGTGCTGGTGGAGCAGTACTGAGTCATGACTGTGGTACATGCTGGACGGGCATGCGCGCCGGACCGCTCCGATCTGCGGGCGCAGGCGGGGGGTGAGGCGCGCGGCGGGAGTGCCTAACGGCGGCCTGCAGCGACCAGAGCGCGCCTCACCCCCCGCCGCAGCCGCGGCCCCGATCTTCGCCCGCCCGAGACCCCGCGATCATCCTCCCGCGATCGCCGCCACGATCGTGATTTCGTCGCCCGCCGTCACCGGTGTCGCGAAGCCACTCCGGAATCGGATGTCTTCGTCGTTCAGGTAATAGGTGACGAACGGGTACGGCCCGCCCGTCTCGTCGCGGAGGCGGGGCGCCAGGCGCGGGTAGCGTCCCGCGATCTCGGCGACCACGTCGCCCAGCGTGTCGCCCGTTGCTTCGATCGTGGCGTGCCCATCTGCCAGGCGGGCGAGCACGGTGGGCAGGCTAAAGGTTACGGCCATGAAGAGCCTCCAGCTCCTTGATGCGTGGGGCGATGATCGGCGCCTCGGGAAGAGCCCCGTGGAGCGCCTCGACCGTCTTGAGTCCGTGACCGGTGATGCACAGGACCACCTCGTCGTCGGGGCGGAGCCGGCCGCTCTCCGCCAGGGCGAGCGCCGCCGCCACCGTCACGCCGCCCGCGGTCTCGGTGAACACGCCGGTCGTCTCGGCCAGCAGCCTGATCCCTGCCACCAGCGCTGACTCGGATACCCCGGCGGCCCACCCCCCCGAGCCCCGGATGGCGGCCGCGGCGAAGCGCCCGTCGGCGGGGTTTCCGATCGCGATGGACCGGGCGATCGTGTGCGGAACGACCGGTACCAGCGTATCGCCGCCGCGCTCGACCAGATCCACGATCGGCGCGCACCCCGATGCC
>JAICLE010000066.1 GCA_025927545.1 Gemmatimonadales bacterium
AGACCCACCTGGAAATAGATGTCGCTCGGGATGTCGCGGAGCCATACGCCCAGGAACGATCCCAGCACGCCGAAGGGGACGCCGAGGATGACCGCGAACGGGATGGACCAGCTCTCGTACTGCGCGGCGAGCACCAGGAACACGAGAATCAGCCCGAGGCCGAAGACGAGGCCCGCCTGCCCACCGGACGCCCGCTCCTGGTACGACTGCCCGCTGTACGCGAAGCCGACGCCCTGCGGCTCGTACTTGGTGCGGAGCAGCTGCTCCACGGCATCGAGCTGCTCACCCGAGCTCACCCCCGGCGGGGCCGAGGCCGTCACCAGCGCCGAGGTGAACCCGTTGAACCGGCTCAACACGCTCGGCGCGCCGCGGAACTCGGTCCGGATCAGCGCCGAGAGCGGGATCATCTCCTTGTCCTTGGCATCCTCCGCCCGGACGTACAGCCGCCCCAGATCTTCGGGCGTCTGCCGGAAGCGCGGCTGGGCCTCGGCCTGCACCCGGTAGGTGCGGCCGTACAGGTTGAAGTCGTTGATGTAGAGCGACGAGAGCATCGCCTGGAGCGAGGCGAAGAGATCGCCCAGCTTGACGCCGCGGGCCTTGGCCGTTTCCCGGTCCACCTGGATGAACACCTGCGGCACCTCCGCCCGGAACGTCGTGGCCGCGGCCGGAGTCTCGGGCAGCCTGCCGATGTCGGCCACGGCCGCCTGCACCTGCCGCGAGAACGTCTGCACGTCCTGCCCGCTCCGCGCCTGCAGGTTGAGCTCGAGCCCCGCCGTCGAGCCCAGGCCCGGGATCTCGGGGAAGTTGAAGCCGAACGCCAGCGCGTCCTTGAGGCCGAAGAGCTGGCCGTTCACCCGGGCGAGCACCTTGTCGAGCGCGTCCTTCTTGCCCCGCTCGCTCCAGTCCCTGAGGTTGATGAAGATCGTGGCTCCGTTCGGCTGGTTGGCCTGCGCCAGCAGGTTGAAGCCCACGAGGTCCACGAAGTGCTCGATCGCGGGGTCCTTGCGCAGGATGCCCTCGACCCGCTCCACCACCTTGTCGGTCCGCTGGCGCGAGGCGCCGTCGGGCAGCTGGATGGCGATCACGAAGAAGCCCTTGTCCTCCGTCGGAATGAACGCCCTCGGCACGCTCCGGAAGAGGACGAACGTCAGAGCCAGGAGCACCGCGAACGCCGCGAAGCCCGCCTTCGGGCGCCGGAGCACCCGGCCGACATTGCGCGAGTAGCCACCCGTGACGCGGTCGAACAGGTCGTTGAACTTCCGGAAGAACCGGTTGTGGGTCTCGTGTGGCGTCTCCTTGAGGAGCAGCGCGCAGAGGGCGGGCGTGAGCGTCAGGGCGACGAGCCCGGAGAGCAGCACGGCCACCACGAGCGTCACCGCGAACTGGCGGAGCATCGTCCCTGTAATACCGCCGAGGAAGGCCACCGGCACGAACACGGAGCAGAGCACGAGCACGATGGCCACCAGCGCCGAGGCCACCTGCTGCATGGCGCGGTCGGCGGCCACCGGGGCGGGTAATTTCTCCTCGTCCATGATGCGTTCGACGTTCTCGATCACCACGATGGCATCGTCCACCACGATGCCGATCGCGAGCACCAGGGCGAACAGGGTGAGCACGTTGATCGAGTACCCCAGCGCGAACAGCCCGAGGAACGTGCCGATCACGCTCACCGGAACCGCGAGAATCGGGATCAGCGTCGCCCGCCAGCTCTGAAGGAAGAGGAACACCACCAGCGTCACCAGCAGCATCGCCTCGCCCAGCGTCTTCGCGACCTCCTCGATCGATGCCGTGACGAACGGCGTCGCGTCGAAGGGCACCTGCCACTTCACGCCCGCCGGAAAGCCGAGTGCCAGCTCCTCCATCCGCTTCTGGAACGCTTTCCGCACCTCGAGCTGGTTGGCGCCCGGGCGCAGATAGATGAGGATGTTCGCGGTCGGCTTGCCGTCGAACCGCCCGATCAGATCGAGGTTCTGCGAGGTGAGCTCCACCGTGCCGATGTCGCGCACCCGCACGAACGAGCCGTCTTCGCGCGCCCGGACGATGATGTCGGCGAACTGGTCGGGCGTCTGCAGACGTCCGAGCGCCGTCACGGGGAGGGTGAACTCGGTGCCCGCGGGCGCGGGCTCCCGGCCGAGCGTCCCGGCCGGGTTGGTGGCGTTCTGCTCCTGGACCGCGTCGCGCACGTCGCCCACCGTCAGGCCGAGCTGCGCCATCCGGTCGGGGTCGAGCCGGATCGTCATGGCGAAGTCGAGGCCGCCGAACGCCGTCGCGTTGCCCACGCCGTTCAGCCGCTTGAGCTCGTCCACCACGTACAGCTTGGCGTAGTTCGTGAGATACGTCGCGTCGAACCGCGGATCGTCGGAGTAGAGCGACGCGACGAGCAGGATGTCGGTCTGCGACTTCTGGATCGTGACCCCCTGGCGCCGCACCTCCTCGGGAAGCTGCGGCTCGGCCACCTTGATGGCGTTCTGCACGTCGACGGCCGCGAGGTCGGGATCGCGGCTGATGTCGAAGTACACCTGCAGGTTCATGATGCCGCTGCTGGAGTTGGACGACCGGTAGTACAGCAGGCCGTCCAGTCCCGAGAGCTGCTGCTCGATCGGCGCCGCCACCGCTTGCGCCACGTCTTCCGCCGTGGCGCCGGGGTAGACCGCCGAGACCTGCACGGCCGGCGGCGTGATCTGCGGATAGCGCGCAATCGGAAGCTGCATCAGGCAGAAGCCGCCCAGCAGCACGATCACGATCGAGATCACCGCCGCCAGGACCGGCCGGCGGATGAAGAAATAGCGGATCACCGGGGGCTCGCCCCCGGGCTTCGGTACGTGCGTCACTGCGGGCCTCCGGTCTGCGCCACCGAGCTGGTGCTGTCACGGAGGGGCACCGGGTGCACCGGCTGGCCCGGGGCCGCCTTCTGCACCCCATCCACCACGACGCGATCGCCGGCGGCGAGCCCGCGCTCGATGATCCACGCGTCGCCGCTCCAGGCGCCGGTCTCCACGTCCCGCGTCACGACGGTGTCGCCCTTGCCGACGACGAGCACGAACTGGCGCCCGAGCGACTGCTGCACCGCGCGCCGCGGCACGGCGAGCGTGCTGTCGCGCTCGAAGCCCTCCAGCCGCACGCGGACGAACTGCCCGCTCACCAGCACGAGGTCCTTATTGGCGAAGAGCGCCCGGAACTCCTGCGTCCCCGTGGCCGGATCGAGCGAGGGGCTCACGTAATCGAGCTTCCCCGTCCGCGGCAGCTCGGTGCCGTCCGGCAGCACCACCTTCACGACCAGCGCGCTCCCGGGCCGGATCAGCGCGCGCGCGTCCGGGTCCTGGCGCCAGCGGAGCAGATCCTGGGACGACGGGCGGAACACGACGTACACCGGGTCGAGCTGCTCGATCGTGGTGAGGAGGTCCCCGGGACCGGTGACGCGGGCGCCCACCTCGAGCAGCGTGCGGCCCACCCGGCCCGCGATCTCGGCGCGCACCACCGCATCCGCGCGATTCTTCTGCGCGTCGTCGAACGCGGCCTGTGCTGATTCGACCTCCGTGCGGGCGTTATCCACATCCTGCTGCGCAACCGCATTGCGCTGGAGCAGCGGCTCCAGCCGCGCCAGCGCGCGCTTGGCGTTGGCCAGCCGCGCGGCCGCACTCCGGTAGGCGGCATCATAGCGGACACGCTCCAGCCGGTAGAGCACGTCGCCCGGCTTGACGAACGAGCCCTCGGTGAACGGGCGCGACTCGATGATGCCGTCCACCCGCGCGCGCACTTCGACCCGGCGGGTCGGCTGCACCTCGCCGACGAACTCGTAGCTGAGCGGCAGCGTGCGCGGGGTCACGGAGACGACGCTCACCTCGGCCGGCGGCGGGGCCGGAGGCGCCTTGGCCTCCTTGTGGCAGGCACCGACGCTCGCGAGGAGAACGACGGCCAGCGCGCTTCTCATTGGCTTACTCCTTGATGGCTCCGGTTCACACACGCCGCGTCGGCGAGCACGCCGTGCTCGAGCAGACTCAGGAGCGCGTGCCACAACTCATCGGGCGACGATGGGCGTCGGTCAAAGGCGCGAAAGCAGCGGGACGACTCGAAGACGCCTACGATGGCCGGTCCGATCACCCGCGCGGCATGGGGACCGTGCCAGCGGAACTCGCCCCGCCGGGCGCCGGCCTCGAGCACCGCCTCGAACAGCCGGCGCCACCGCTCGCCCAGCTCCCGGAACAGGGTCCGGGTGGCCTCGGGAAATTCGGCGCGCTCGGCCTTCACCAGAATCCCGAGCTCGACGATGCCCGGCTCCCCGAGGTGGTCCCACAATCGCCGGACCACCTGCTCGAGCAGCTCCCGGTATGACCCCTGGTGGCCGGCGAACAGCGCCTCCTCGCCGGCGACGAAGCCGACGAACCGATCCTCGATCACCGCGGCGAACAACTCCGCCTTGGTCCGGAAGTAGTGCACCACCAGGCCCGGGCTCACGCCCGCGCGCTGGGCCACGTCGGCGATGGTGGCGCCCTCGTACCCGGCTTCCGCGAAGGCGGCGAGCGCGGCGTCGAGGATCTCCCGAGGTCGGGACGCAGGACGTCGCTGCCATTTGGGGCAGTTGGCGGGTACGGAGGAGGGAGAATCCGGCGTCAATGCGGTGCAGCCTCTGGTAAATCATTGAACGGCTGTTCAACAGCAGCCGCAAAACTAGGCAGGCCCGGCACGGCACGCAACCCGGTGATCGAGATCACGGTCGGTGCCGGGCGCGCCGGCGCATATGCCCATATCGTTGCACGCACGGCGTGCGCTGCGCTCGACCTTCTCCTCTCCGTTGACGAGGATCCGATGACTCCAGCGACTTCTCCGGAACCGGGACCGGCCGCCCCGCTCGCCCGCGGCCTTGGCTGGTTCAGCATCGGCCTGGGCCTCGCCGAACTCCTGGCGACGGATGCCACGGCTCGCCTCGTCGGCCTGCCCGCCCGGGGAAGCCATCGGCGCGTGCTCCGCGCCTTCGGCGCGCGCGAGCTCGCCAGCGGCCTCGGAATCCTGGCGAACCCCGGGTCCGCCGGCTGGGTCTGGTCCCGGGTGGCGGGTGACGCGATGGATCTGCTGTTCCTGGGACGCGCGCTCGATGAAAAGGGGGCGGACCGGACGCGATTGCTCGCCGCGATGGGAGCGGTGGCGGGCGTCGCCGCACTGGACGCATACTGCGCCTCCCGGCTCGGTGCCCCCGGCCAGGGGACGGCCAAGGCCGCCGACCGAGGCATCGAAGTCCGCGAGACCACGACCATCGCCGCTCCGGCCGAAGCGCTCTACGTGTTCTGGCGTGACCTGCGGAATCTGCCGCGGTTCATGGAGCACCTGCTGGCAGTGGAGGTGGTGGACGAGCGGCGGTCCCGCTGGACGGCGGCGGCCGCGGCGGGAGTGGGCGCGGAGTGGGACGCGGAAATCGTGGAGGACCGGCCGCACGAGCTCATCGCCTGGCGCTCGATCGGCGAGGCGGAGGTCGACAACCGCGGGTCCGTGACCTTCGCACCGGTGTCCGGCGGGACGGCAACCGAGGTGGTGGTGGAGTTGCGCTACGCCCCGCCGGGCGGCCGCCTGGGGCGCGCCGTATCGAAGCTCATGGGCGATGACCCGGCCCGGCAGGTGCGGAGCGACCTGCGCACTCTCAAGCGACTGCTGGAGACGGGCGAGCTCGCGGGCTCGGAGGCGCGGGGCTAGTGGAGGCTAGGGCGCATGGCAGCGGAACACCCAGGCCGGTAGCACGTTGAGCGGCTCGAACTCCCGCCGGACCCGTCCGAAGATGCGGCGCAGGTCGGGCAGCGCCGAGCGGGTGAATTGATACACCAGCAGCTCGCCGCCGGGCCGGAGCAGCCGGCGCCAGCCCTCGAGCAGCTCCAGCCGGGCCTCGCGCGTGAGCCCGCTCAGCGGTATGCCGGACACCAGCAGGTCGACCGCTCCCATCCCGCGCTCCGCCAGCGCCGTCTCCGCGTCCGCGGCGGTACGGTGCAGGACGACCAGACGGCGGTCGGGAATCTGCCGCCGGAGGTGGGAGACGAAGGTATGGTTCATCTCGAACGCCACCAGCGCCCCGTCCCCGCCGAGCCGGTCCAGGATCGCCGTCGTGAGCGTGCCGACGCCCGGCCCGGCTTCCACCACCACCCTGGTGCGCGGCCAGTCCACGGGCCGAAGAACCCGGGAGATGAGGAACCTGCTGCTCGGCACCACCGATCCCAGCATGCGGGGGTGCCGGAGGAAGGTCCGGCCGAAGAGAATGCCTGCCGGGATCGCGCGGCGTTGCGGGTGCATTTCGTGAGTCTCGCCGTGTGTGGCCCCCCGGCAAGTTGCCGGGAGGCGGTTCTGCCTATTGCCCAATGATGCTCGCGGCCGTGACATTGATCAACGGTGCCCTCCCTTCCCTCGTCTCCCCGTATTCTGCTGGTTGAGCCCGAGCCGATGCTGCGCCGGACGATCAGCAAGGTACTCCAGGACGCGGGCTACCGCGTGACGGCGCTGGCGCAGGTGCCCGCGGCCATGCCGGCGCCATTCGAGGGTGAGACCCCGCAGCTCATTGTCCTGGGCGCGCGCCTGCTCGACGCGGACACGGCCGCCGCCGCGCACCGCCTCCGCGCGCTGGAGCCCTCCGCGCCCATCCTCGCCGTGGCGGACGAGCGCGACCCCCGCCTGGCCGGCACGGCGACGCTGCCGGCGGGCTCGCGCTGCCTTGCCCCGCCGTTCGATCTCCCCGATCTCCTCCGCGCGGTGCAATCCCAGCTCGATACCCGGTGACACCGGTCACCGACGCCCCGGTCACCGGCGGTTAACTGTCCCGAACCTACGCCGCGACCAGTTCGCGGTCCCGCCTCTGCACCTCACTCGACAGCGACGACGTGGCGGCGGGTACCCGCCGGGACAGCACGCTGCCCGGCGCCATAGCACCGCAGGAGGAACGATGACAACGGCAACACACCGTACCGACCCAGGCGGAACATCACAGGGGCTCTTCGAAGACCCCGAGCGCGTCGCTCGCGGTCTCGGCTGGTTCAGCATCGGCCTGGGCCTCGCCGAGCTCGGCGCGCCGCGCGGCCTGGCACGCATGATCGGCGTGAACGACGACGACGATAATCGCAATACCCTGTTCGCGCTCGGGCTGCGCGAGATCGCGAGCGGCGTGGCCGTCCTCGCGCGGCCCCGGTCGGCGCTCCCGATGTGGAACCGGGTGGGCGGGGACATAATGGATCTCGCATTGCTGGGCCGGGCGCTCCGCGCCGACTCAAGCGAGCGCAACCGGGTGGCTGCCGCCACGGCCGCCGTCATCGGCGTGACCGTCCTCGACGCGCTCACCGCCCAGAAATTACACGCCGGCACCCGCGACGGCGCCGATGGGAAGCCGCACGGCGGCATCCACGTCACCCGGGCGATCACTCTTACCCGCCCGCGCGAGGAAGTCTACTGGTTCTGGCACGACTTCGAGAACCTGCCCCGCTTCATGGAGCACCTCGAGTCGGTCCGGGTACTGGACCAGAATCGATCCCACTGGACGGCCCGGGCGCCGGCCGGGACGACGGTGGAGTGGGACGCCGAGATCACCGACGACCGGCCCAACGAGCTCATCGCCTGGCGATCACTGCCGGGTGCCGACGTGTCCAACATGGGCAGCGTGCGGTTCCTCGACGCACCCGGAGGCGGCACGGAGGTGCGGGTCGAGCTCCGCTACGACCCGCCGGGCGGCAAGATGGCCGCGGCCATCGCCAAGCTCTTCGGCGAGGAGCCCTCGCTGCAGCTCTCGAGCGACCTCCGCCGGTTCAAGCAGGTCATGGAGCTCGGCGAAGTCGTCCGGTCCGACGCCACCGTCACGCACGGCCCGCACCCGGCGCGCCCGCCGGAGCTGGACGAGATCCCGGACGCTCCGCGCGCCATCGAGCAGGAAGCCCTGGAAGGAGCCATCCGATGAAAGCCGTCTGCTGGGAGGGCAAGAAGAACGTCCGGGTCGAGGAGGTCCCCGATCCCAAGATCCTCAACACGCAGGACGTGATCCTGCGGGTCACCTCGACGGCCATCTGCGGCTCCGACCTGCATCTGTACAATGGCTTCGTGCCGGGCATGGAGCGGGGCGACGTCGTGGGCCACGAATTCATGGGCGAAGTGATGGAAGTGGGCCCCGCGGTGCGGAACCTCAAGACCGGCGACCGCGTGGTCGTGCCGTTCCCCATCGCCTGCGGCGAGTGCGCCATGTGCCGCCAGGACCTCTTCTCGGTGTGCGAGAACTCCAACCCGAACGGCTGGATGGCGGAGAAGCTCTGGGGGCACTCGCCCGCGGGCATCTTCGGCTACTCCCATCTGCTCGGCGGGTTCGCGGGGGGACAGGCGGAGTACGTCCGCGTGCCTTTCGCCGACGTGGGGCCCATCAAGGTTCCCGACGGGATGCCGGACGAGCAGGCGCTGTTCCTGTCGGACATCTTCCCGACCGGGTACATGGGCGCTGACATGTGCAACATCAAGCCGGGGGACGTGATCGCCGTGTGGGGCGCGGGCCCGGTCGGCCTCTTCGCCATGGCGAGCGCCTACCTGCTCGGCGCGGAACGCGTCATCGCGATCGACCGCTTCCCCTACCGGCTGCAGATGGCCCGGGAGCGGGCGCGCGTGTGGGAGACGATCAACTACGAGGAGGCCAGCGTCCTCGAACGCCTCAATGAGCTTACCGGCGGCCGCGGTCCGGACGCGTGCATCGACGCCGTCGGCATGGAAGCCCACGGCCCCACGGCGATGTACGCCTACGACCGCGCCAAGCAGGCGCTGATGCTGGAGACCGACCGCCCCATCGCGCTCCGCGAAGCGGTCCAGGCCTGCCGCAACGGCGGCACGGTCTCGGTGATCGGGGTGTATGGCGGATTCATCGACAAGTTCCCCATGGGGTCGTTGATGAACCGGTCGCTGACCATCCGTACCGGCCAGTGCCACGTGCAGCGCTACATGCGGCCGCTGCTGGAGCGGATCCAGCGGGGCGAGATCGACCCCAGCTTCGTCATTACCCACCGTCTGCGGCTGGAGGACGCACCCAGGGGGTACGATATGTTCCTGCACAAGCGCGACAACTGCGAGAAGGTCGTACTCACGACCTGACCGCTCCCTACTCCGCGCGGTGCGGCGCCGTGGCGCGCTGCCGCCGCGCGGCCCGCTCGGCCGCCTGCGCGAGCGTGTGCTCCGGATTGGCGATCCGGTACCAGACGGCATCCGGCCCGTATCCCTCGTCCTTCCGCCTCGCGACGATACCCGCCAGGTCCAGCTTTCTGGCCGTGGCGAAAAGCGCGCGGCCGTGCTCCTCCAGGGTGAAAACCTTGTAGAGCGGGCCGGTGTCCGCCGGCAGGAGCTCCGACAGCATCGCCTTGCGCACCGCGAGGGGCAGCGGGCGGACGTCCCGACCATCCAGTACGAGCAGGTCCATCGCGGCGAATGCGAGAAAGCCGCGGCCCCGCAGCAAGTCCCGCAGCACCGGCTTGCCCCGGGCATCGAGCGCCACGATCAGCCCTTCGAGCACCGCCTCGCGGTCGCCCAGGACCGCCGAGACGCGCCTGGCGAGATCGCTCAGGCCGGCCAGCGGGAGGTCGTGATCGGTCCGGATGTCGGAGCCCGCCGCGGACTGGCTGAGCAGGGCCCGGACGCCGTCGTAGGCCGGCTCGAAGAGCCATTCGGGATCGTCGAACGGCTCCGGGAGGGAGCGGAGATGAACGGGTCGGAAGTCGGCGACGAGGGTCGTGGGCATGACGGCTCCGGGGCCTGGGTGCACGGCCAAGAGCCCTCCCCACGAGGAGGGAACGGACGGAAGATGTTACGTCCGGGACGGACGCTTCGCCAGGGGCCGCTGCCCGGCCGCGGCGTCACGCGTCGCGGTCGGTTATAGTTGTCCGCGGTGACGATTCTCCTGTTCTCCCTCCTCGTCGCGCTCGGCTCGTTCACCGCGGGGCTGCTCGGCGCCTTGACCGGCCTGGGCGGCGGTGTGGTGATCGTGCCCCTCCTCACGCTCGGCTTCGGCATCGATTTCCGGTACGCCGTCGGCGCGTCGCTGGTCGCGGTCATCGCGACCTCCTCGGGCGCGGCCGCCGCCTACGTGAGGGAAGGTTACACCAACGTGCGGGTCGGGATGCTGCTCGAGATGGCGACCACCGTCGGCGCGCTTCTCGGCGCCTATCTCGCCGGCGTAGTCGCCACCTCGGCGCTGGCGATCGTCTTCGGGCTGGTGCTGATCTATTCGGCATATGCCTCGAGCCGCCCGGGGCCGGAGCGCCTGGTGAGCACGCCCGACCCCCTCGCGCAGCGGTTGCGGCTCGACGACAGCTTCCCCAGTCTCACCGGTGAGCAGGCGTACCATGTGCAGCGCGTGCCCCTGGGGTTCGCGCTCATGACGGCGGCCGGGACACTCTCGGGCCTGCTCGGTATCGGGTCGGGAGCGGTGAAGGTGCTTGCGATGGACCAGGCGATGTGTCTCCCGTTCAAGGTCTCCACCACGACCAGCAATTTCATGATCGGCGTGACCGCGGCGGCGAGCGCCGGCGTCTACCTCAGTCGGGGCTACATCGATCCCGGGCTCGCCATGCCGGTCGTCCTCGGAGTGCTGGGCGGCGCGATGCTGGGTGCGCGGATCCTCACTCGGACCCGATCGACCCGCCTGCGAACGCTGTTCGTCCTCGTGATTCTCGCGCTGGGCGCGGAGATGATCTACAATGGCGCAACCGGGCGCATCTGAGTCCCCACCGCCGGCCCAGGCGCCGCACCGCGGGTGGACGGAGCACGAGGTGGAGCTGCTGCTGGGACGGCTGCTGCAGGTGGGCGTGGCGATTTCGGCCGCCGTGGTCCTCGCGGGTGGCGCGGTGTACCTCGTGCGGCACGGCGGCGCGGGGCCGCACTATGGCCGGTTCGTCGGCGAGCCGGCGGAGCTCCGAAGCGTCACGGGCATCCTGCACGCGGCCGCCGCCGGGCGGGGCCGAGCCGTCATCCAGCTGGGTCTCCTGCTGCTCATCGCCACGCCCGTCGCGCGCGTGGCGTTCTCGCTGTTCGCCTTTCTGCGCGAGCGGGATCGCGCCTACGTCCTGATCACGTCGTTCGTGCTGGCCCTGCTGCTCGTGAGCCTGGCCGGGCTCGGTGGCTGACCCGGACGAACGCGCCCCGCGCCGCGTCGCCGTGATCGGCGCCGGAGCCGCCGGAACGATGGCGGCCATCTTCGCAGCCTCCGCCGGCGCCGAAACGCTGCTGCTCGAGCGGACCCGCGATGGCGGGCGCAAGATCCTCATCAGCGGCGGCGGCCGCTGCAACATCCTCCCGGCCAGGGTGGACGAACGGCGGTTCGTCACCGACTCGTCCCCGCACACGCTGCGAAAGATTCTCCGGTCGTGGCCGTTGGCGGAGCAGGTGGCATTCTTCGAGCGGGAGCTGGCGTTGCCGCTGGTCGAGGAAGCCGAATCGGCCAAGCTCTTCCCGGCGTCGCAGCGGGCGCGCGACGTCCGGGACGGGCTGCTGGCCCACGCGGCGAGGCGCGGTACCCGGTTTCTGCCGGGGACGCTGGTCCACGGTCTGGCTCCGGCGCGGGGCGCGTGGACGCTGGAACTGGCGAGCGGACCGCCGCTCACTGTGGCCGCGGTGATCGTCGCCACGGGCGGCCTGTCAGTACCCGCCACCGGCAGCGATGGCGGCGGCCTCGCGATGCTGTCGGCGCTGGGCCACACGATCCATCCCACCTACGCGGCGCTCACGCCGGTGGTATCGGGGCCGGCGCCATTCGGGGACCTGGCCGGCGTCTCGCTGCCGGTTACGATCACCGCGAGCGACACCACCCGAAGCGCCAGCGCCACCGGCGGATTCCTCTTTACCCATCGCGGGTACAGCGGGCCGTCGGTGCTGGACGTTTCGCACGTCGTGGTGCGCTCGCGGATGGAGGGTACGGCCGACGCACGGCTTGGCGTGCGCTGGGCGCGACTCGATGCCGCGGGATGGGAGGCCGCGCTGCGGCCGCGGGGCACGCGCAGGGTCGCGGGCGTGCTCAGGCGCGAGCTGCCGGAGCGGCTCGCGGACGCGCTCGCCATCGCGGCCGGAGTCCCGCCGTCCCGGCCGCTCGCCCAGCTCCGGCGCGAGGAGCGGGTCCGGCTGATCGAGATGCTGGTGCGTGGCGAGCTACCCTGGACCGGCGACGAAGGCTACCGGAAGGCGGAAGTGACCGGGGGCGGCGTGAGCCTGGCGGAAGTCGATCCGCGCACCATGGAGAGCCGGCTGCACCCAGGGCTGTACCTGTGCGGGGAGCTGCTGGACGCGTTCGGGCCGATCGGCGGGTACAACTTCCTCTGGGCGTGGGCGACGGGCCGGGCCGCGGGCCGCGCCGCGGGCCAGGGCGCGACGGGCTGACGCGACCGATCGTGCGCCGTCCTCGGGCTTCCGGCCCGGCGCTCCTCTGGCGGCGCCGGGAATCCAATGCGACCTTGTTCCCATCCCTTTCATACGAGGCACCGTGGATCCGGTCTCGTCACGCCGAGCCTTCCTGGCCCAGGTCGGTGGCGCCTGGCTGGCGGCCAATCTGCCGCTGGTGCTCACGCTGAGTGCGCATGCGCGCGAGGCCGCGGCGCAGGGTCGTCCGTTCAGCACATTGGCCGAAGCGGAGGCGCGCGCCTTCGAGGCGGTGGCCGCCCAGATCCTCCCGTCCGGCGGGCTCCCCGGTGCGCGCGAGGCCGGCGCCGTGCACTTCGCCGATGGCGCGCTCGGGTCGTTCTTCGCGGACCAGTTGCCCGACATCCGCCTCGGCCTCGCCGACCTCGACCAGCGGGCCCGTGGGATGGGCGGCGCTCCCTTCGCCGAGCTCGACGACGAGCACCAGAAGGCGCTCCTGCATGAGCTCGAGCCGACCCCGCTGTTCCAGGGAATCTGGATGCTCACCATCATCGGCACCTTCGCCGAGCCGGCCTACGGCGGCAACCGTGAGGGCGCGGGGCAGCAGCTCCTCGGCATCGTGCGCGCACCGTCCTATCAACCGCCCTTCGGCTACTACGACGCCCAGAAGGGAGACGACGATTGAGCCAGCCAACGTTCTCGCAGGCAAAGCCCGTCGATTTCGTGATCGTCGGCTCCGGGGCTGCCGGGGGTGTTCTGGCCAAGGAGCTCGCCGCCAACGGCTTCAGCGTGGTGGTGCTGGAGCAGGGCCCGTGGCGACAGTCGGCGGACTTCCATCACGACGAGCTGGGCGTCTGGCTGCTGGGCGAGCTGACCGGCTCCCCGCGGGACTTTCCGCAGACCTTTCGCCAGTCTCCCGAGGAGACCGCCGCCGCCCAGCCGCTCCCGGGGCCGCTGCTCTATGCACGGGGCGTCGGCGGCAGCAGCGTCCACTTCACGGCCAACTTCTGGCGCTTCCATCCGGTGGATTTC
This sequence comes from Gemmatimonadales bacterium, assembly GCA_025927545.1. Classification (GTDB taxonomy): domain Bacteria; phylum Gemmatimonadota; class Gemmatimonadetes; order Gemmatimonadales; family GWC2-71-9; genus CAVVWJ01. Next base: position 13,369 of record JAICLE010000066.1, read on the forward strand.
CGGGAGCGAACCAGGTGGGGCTCGATCGAGGGAACGCGGTTCGACGACTGGCCGATCAGCTACGAGGAGCTGGAGCCGTACTACACCAAGGTGGACTGGGAGGTCGGCGTGTCGGGCGTCCCCGGACCGTTCGATCCGCCGAGGTCGCGCCCCTACCCCGTGCCGCCGCTGCCGGTCAAGTCATCCGGCGTGCTGCTGAGCCGGGGCGCGCGCAGGCTCGGGCTTCACCCGCAGCCCGCGCCCATGGCCATCCTGTCGGAGGCGCACGACGGCCGGCTGCCCTGCCATCACTGCGGCTTCTGCATGGGTTATGGCTGCGAGTTCGGCGCCAAGTCGTCCACGCTGGTGAGCATGATCCCCACGGCGGTGGCCACCGGCCGCTGCGAAGTGCGCCCCGGCGCGACGGTGCATCGGGTGGAGACGGACGCGAAAGGGCGGGCTACGGGGGTGCTCTACTGGGACGCGAAGGGGCGCGAGCAGAAACAGGCCGCGCGCGCGGTGGTGCTGTCGGCTAACGGCGCGGAGACCGCGCGGCTCCTGCTCATGTCGGCGTCGAGCCGCTTTCCCGACGGTCTCGCCAACTCCAGCGGCATGGTGGGCAAGTGCCTCATGTGGAACGGCAACACGTCCGCCTGGGGCACGTTTCCCGAGCCGCTCAACGAGTACAAGAGCGTCGAGGTCACCCGCATCGTACACGACTTCTACGATGCGGACCCTCGACGCGGCTTCTACGGCGGCGGCGGGTTCGACGGGCGGTTCAGCTTCGGTCCGATTTTCTATGCCATGCTGGCGCTGCCGCCGGATGTGCCGCGGTGGGGTGCCGACTTCAAGCAGTTCCTGCACGACTCCTATACCCGCACCATGGAGGTGGCGTGTCATTCCACGTCACTCCCCGTGGAATCGAACTCCATCACGCTCGACCCGTCACTCAAGGACAAGTGGGGCCGCCCCGCGCTTCGCGTGACCTACCGCGACCACGCCGACGACCTGAAGACGATGCAGTTCCTGCAGGACCGCGCGCTCGAGGTGCTGCACGCCGCCGGAGCGACGCAGGCCTGGGGCACACCCGTCGTGCCGCAGAACATCGGCGCCCACCTGCTCGGCACCTGCCGAATGGGGACCGACGCATCGTCGTCCGTGGTGAACGCGGACCACCGCACGCACGACGTCCCCAATCTCTTCATCTGCGACGGCAGCAGCTTCGTGACCTCCGGCCGGGGCCAGCCCACCATGACCATCCAGGCGCTCGCCTTTCGGGCGGCGGATCGGATCACCGCGCTGGCGCGGGCGCACGGGATCTGAGGGCAGCGCACCCTTGATTGATTGCGGCCGAGAGCTTTGACTCCGGCATGGCCCTCAAGCGACTCCTCGGCCTCGCGCGGACACGGCAGGCCTTCCTTCGACCGACCTACGCCTGGCTCTACCCCGAGCTGCCACCGGGCGTGTGGATCGTCGCGCGCGACGTGGCGCACGTGATCCATCACGGCGTGCAGAGCCAGCAGCGTCCCTGGCCCAGTCCGGGGCCTCGGGTGCTGGCGGACGAGCATTTTCTTTTTCGTGACGGCGAGACGGCGGTGGGACGCGCGCTCAGATCGTGGCGCGCCGCGCGCCGGCCAGGTCGGCGGTCGGGGCCGCCGGGGAACACCAGGCGGTCGGACGAGAAGGAACCCCGCGGTCACTGACGCGACCTTGACGTATCAACTTTCGTTGATAAATTTGGCTCATGGCTGTACGCACACACACCGACACCCGGCGCGCCGCGCGGCTGTTCCACGCCCTCTCCGACCAGACGCGGCTCTCGATCCTGCACCGGCTCCGGTTCGGGGAGCGATGCGTGTGTGACCTGACCGATGCCCTCGAGGCGGCTCAATCCCGGCTGTCGTTCCACCTGAAGGTCCTGAAGGACGCGGGGCTGGTGGTCGACCGGCGGGAGGGACGCTGGATGTATTACACGCTCAACGCGGAGGCGCTGGCCGAGATCGCCGAGCTGGCCGAGACCCTGGGGTCGGAACCTTCGGCGGCAGAGCGGCGGACTGGCTGCTGCTGAACGCTGTCTCGTGCATAACACATCAACCATTTTTGATGGGGATACCATGGGCACCGAAGATCTCAAAGCCAGTGTGAGGCAGCGCTACGGGGAGGCGGCGCTCCGGGCGACCACAGGCGCCGGGTCCGGATGCTGCGGCGGCTCGTGCGGCGGCGCCGCAGACGACCCCATCACCTCCAACCTCTACACCGAAGCCGAGACCGCCCTGCTCCCGAGAGAGGCGGTCCTCGCATCCCTGGGCTGCGGGAACCCCACCGCGCTCGCGGAGCTGCACGAGGGCGAGGTAGTTCTCGACCTGGGTTCAGGCGGCGGCATCGACGTGCTGCTCTCGGCCCGGCGCGTGGGCCCCACCGGCAGGGCGTACGGACTCGACATGACGGACGAGATGCTGGCGCTCGCTCGGGAGAACCAACGCAGGGCTGGAGTGGAGAACGTCGAGTTCCTGCGCGGCGAGATCGAGGCCATCCCCCTGCCGGACAACTCGGTGGACGTGATCATCTCCAATTGCGTCGTGAATCTCTCGGGTGACAAGCGCAAGGTGATCGCCGAGGCATTCCGCGTGCTCAAGCCCGGGGGTCGGTTTGCGGTCTCCGACGTCGTAGTCCGGGGCGAGGTCCCGGCCGCAGTACGGTCGAGCATGGAGCTGTGGGTTGGATGCGTTGCTGGCGCGCTCACGGAGCAGGAGTTCCACTCGCAACTGGGTGAGGCGGGGTTCGAGCAGATCGGAATCGAGCCAACCAGGATCTACGAGATCGAGGACGCCAGAGCTTTCCTCGCAGGTGCGGGGCTCGATCACGAAGTGCTCGCCAGCGAGGTGGGCGGCCGCGTGATGGGCGCGTTCATCCGGGCGACCAAGCCCGCGGCCGCTCCCGTCCTTGCAGAGCAGGCGGGGGCGAATGCAAACGCCCCGCGATCACGTGGGTGATCGCGGGGCGGAGGCTTCGGACGAATGGGCCTGGGTAGAGTTGAACTACCGACCTCACGCTTATCAGGCGTGCGCTCTAACCACCTGAGCTACAGGCCCGTCCAACGGGGACGGGAGGATAGCCGCCCGCCGGCCCGGACGCAAGCTCAGCGCAGCTCCTGCTCCTCGTCGAAATCCTCCAGCTCCTCCAGCTCCTCCTCGTCGAGGTCCTCCTCGTCGTCGAGGTCCTCCTCGTCGTCGAGATCCTCGTCCTCATCCTCGTCGTCGTCGAAGGTGAAGCCGTCGTCCTCGAATTCGTCTTCGTCGTCGTCGAACTTGCGACGCAGCTCCGCGGCTTCCACCGACGTCTCCCAGGCCGACATGATGATCTCCTCCGCCATCAGAGAGAGTGTAGCGCGCCCGTCCTAGGACGCATCCGCCACCCGCGCGGCCCGCGCGGCCTTCTTGCGATCGTTCGCCGTCAGTACCCGCTTCCGGAGGCGGATGTTCTTGGGCGTGACCTCGATCAGCTCGTCCTCCTCGATGTACTCCAGGGCGTACTCGAGGGTGATCTGGCGGGGCGGCTCCAGGATGACGTTGTCGTCCGAGGCCGTGGTCCGCATGTTGGACAGCTTCTTCTCCTTCGTCACGTTCACATCCATGTCGCCCGGCCGCGAGCTCTCCCCCGCGATCATCCCCTCGTACACGTGGTCGCCGGGGCTCACGAACATCTGCGCCCGCTCCTGCAGGTTCCCCAGCGCGAATGCCACCACCGTGCCCTCGCGGTCGGCCACCAGCACCCCGCGCTTCCGCCCCGACAGGGGTCCCGCCCACGGACCATACTCCAGGAAACGGTGGTGCATGATACCCGTTCCACGTGTATCAGTCAGAAACTCCGAGCGGTACCCGAACAGGCCGCGGGCCGGAATGCGATACAAGAGTCGCACCAGACCCTGCCCCGGGTTCTTCATCTCGAGCATCTCCGCGCGCCGCGGTCCGAGCTTCTCGAT
>JAICLE010000060.1 GCA_025927545.1 Gemmatimonadales bacterium
ACGGGAAGCTAGTCGGGACGGCCGGGGGGCGGCAACGGGCGGTCAGGCGGTCAGGCGGTCAGGCGGTCAGGCGAAACTGAGTGGTGCATGTGTCAATGGATTGGAAGTGTACTGGCTGAGCGGTAATGATGATGCAGATCGACGCCAGGAAGGCAACACTTCCTGAATGATCGCTTACGAAAGATTCGAGGCTTGGCGGCTGGCGCATAGGCTCGCACTGGACGTGTTTTCCGCAACAGACTCGTGGCCGCGAAGTGAGCTGTTCGTATTGACGTCGCAAGCTCGAAGAGCCGCGCTCTCGGTACCCACGAATCTCGCGGAAGGCGCGGCAAAGCGGGGGAGGCGCGAATTCGCTCGCTTTCTCGACATCTCTCTGGGGTCATTGGCCGAGCTGAGCTATCTCCTGCGATTCAGCCGCGATCGTAACCTGCTCAGCGAGCCGCAGTGGGAGGCCCTTGAATCCACGCGCGACCAGACCGGGAAGCTCGTCTTCGGCCTCTATCGCCGCATGCGCAAGCCCACTTCGGAAACGACGGATCGAGCAAATCAACAGACGTCCTCCGCAGCCACCCTGACCCCTGCCCCGTGACCGCGTGCCCGCCTGCCGGCCCACTCACCTGCCCGCTCGACCGTCCGCCCGCCTGACCGCCTGACCGCCCGACCGCGCGACCACCTGACCGCCTGACCGCCCGCCCGCCCACCTGACCGCCACCACCCTCACCCACTCCCGCATCTCGTCGAGGATCTCGTACACCGTCGGGATCACCAGCAGTGTGAGGAGCGTCGAGGTAATGGTGCCGCCGATGACGGCCACGCCGAGCGGCTGGCGGAACTGCGCGCCCTCGCCCCGGCCGAGCGCCACGGGGATCATGCCGGCAATGAGGGCGAAGGTCGTCATCAGGATCGGCCGGAGCCGGATGGCGCCGGCCTTCACCAGCGCGTCGCGGAGCGGAAGGCCCTCTCCCTCCCGGGCCCACTTCGCAAAGTCGATCAGCAGGATTGCGTTCTTCGCCACGATCCCGGCGAGCAGAATGACGCCGATGAGGCTCATGATGTTGACCGTGAGCCCGGTGAACGCGAGCCCCAGCATCACGCCGATCAGCGAGAGCGGCAGCGACATCAGGATTGCCATCGGGTCCACGAATGAGCCGAACTGCATCACCAGGATGAGGTACATGAGCATCACCGCGACCCCGAGCGCGATGAAGATGTTGCCGAACACCTCGGCCTGCGCCTCGGCGTCGCCGCCCACGGTGTAGCTCACCCCGGCCGGCAGCTGGAGGGCCTGGACCCGGGTCTGGACATCGTTCATGACTTCGCCCGTGCTCCGGCCGCTCACGTTCCACTCGACGTTCACCACGAGGTCGCGGTTGAGATGGTTGATGACCGCCGGCCCCAGGCTCTGCTCGATCCGCGCCACCTGGCCGAGTGGCAGCGTCCGCGCCCGGCCGTCGGGGCCCGCGACCACGAGCGGGAGCTGGCGAAGGTCCTCGGCCCGCTGCCGCGCCTCGGGCGCGAGCCGCACCTCGACGTCACGCGTCTCGCCCGACGGGTCCACCCAGTCCCCCGCGTCGATGCCGGCAAAGGCCGGCCGGAGCGACTGTGCCACCTGCCCCACCGTGACGCCGAGCGCGCCGGCCAGGCCGCGGTCCAGCTCCACGTTGAGCTCCGGCTTCTGCCCCTTGCTCGAGAGCGAGATGTCCACCGCATTGGGCACCGATGCCACCGCCCGGCGCACCATTTCCGCGGCCTCGTTGATCGCCGCCTGGTCGGGGCCTTTGATCTGCAGCATGAGCTGCTTCCGGCCACCGCTGAAGTCGCTGGTGAACACCGCCATCTTGGCGCCGGCGATGCGCGTGACTTCCTGGCGCACGGTCGCGGCGAACGTCTCCGCATCCACGTCGCGCTCGCGGGTCGGCACCAGGCGCACGTAGATGCTGCCCACGTCCACCGCGCCCGACGTCCCGCCACCCAGAGTGGTATAGGTGTAGCGCACCTCGGGGTGGCGCCGCAGGATCCGCACGGCCTCCTCGGCCTTGGCGCGGGTGTACGTCAGGTTGGAGCCCGGCGGCGTCTCGATCTGGATGGTGAACTCGGCGCGGTCGTCCAGCGGGAAGAAGCCGACGCCTACCTTGCCGACCTCCGGGGCGGCGCGGTTCACGGCCGCGAGCGCCACGCCCGTGAGCAGCACCGCGATGGCGACGCCGCCGAGCGCCGAGGCCCAGCCCGCGCGGCCGCCGCGCCGGAGCCGCCGCCAGGCCGCGTAGGCCGCCCACCCGAGCCCGGCCAGGACGCCCAGCGCAAGGACCAGCCCGACGTACCCCGCGCCCGATACACCCCCCATGGCGAGCCGGCCGATGCCGGCCGCGGCGCCGACCGCCAGGAGCGTGCAGGCGAGGGCGCCCACGAGGTGGAGCGCGCGATTGGGCGGGCGGCTCACGAGCCAGGCGCCGAGCACCGTTCCCGCCAGCGCGACCGCCAGGCCTGACAACCCGGTCCGGAGCACCTGGAACGAGCCGAGAAAGCTGCCGAGCGCGATCACGACCACGGCCACCCGGTGGTCGAGCGCCCAGCCGATCACGCCCTTGTACCATTCCGCCAGGCGGTTGAACCAGGCGTTGAACCGATCCAGCAGCCGGGTGAGCCGTCCCCGCTCCGCCGGCGGCTTGTGCGGATCGGCCCAGTACGCGGAGAGCATCGGGTCGAGCGAGAAGGAGACGAACAGCGAGACCAGCACCGAGCAGGCGATCGTGAGCGCGAACGGCTTGAACCACTGGCCCCCGACGCCCGACATGAACGCGACCGGCACGAACACCGCCAGGATCGAGAACGTCGTGGCCGCCACGGCCAGTCCGATCTCGTCGGTGCCGTCGTGCGCCGCCCGGAAGTGATCCTTCCCCATCTCCACGTGCCGCACGATGTTCTCGCGCACCACGATGGCGTCGTCGATCAGGATGCCGATCGCGAGGCTCAGTCCCAAGAGCGACATCGTGTTGAGCGTGAAGCCGAAGGCCCAGACCGCCACGAACGACGCCAGGACCGAGACCGGCAGCGCGAGCCCGGTGATGACCGTCGAACGCCACGAGTTGAGGAACAGGAATACCACCAGCACCGTGAGCACCGCGCCTTCGACCAGCGCCTCCTCCACGTTGCGCACCGCGGCGGTGACGCGCGTGCCCGAGTTCCGCACCACCTCGAGCGTAGTGGCCGGCGGGAGGTCGCGCTCGAGCGCGGTCACCCGGTCGAGAATCCGGTCCGCGACTTCGGTCGTGCTGTAGCCCTTCGACTTCTTGATGTCGATGCCCACCGCCTCGTGGCCGTTGAACAGCGCGAGGGTGCGCTGCTCCTCCGTGCCGTCGCGCACGTCGGCCACCTGGCCCAGCCGGATCAGCGTCCCGCCGCGCTCGGCCACGACCAGCCGCTCGAACTCGTCCGGCCCGTCGAGCCGGCCCTTGAGCCGGATCGAGCGCTCATCGTAGCGGCCCTCGACGTGCCCCACCGGCGCCGACAGGTTCTGGAGCTGCAGCGCCTGCACCACCTCCGCGACGCTCACGCCGAGCGCCTGCAGATCCGCGGGCCGGAGCTCGACGGTGAGCTCGCGCTCGACCTTGCCGGAAACCGTCACCTCGGCCACGCCAGGGATGGAGCGCAGCTCGCGGGTGATGGTCGGGTCGGCGATCCGGGTGAGCTCCGCGGGTGAAAGCCGCGTCGAGTTGAGCGCCAGCGACACGATCGGCCGGTCGGTGTCGTTCAACTTCTTGATGATCGGCTCCTTCATCTCGTCCGGGAGATCGTCCCGGATCTCGCTGATGGCGTCGCGGATGTCCTGGGTGGCCTCGGCCAGCGGCTTCTCGAAGATGAACTCGATCGTGATGAGCGCGAACCCGTCCTCCGCCGCCCCGTAGAGCCGCTTCACCCCGCTGATCGCGGCGATCTGCTCCTCGATCGGATCGAGCACCTCGTTCTCGACCACGTCGGGCGAGGCGCCGGGATACGGGATCGCCACCGTGACGTACGGCGGCGCCACGTCGGGGAATTCGTCGGTCTGCAGCCGGAACAGCGCGACCACGCCGAACACCACCAGCGCGAGCATGGTGACGACGGTGATGATCGGGCGGCGAATGGCGAAATCGGAAATCAGCACGGCGCTACCGGGTGGCCGTCTGGTCGGCGCGGACCGTGGCGGGCGTCCCGGGCGCGAGGCCGGCCGCGCCGCCCAGCAGGACGGTGTCGCCCGCGGCGAGGCCGCGCCGGACCTCGACCCGCTCGTTCACCCGGTCCTGCAGCCCGGTCTCCACCTCGACCCGCTCGACCCGCCCGCCCTTGAGCCGTATCACGACCGGGCGGATGCCACTGTTGTCGATGGCCGCACGCGGCACGATGATGGCCCCGTGGCTTTCGGTCGCGATGCGCCCATCGGCAAAGAGCCCCGCCACCAGCGAGCGCTCCGAATTGGCCAGCGAGACGATCACCCGGACCTGCCGCGTCGCGGGATCGACGGCCGGACTCACCCGCTCCACCTTCCCCGTGAAGCGTCGCCCCGCGAAGCCGCTCACGGTGAACTGCACCGGCGTACCGGGCTTGACTGCGGCGATGTCTTCTGCCGGCACGGACGCCTCGAGCCGGAGCGTGGTCGGGTCCAGCACCGAGAGCAGCGTGGCGCCCGACTGCACCACGTCGCCCTCGCTCACCGTCACATTGGCCACGACGCCGTCGAACGGTGCGCGGAGCACCGTCTTGCCCAACTGCTTGCCGGCGGTGGCGAGGCGGGCCTTGGCATCGGCCACCTGGCCCTCGGCGGTGGTCGCGCTGGTCTCCGCATCCTCCACCTCGCGGTCGGCCACGGCGCCGGCCGCGTTGAGCCGCCGCGCGCGCTCGGCGTTCCGCCGGGCGAGCTGTGCCGTGGCCTCGGCCGAGCGGAGCGCGGCGCGGGCGGAGATGTAGGCGTCCTGCAGCGACGTGTCGTCGATGCGCGCGAGGACCTGGCCGCGCTTCACCCGCTGGCCGTCGTCGGCGCGGAGCTCGGTGACGGAGCCGCCCAGCTCGGCCCGCACCGTCGCGGCGAGCTCCGGCTCGAGCGTGCCGGAGAGCGTGGGTCCCGTGGTGAGCGTGGTGTCGTTGGCCACCGCGATGTTCTCCGGGCCGATGACCGCCGGCGCCGGCGGCTCCGCGGCGGGCTTGCCCTCGCCGCGGTTGCACGCGAGCGCGAGCGCCAGCACCGCGACCGCCATAAGCATCGGCGTGCCGCGCCGAGCCGTCGTCAGGGTCCGCATTCTGTCTCCGCTGCTCGTCATCGGAACGCGTCCCCGCCCGGCACGCCGGGAATGGTGGCGGCCGGCAGCGTGACGGCTCCCGCGGCGTCGCCCGCGCCGACGCTGCTGCCGGCGGCTGCGGCCACGGGCGCGGCGGCCCCGCTCGTGAGCGGCAGCACCGGCAGCAGCGCCACGCGTGCCCGGGCAAGTTGCAGGTCCCGCGCGGCGCGCGCCCGGGTGGACTGAGCCTGCGCGAGCTGAATCCGGCTGTCGTTCAGCTCGGTCTGGGTCGAGAGCCCCTCGCGGTATCGGAGGTCGGCGATCTCGTACGCCCGGGCCGCCTGCTCCTCGGTGCCCGCGCTCGCTGCCCACGCCGCCACCGCCGCCTCGAGCTGAAGCTGCGCGTTCCTCGAGTCGAGCTGGGCCCGCTCCCGGGTCTGCTTCAGCCGGAGCTCGGCCTGCTCCACGCCGGCCCGCGCGGACTCGACCTCGCCCTTGATGCGGCCGCCCGTGAAGAGCGGCAGCGAGAGCCCGACCGAGACCGTCCAGTCCGAGATATAGTCGGTCCCGAAAGGCGACCCGTTGCCCGGATAGCCGAAGTCGGCGAAATCGGATGACAGGGTGAGCTGAGGCAGCCGCTGGGCCCGCGCCGCTCGGAGCTGGCCCCGCTGCGACGTCACCGCTTCGGCGGCCTGGCGGACGACCACGCGCCGGTCCACGACCGTATCGCCCGGCGCGGGGACGAGCGCCGCCAGCTCGGGCGCCGCGAGCAGGGTCGTATCGCCCAGCTCGGTGGTGAGCGTGAGCGGCTGGCTCAGCGGCAGGTCGAGCAGCTGCCGCAGCCGGACGTATGCCAGGTCGCGCTCGGCGCGGCGCTGGATCACGATCGGCCGCTGGTTGTCGCGCGTCACCCGCGCGCGCAGCAGCTCGAACTCGGACTGGTCGCCGACGTCCCTGGCCAGCGTGGTCTGGGCGAGCGTGGTATCCGCCTGCCGCAGGGTGGCCTCCGCGATCCCCACCAGACGATCGCCCAGTGTGGCGTCATAGTACGCCGCCGCCACGTCCAGCAGGGTCGCGGCGCGCGCGGCCGTCACGCCCAACTCCGCGCTCCGGAGGCCGGCGTCGGCCGCTTGCGACTGGCCGCCAAGGCGGCCGCCGGTGAAGAGCGCCTGCGAGGCGGACAGGCCGAAGCGGTAGGTGTTCTCACGGCCGAACGGAAGATTGCGGAAGCTGGCGAACGGATCGGACGCGGTGGCACAGGCCACGGCGTCCTCGAGCGCGGCGAGCCGCTCGTCCACGGTCTGGGATGGCTGGGGTGTGAAGCGGGCGCACTCGCGGGGGGGCGCGGCCGTGGTGGTATCCTCGACCGAGCGGAACACGGAAAACTGGCTTCGCAGGGTACGCTGATAGGAGGCGGTGCCGGTGAGCTGCGGAAAGTAGCCGCTCCGCGCGCGACGCCGCTCGCCCCGCGCGCGGGTCACGTCCGCGCGCGCGATGCCGACTGCCTCGCTCCGGCTCTCGGCCAGCCGGAGCGCGTCCGGCAGCGAGAGCTGCGGGGCGGCCGTGTCGGGCGGCGCCGGCGCCTGGCCCTGCAGCGGACTCCACGCCAGGCCCAGCACGATTCCGGCGAGCAGGTCGCGGGCGTTCACGGGGTGCGAGTATAGGGCGGACCCGGACGGATGGCAAGCACGCTCTCGTGTCTAATCGAGCAGCGTTCCCACCGCCTCCGCGATGCGCTCCGCCGCGTGTCCGTCGCCGTAGGCGTCGGACGTCCAGGGAGACTCCCATCGCCGGCGGCGCTGCTCGACCACGAGCTCGGCCAGCCTGCGTGGCGCCGACAGCGGCGGCATCAGCGCGTTGGCGCCGCTCTCCACCGTCTCGACCCATTCGGTCTCGCCCCGGACCGTGATGCACGGCGTCCCCAGCCAGTAGGCCTCACGCTGAACGCCGCCAGAGTCGGTGACGACGATCGCGGCGTCCCGCACCGCCGCGATCGTCACCAGGTACCCCATCGGCGGCCGGAGTTCCACGGCGGCGGGCACCGCGGCGAGCAGCTCGAACCGTTCCAGCGCCTCCCGGGTACGCGGGTGAAGCGGCAGCAGCACCGGCATCCCGATCCGCCCGAGACCCGCGAGCAGCGCCGCCAGCGCCTCGCGGTCGGCGGTGAGCGCCGCCCGGTGCGCGGTGGCCAGGGCGAAAGGCGTCCGCCCGGCGGGTGGCGGGGCCACCTGCAGGTGCCGCAGCAGGACGTCCCGCGCCACGTCACCGGTAGTGACTACCGTCCCCGGCGCCTGCTCCTTCCGCAGGCGCGACGCGGAGACTTCCGACGGCGCGCACAGCACGTGCGCCAGCACGTCTACCACGCGCCGGTTGACCTCCTCGGGGAGGTCCGGCTCGCTTGCGCGAAGGCCGGCCTCGACGTGGACCAGCGGAATGTCGTTCTTGGCGGCCGCGAGTGCGCAGCCAAGGGTGCTGTTGGTGTCCCCGATGACGACGGCCACCGCGGGCGGCCGTGCGCGGAAGATGTCGTCGGTCCGGGTCATCACGGCGGCGAGCTGCGACACCGGCGCCGCCGAGCCGACCTCGAGGAAGTGGTCGGGCTGGGGCACGCCGAGCTGCTGATAGAGCAGCGCGTTGAGCTCGAAGTCGTAGTGCTGGCCGGTGTCGATCGACACGACGGACCAGCGGCGCCGCAGGGCGTCCAGCAGGACGGAGGCCTTGACCACCTGGGGACGGGTCCCGTAGCAGAGGGCGATGCTCACGCCGGATCTCTCCTCTTCGCTCGTGTTTCCGGACGCCCCCACGCTATTGTTCGGCTTCATGAGCGCGACGGCCGCGACCCCGATCCCCGCATGACTCTCCGGCGCGTGCTCGTGCGGGTCGCGGCCGTCGCGCTGCTGGGGGCGCTCGTGTGGGGATTCTGGCTGGAGCCCTCGAGCCTCCGCGTGCAGCGGGTCGATCTGGACGTCGGGTGGCCCGGATCCCGGCCGCTCCGGGTGGCGGTGCTGAGCGACCTCCACGTCGGCGCACCATACTATGGACTCTCGCGCCTGCCCGAAGTCGTCGCCCGCACCAACGCGACCCACCCTGATCTGATCTGCATCCTCGGCGACGTGGTGACGCTGGGCGTCGCCGGTGGCGCGTTCGTGCCTCCGGAGCCGATCGCGGCGGCGCTGGGTCAACTCCGCGCCACGGCGGGCGTCGTCGCCGTCATGGGCAACCACGACCGCGCGTTCGACGGGCCGCGAGTCCAGCGGGCGCTCGAGTCGGCCGGGATCCGGGTGCTGGAGGACACGGCCGTGCGAGTCCGGACGCCGGCCGGCGCGCTCTGGATCGCGGGGGTCAGCGATCTCTGGCGCGGGCCGCACGACCTGCCTCGCGCCCTTCGCGCCGTCACGGACTCGCGCACGCCCGTGCTCCTGATCACCCACAATCCAGATCTGTTCCCCGAAGTCCCCGACCGCGTCATGCTCACGCTGGCCGGGCACACCCACGGCGGCCAGGTCCGGCTGCCGCTGATCGGGGCCCCCATCGTGCCGTCCGCCTATGGCCAGCGCTTCGTGGCCGGCCACATCGTCGAGCGCGGCCGGCACCTGTTCGTCTCGACCGGCATCGGGACGAGCGACATCCCCGTGCGCTTCGGGGTTCCTCCGGCGATTTTCGTGCTGACGCTGCGCGGCGGCTCAGGGTAGCTCCGCCCCCAGCGACTCGGCGGAGCGCGTCGTGACTTCCCAGCGCGCCAGCGCCCGATCGAGCTCCGCCTTCGCCTCCTCCATCTCGCGCCCGAGTGTCGCGGCCCGCTCGGCGGCCCCAGGGGTGACATAGAGATGCGGGTCTTCGAGCTCGGTGCGGAGCGCCGCGACCCGCGACTCCCACATGCCCACCGCGGCCTCGGCCTCGGCTACCTCGCGCTCCGCGGCGCGCCGGGCACCCGCGCTCCGCCGGCGGCCATCGTCCGGCCGCTGGAGCTGCTTCCGATCCTTCACCTTCCGGAGTGACTCCGCTTCCGCCGCGGCCACGGCCGCCGCGTGCGCGCGCTCCCGGCTCGCGGTCTCCCAGTCGGCGAACCCCCCGGGGTAGTCGGTGATCCGCCCCTCGTGGAGAATCCACACCCGGGTGGTGAGCGCCCGCAGCAGCGCCCGGTCGTGACTCACCAGGAGCACGCTACCTCCATAGTCGGCAATCGCGTCCTCGAGCGCCTCGATCGATTCGACGTCGAGGTGGTTGGTCGGCTCGTCCAGCAGGAGGAAGTTGGCGCCCGAGAGCATCAGCATCGCGAGCGCCAGCCGGGCGCGCTCGCCGCCCGAGAGCGTCCCCGCCTTGCGCAGCACCGTGTCGCCCGAAAAGCCGAACCGGCCCAGGTGGCCCTGGACCGCGCCACGTCCCCAGTAGGGGCGGAGATTGGCGATGACGTCGTACAGCGTCTCGTCCGGCGGCACCTGGGCGAGGTCCTGGCGATAGTAGCCGATCCGGACGGCGTCGGGAACGCGGAGGTCGCCCGCGCTCACGGGCCGCTCCCCGACGACGGCGCGCAGCAGGGTCGACTTCCCGGCGCCGTTCGGACCCACGAGCCCGACGACGTCGCCTCGCATGAGCCGGGCGTCGAAGTCGCGGAGCAGCGTCCGCTCGCCGAGCACCAGCGACACATCCTCGGCCACGAGAACCTGATCGCTGCCGCGCTCCTCCGCGATAAGGCGGAGGGCCATCGCGCCCTCCTCGCCCGGCGGGGGACTCAGCCGCTGCACCCGTTCCAGCCGGCGGCGGCGCCCCTTGGCCTGGGCGCTGTTGGTGCCGGCGATGTTCCGGCGGATGAAATCCTCTTCGGCCGCGAGGCTCCGCTCCTGGCGGACGAACGCGCGCTCCTGGGCCAGCCGCCGTTCGGCGCGCTGGCGCACGAACTCCGTGTAGCCGCCCGCGTACGCCACGGTCGAGCCGTCCTCGAAGTGGAGCACGTGGTCCACCACAGCCTCGAGAAAGGCGCGGTCGTGGCTGATGAGCAGGACCGTGGCGTCGAGGCCCCGGAGGTACTCCTCGAGCCAGCGTGTCGTCTCGAGGTCGAGATGGTTGGTGGGCTCGTCGAGGAGCAACAGGTCGGCCGGGGAGACGAGCTGCTGCACCAGGCCGAGCCGGCCTCGTTCGCCGCCGCTCAGGCTGCTCAGGGGGCGGCGCCGCGCGTCGTCGGGATCGAAGCCGAGTCCGTGGAGCACGGCGTCGATGCGGGCGGCGAGGGTGTAGCCGCCTTCCCGCTCGAACCGGTCCAGGTCCCGATCGTAGCGCGCCAGCATCCGCGGGGTGCAGCGGTCGCCCGCCTCGGCGAGCGCCGTGGCCTGGTCCGCGAGCGATCGTTCCAGCTCCAGCAGCTCGGCGAACCCGCCCGCGGCCGCCGCCCACACCGTTTCCGCCCCGCCGAACTCCCGATGCTGCTCCATCACGGAGCAACGGAGCCCGCTGGCACGCGCGATGGTCCCCCGGGTCGGCGCCTGTTCTCCGGTGAGCAGCCGGAACAGGGTAGACGTCCCGGTACCGTTGCGGCCGACGATGCCCCAGCGCTCGCCCCGGGCCACGGTGAAGGTGACATCGTCGAACAGCGGCGTGGCGCCGAACTCGACCGCCACGCTCGAGACCGCCACCTGCGTCATCGGCCGGTCCACTCCTGCCAGGCGGTCTCCGCGTCGCCGACGGTGAGCCGCTGCTGCCAGCGGACCAGCGGCATGCGCAGGAGCATCGGCTCCTGGGCCAGCTTGTCGAGCCAGCGGTCGTCCCCCAGCCGTGCGGCACCGAGACCGAGATCGGAAAACCGGCGCGAGTCACGGTCCACCAGCGCCTCGATTCCGAACTTCTGGGCGAACCGGCGGAGCTCGCCCACGGACGCGGCGCGCACCTGCAGGTCGACGAAATGGGTCTTCACCCGGCGCTCGGCAAAGAAGCGGAGCGCCTTCCGGGTCCCGGCGCTCTTCCGGACGCCGAAAATCTGGACTTCCATGGGGCGGGAATCTACACGTGATTCATCGCACACGACGCCAACCCGGGTCGTTAGTATCTTGGCAGCCATGACCCAGCCCCTCGTGAGCCCCGCCGAGACGCCGGCGGCAGCCACCCCGGTCAGCTACGCCTCCGGGCTCCGCCGGGCGCTCAACCTGGCGGCGCTCGTCGTCGCCCTGCTGCCGATCCCGGTCGTGCTGCTGCAACTCCTGCCGGCGTACCGGATACAGACCCGGTTTCTGGCGTTCTACGCACCACTGGTCTGCCTCCTTACCCTGGCCTATCTGTTCTACGTGAGGGACTCGCTGGCGCGGATGATGTTCGCGCATCTGCTCGACCCGCTCCCCCCGCGATCCGTGTACTACCCTGAGCGGGGCGAGCTGCGCATTCGGCGCCTGTGGATGAAATGGCGACGTGGATTCCTGGCCATCTTGCCGGGTTTACTCCTCCTGCTCTCGTTCGCCTGCGTGATGCGATACATGAGTCGGCTGGATGAATCGGTGGGAATGGTGAGCGCCACACTCGGCGGCCGGCTCGCCGCGCCGGAGGACGTAGGGCTGCTGCCAACCCAACGCGTGCCGCGCGAGCCGGCGCAGCCGTCGCACTTTCAGACGACCACGGTGCGGCAGCGCGCGCTCGATGTGGCCTCGACGGATGACATTCCCTACTTCGCGGAGCTCACCGCGCTCTACATCGCGTCCTTCCTCGCGGTGCTGGTGGCGCTCGTGCTGATGAGCCTGCGCGAGTACGCCAAGGAGGCGCTCGGGCTGTCGGAGCAGGACGTCGTGCTCGGCCGGGTGCTCGTCGAGCCCGAGTAGACGCCGCTGCCAGGCGTCAGATCTTTTCCCGGGATTGAGGCGCGGCGGGGCTCCGCGTTCCGATCCGGCAGAGCAGGATCTCGGGCGGCGAATTGATCCGGAGCGGCACCGTACTGCAGCCTAGCCCGACGCTCACGAGGAGCGTCGCGCCACGGGGGAGCGGAAACCGGCCTCTGCTGTAGACCCGGGACAGCGGCCCCGGGGCCACCGTGATCGGCATCCCGCCGGGCAGTGCGAGCTGCCCCCCGTGCGTGTGCCCGCAGAGCGCCAGGTCGAACCGCTCGCCCTCCAGGTTCGTCAGGTTGCCTGGCGCGTGCATCAGCACGATGCGTGCGCCGTCCGCGCCGGCAAGCGCCCGCCTCGCGTCGGGCATCCCCGACACGAAATCATCCAGCCCGCAGATCCACACGTTCTGAAACGGTGGCGCCAGCCGCCGGTTCCGGTTGGTCAGGATCTCGATCCCGGCCGCCTCGAGCGCCCGGACGATGCGGTCGGGACCGTTCCAATGGTCGTGATTGCCGAGCACGGCGAACCGGCCGAGCGGCGCACGTATCCCCCCCAGCAGCGGCGCCAGCCAATCGATCTGGCCAACGTCGAGCGAGACGAAATCGCCACCCAGGAGCAGGACATCCGGACGGACGGCCTCGAGCGCACCCGCGGCCTGCCGCAACAGCTCGGGGCTGGTCGTGGGCCCTGCATGAAAGTCGGAGGCGAACGCCACCGTGAGCGTGCGCGCCTCGAGTACGCCGCGGGAGAGCTCGATCGCGTGCTCGGCGACCCGGACCACCGGCCGGTGCCCCAGCCGCCGGGCCAGCCGTGCGGGCCAGCCGTTGCGGTAGATCAGCCGCTCGAGCCGGTCCACCCAGCGCCAAAACCCGGGCTGCGCCCCCGGACCCACCGGGGGCTCACGCAAGGTCGTCAGTCGGAATGCAACTTGCTCCAGCCCGTTTCAAGCCAAGGTCCATAGCCGCACTGCACCTCTGCTTCGGCATCGGAGTCGGCGGGCCGCTTGGCCTCTTGCGTGCCGGGGTATCGGACTCAGATTGGAGGATCATCCCGTGCTGCGCAATCGTGCCCAAGGGCGGCCGGGCGAGCGCGCCTGCTCGATCGGTCCGCCGGGCATCCTTCACTCGCGAACCTCCGCGTAGGGTTCCCCGGCACCTGCCGATCAGCCACGTCCGTCCGCCGCGGTCCGGCGCAGAATTCCGAACAGTCGGTAAGATAGCGAGTTATGCAGCCTTCATGATCCGCTCTCCGGTGGTCCCACCCGGGTCGGCGTCCGGGCCCCGTTTCCTTGCCGAGCACACCGCGGCAAGGAACGGGGCTGCCCAGGCGGGTCGCTTGTCCCGGGAGGGTTCCACGCGGACACATGTGCTGACGATTGCGCTCGAGGATTACTTCCACGTAACACCGCTACAAACCGTGATCCACCAGGACCGGTGGTACCGGTTCGAGATGCGGCTCGAGGCCAGCACCCGGCGGACTCTGGACCTGCTCGACGAATGTAGCGCGCGCGCTACGTTTTTCGTGCTCGGCTGGGTCGCCGACGCCGCACCCGAGCTGGTCCGCGAGGTCGTGGCGCGGGGCCATGAGGTCGCGAGCAAGGGGTATCATCACGGCGATTTCCGGCGGCTCTCGAGGGAGGCGTTCCGGGACGACGCCGTACGTGCCCGGGAGGCGCTCGAGCGGGCAGCGGGCCGGCGCGTCCTGGGCTACCGGGTGGCCCAGCACTGGCTCCGTCCGTCCGATGACTGGGCGCTCGAGACGCTCGCCGAGTGCGGCTACGAGTACGACTCGAGCGTTCGCCTGGTGTTCCGGACCTATGCCCACGAGCCCTGGCGCCAGTTCCCGCACCGGACCACCGCCGCGGGCCGGCCCTTTCTCGAAGTTCCGCTCTCGTCGGTCCGGCTCCTGGGACTGCACGTGCCGATCGCCGGGGGCAACTACTTCCGCCAGTTTCCCGACGGCCTGGTCCGGCGCGCGGTGGCGCGCTGGGACCGTGAGTGTCCCGCCCCCTACGTGATGTACTTCCACACCTGGGAGCTCGATCCCGACCAGCCGCGCGTCAATGGCGTGCCGCTCAGCCAGCAGATCCGGCAGTATCGGAACCTCCGGAAGATGCCGGCGCTGCTGCGGCACTATCTCGAGAGCTACCGCTTCACCAGCATCGCGGAGTACTTCGAGCTGGACCAGCACGCCACCCTGCCGGAGCCGGGCGCGGACGCGGTTGTGAGGCCGCGGCCGCCGGCACTCAGTGCGGGCGCGAGCACCAACGGTCAGCCCGTGCGCACCGCCGTCTCCGTGGTGGTGCCCTGCTACAACGAAGAGCAATCGCTGCCCTATCTTGCCAACACGCTCCGGAGCGTCGTGGGCAAGTGGGGCCACCGGTACGATTTCAGCTTCGTCTTCGTGGACGACCGCAGCACCGACCGCACCTGGGAGGTGCTGGGCACGACGTTCGGAGCGCAGCCGCACTGCACGCTCGTGCGGCACGAGCGGAATCGGGGCGTCGCGGCAGCCATCCAGACGGGGCTCCGCGCGGCCACGGCGGAGATCGTCTGCTCGATGGATTGCGATTGCACGTACGACCCGCACGAGCTCGGCCGCATGATTCCGCTGCTCACCGAGGGCGTGGACGTGGTGACGGCCTCCCCCTATCACCCGCAGGGGAAGGTCAGGAACGTTCCGCGCTGGCGGCTGTTCCTCTCCAAGAGCCTGTCGCGGCTCTACCGCGTCGTGCTGCGCCAGAAGCTCCATACCTACACCAGTTGCTTCCGCGTGTACCGCCGCCAGGCGGCCCTCGATGTCACCGTCGAGCGCGGCGGCTTCTTCGGCGTGACCGAGATGCTCGGCCGCCTCGACCTGGACGGCCGGCGCATCGTCGAGTTCCCGACGACGCTCGAGGCCCGCATGCTCGGCCGGTCCAAGATGAAGGTCCTCGGCACGATCGCGGGCCATCTGGGCCTGCTCCTGCTGCTGGTGCGCCTGCGGGCGCGGCGCTCATGACGAGCGTCGGCATCGTCGGCGGCGGACTGCTCGGCATGGCGCTGGCCGCGGACCTCGCACGCGAGGGCTACCGGGTCACGATCCTGGAGGCGGCGCCGCGCTCCGGTGGCCTCGCCGCGCCCGCGCAGATCGGCGAGTACACCTGGGACCGCTTCTACCACGTGGTGCTGCTCTCGGACGACTACCTGCGGGCCCTGCTGGACGAGCTCGGCCTGACCGACCGGCTGCACTGGCGTCCGACGCGCACCGGGTTCTATATCGACGGCCGGCTGCGCTCGCTCTCCAGCTCGCTCGAGTTCCTCACCTTCCCTGCCCTGGGCCTGCTCGACAAGGCGCGGCTCGGCGCCAACATCATCTACGCGTCCCGCATCCGCGCCTGGCGCCGGCTCGAGTCGGTGCTGGCGAGCGACTGGCTCAAGCGCTGGTCCGGGCCGCGCGCGTGGGAGCGGCTCTGGCTCCCGCTCCTCCGCGCCAAGCTGGGCAATAACGCCGAGGCGGCGAGCGCGGCGTTCATCTGGGCGATCATTGCCCGGATGTACGGGGCACGCCGGACCGGCATGAAGCGGGAGACCTTCGGCTACGTGGACGGCGGGTACGCCGCCGTCCTGCAGCGCTTCGACGAGCATCTCGACGAGCTGGGTGTCGAGACCGTCTTCGGCGCCCGTGCCACGCAGGTGGAGAGCGTGGCCGGCACGGTGCGCGTCTCGACGCCGGCCGGCGAGCGCGAGTTCGACGACGTCGTCCTCACCGTTCCCTGCGCCCGCATCGCCGAGCTCTGCCCTCAGCTCACCGACGCCGAGCGCGGCCGCCTCCGGGCCGTGCGGTACCAGGGCATCGTGTGCGCCACCGTGCTGCTGGAACAGCCGCTCGCCAACTACTACATCACCAACATCGCCGACGCCCGGATCCCCTTCACGGCCGTCATCGAGATGACCGCCCTGGTGGATCCGAGCCGCTTCGGCGGGCAGGCATTGGTGTACCTGCCGAAGTATCTCACCCAGCAGGACGCGTTCTGGCAGAAGACCGACGCGGAGATCGAGACCGAGTTCCTCGACGCGCTCGAGGAGATGTACCCTCGCTTCGGCCGGAATCAGGTGAAGGCCTTCCAGGTGTCCCGCGTCCGCGAAATGCTGGCGGTGACGACGCTGGACTACTCCGCCACCCTCCTGCCGGCCTCGGTCACTACCGTTGATCGGGTGTTCATCGCGAACTCGGCCCAGATCGCCAACGGAACCCTGAATGTGAACGAGACCCTGGCCTTGGCCCATCGAAAGGCCCGGGAGCTGGGATCGCTCCTGCACGGGTCGCGAGCGGCGTCCCGGGCGCAAGCGGGTGCCGCGTGAGCCGGCCCATCGCGAGCGTCTCGCTCGATCTCGACAACCTGTGGTCCTACCAGCGGACGCATGGCGATCCGGGCTGGGAGGAGCGGCGCTCGTACCTGCCCGCGCTCATGCCGCCGCTGATGGACCTGCTGGACGAGGCGGCGTGCCGGATCACTTTCTTCGTGGTTGGCGCGGACGCCGCCCGCTCCGAGAGCGTACCGTGGATCCGCATGATCACCGACCGCGGCCATGAAGTCGGAAACCACACCTTCCAGCACGAATGCTGGCTGCAGCGGTACACGCGGGAGCAGTTCGCCGCCGACCTGCAGAGCGCCGAGGAGGCCATCCAGGCGGCCACCGGGCAGCAGACGGTGGGGTTCCGGGGCCCGGGCTTCAGTTGGAGCCCGCTGGTGCTCGAGGTGCTGGCCGAGCGGGGCTATCTGTACGACGCCTCGACCCTGCCCACGTATCTGGGGCCGCTCGCCCGGGCCTACTTCCTGGCCACGGCGCGGCTCACCCGCGAGCAGCGCCGCGAGCGCGAGGGTCTCTTCGGCTCGTTCGCCGACGGGATGCGGCCGGTCTCGGCGTACCGCTGGCGGCTACCCTCGGGACGCGGGCTGCTGGAGATCCCGGTGACCACGATCCCGGTGGTCAAGTTTCCGTTTCACATGAGCTACCTGATCTACCTGCACCGATTCTCGCCCCGGCTCATGCGGGGCTATCTGCGCACGGCGCTGGCGCTCTGCCGGCGGGCGCGCGTGAGCCCCAGCTTCCTGCTGCACCCCCTCGATGTGCTGGGCGCCCAAGACGCGCCGGGGCTGGCGTTCTTCCCCGGCATGGACGTGGCGAGCGCGGTCAAGCGGCGGCTGGTGCACGAGGTGCTCGGGACGCTGGCGGAGTATTACGCACTGGTGCCCATGAGCTCGCATGCCGCGCAGGCGTTGGCGCAGGAGCGGCTGGCCGTGCTCGAGCCGCGGACGCACGGGCTCCAGGTGCCCGGCTGAGGAAAAGGTCCGTCGCAGCCGATTCGTCCCGGAGTGAACCGCGTCCCCGTTACCGACTCACGGATCTGGAGCCCGAATAATGTCTCTGCTCAGTCCCCGGAAAGCGCTCGTGATCGGTTCGGAGGGCAACATCGGTGCACCCCTCGCGGCCCACCTGCGGTCGGTAGGATACGAGGTGCTGGGCTTCGATCTGCGGCCGGGGTGGCGGGAAGATTACCTCACCGGCGACATCACCCATCCGATCGATCTCATCGCGGCGTTCGACTGGCAGCCGGACGTCGTGTTCCTCCTGGCCGCGACCGTGGGCCGGATGGTCTGCGAGCAGGCCGCCTCGCTGGCGGTCTCCACCAATCTGGCGGGCGTCAACAACGTCCTGCAGCTCTGCAAGCGGGCCAAGGCCCGCTGCGTGTTCTTCTCCAGCTCTGAAGTGTACGGTCCCAACTGCAACCCGATGGACGAGGCGCTCTCGACGCCCCGCCCGAACAACCGCTACGCGCTGACCAAGTGGCTGGGCGAGCAACTCGTGGAGTACGAGGCCCGATCGTCCGGGCTCCGCGCCGTCACCCTCCGGCCATGCATGGTCTACGACGAGAACGAAACCGTGGGCGAGCACCGGTCGGCGATGATCCGGTTCGTGACCAACCTGGCGCGCGGCCGGCCGATCGAGGTCCACCGGGGCAGCGCCCGGAGCTGGCTGCACGTATCCGACATCGTGCGCGGCATCGAGGCGGCGGCCCGGCTGGATGAGTACACCGTCATCAACCTGGGTCATCCCGAGCTGGTCCCGATGGCCGACCTGGCCGAGATGATCCGGGCGGAGCTCAACGCGTCGCCGGAGCTCGTGATCACGACGGAGCTGCCGCCGCAGATGACGCTCATCAAGCACCCGACGCTGGAGCGGCAGCGGTCGCTGCTCGGGTTCGAGCCGCGGGTGGGGATCGTGGAGGGGGTGCGGCGGGTGTGCGGGGTGCATGC
>JAICLE010000129.1 GCA_025927545.1 Gemmatimonadales bacterium
ACTCGAGCGCCTCCGCGACCTCACCCGCGATCCGTACCGCATCCGCGACGGGGAGGCGATTCTCCCGCTGGAGCCGAGACCGGAGCGACTCGCCGTCGATGAACGGCATCACGAAATACGGGGTGCCGTTGACGGCACCGGAGTCATACAGCGGGATGATGTGGGAGTGAACCAGGGGCGAGGCCAGCCGGATCTCACGCACGAACCGTTCGGCGCCGCCGGGCACATCGGGGCGCAGCACCTTCACCGCGACGGGACGGTCGTGGCGCAGGTCCCGGGCGCGATAGACCACGGACATCCCGCCTCTGCCAAGCTCCTGCTCCAGGGCCAGCCCGCCTCGCGCGAGTGCCTCGCGCAGACCGTCAGGATCGTCGGTCGCCACCGCCCAGCTCCGCTATCCATTGTGTAAGCCACTTCCCGGTGCGCGAGATCACCGCCGAGCTGTCGTTGCCGAGGAAGTCGAGTTCCGCGTGCCGGAGCTCGGGATCGTCGTAGACGCCGCGGGCCCGCGCCCGGGCCCGCGCATCGAGCAGCGCCTGCATGCTCTCCCGGGTGCCGATCCAGAGCAGGCCGTCGGAGGCGCGAATACCGTAGCGCTTCGGCACGCCGAAGCTGTCCGGCGCCGCGTAGACCCGGGAGAGCAGCGGGATCAGGTGCGGGTCGGTGAAGTAGGAGAGCAGGGTCAGGTAGCGGGTCCTGAACTCCTCGGAGTCGGCGGCGCGAAAGCGAGCCACGACCGAGTCCACGGCTCCGGCGCCGAGCCGACCCAGGACCCAGGCGTCGCCATGATCGTACTTCCGGGTCGGCACCCGGGCGAGGATGTCGGCGAGCACGGCGGAGTCCCCCATCACCGCGCGCCTCCGCTCGAGTATGATGGCGTTGAGCGAAGGCTCCACGTCCGCGCTGGTAACGCCGGGATTCCCGGGAAACGGGTTCCCCTCGACGCTCTCCAGCCTGCGCTCGAGCCGGGCCGCACTGTCCGCGTAGGCCCGGCTCCGAAGCTCGGCCAGCCGCGTGAGGGCGACGAGTCCGTTCTGCCAGCTATCGGTTCCGCGCATCGCCGCGCGGCCGATCCGCCACAGCGGCGCGGGACTCGAGAGCCGCTGGATCCGCCGCACCGAGTCCGCCGCGGGCGTGCCGAGCCGGAGCGCCTCGTGCAGCTCGGAGTACGTGGCCCGTTCGGGGGTCTCCAGCCGGACCTGGACCTGGGCCGCGGCAGGTCCCGCTGCACCCGCGCAGAGCATCATTCCGAGCACGACGCCGACACATCTCCTCATGCCTTGTACCCTTCGGGATTTCGTGGTGATGCGATGAGCCAGGCAACGACCGCGACGGCCATCCCCGCGGCGCTGGCGATCAGCGCCGCCGGCCCGTCCACCGACTGGTAGATCCAGCCGAATAGCACGGCGGCCGGCAGCGCGGCCACGCCGGTGAGCGCATGATACAGGCCGAAGCCTCGGCCCGTGCGCACCGGCGCCAGGCGCGCCACCATCGTCCGCTCCGACGACTCCGTGAGCCCCGCCACCAGGCCGAGTGCCAGGAACGTGGCCATCGCGCCCGCCGGTGAAAGCGCGGCGCCCAGTGCGGCCACCACCGCCCCGAACAGGAGCCCTCCCGCGGCCACCGTAGTCCGGGGTCCGAGACGATCCGCCAGCCACCCTCCGGGATACGAGCTGGCGCTCCGCACGACGTGAAGCCCGGCCCAGACCAGTGGTACCAGCGCCACGGCCACACCGGCGTCCTGCAGCCGGAGCAGCAGCAGCGTCTCGGGAATGCGGAAGAAGGTGAGCGCGGTTAGCGCCGCCACCGGCACCCAAAACACCCGGCCGCCCGCGTCGGCCACGGCCCCCGGCCGCTCCGGGGCGAGCAGCGCGGCGGCCCGCGTGCCGCGCAGCACCACGGAGAGCACCACGAACGCGACCAGGCCCGGCACGACGCTCCACTCGATCACCCGGCGCACATCCGCGCCCCGTGTGAGCAGATACCACGCGACCAGCGACCCCACCACCGCCCCGAAGTGGTCGGCGCCGCGGTGGAACCCGAACGCCCGCCCGCGTTGCGGCGCCGGGGTGACCGCGGCGATGAGTGCGTCCCGGGGCGGGGTGCGGATCCCCTTCCCCACCCGGTCGATCACCCGGAAGCCGACCACCTGCCAGGCGGCGCTCGCCACCGCGATGAGCGGCCGGACGAGGACCGCCGTGGCGTAGCCCACCAGGATCAGCGGCCCGCGCCAGCGCGGCCGGTCCGCGAGGCGGCCGCTCGCCACCTTGAGCAGGGCGGAGGTCAGGTCGGCCGCGCCGTCGAGCAGCCCGAGCAGCTCGGCCCCGCCGCCCAGCGTGCGCGTCACGAACGCGGGCAGCAGGGGGTAGACCATCTCGCTCGCGAAGTCGTTGAACAGCGAGACGAGCGAGAGGCCCTTGACCGCTCGCGGGACCTGCGTCACGGGAGCTCCAGGGGCGGTAACGCGCGGCACGGCATGGCCGGAAGGTAGCAGGTAAGTTGTTGCCCATGGCCGCCGATCCCGCCCGCTTCCACGAATCGACCCTCTGGTCCACCCCCATTCGTGATCTGGGGCTGACCATCGAGGGCACTCGGCTGGAGCCGATCCTGGCCGAGTTCGAGGCCGAGCTGGCGGCGGCGGCGCTCAGCCGCGTCCGCCCGCGGTTCTATCTCTCTACCGAGTGGGGCGTCCCGTTCGGGACCGTGGCGATCGCCATCCCGTTCTATCTCGCCCATCCCGATCTAACCGCGCTTCATGCCGAACGGGTCGGCCACGTGGAGGGCTTCGACCGGGCCGACATCCTCCGCTATCTCCGCCACGAGATGGGGCACGTGGTGAACTATGCCTACCGATTGTACGACGAAGAGGAATGGGTCAAGCAGTTCGGCTCGATCACCCAGCCGTACTCCGAGGAGTACCGCCCCGAGCCGTTCAGCCGGCGCTACGTCCGCCACCTGCCGGGCTGGTACGCGCAGAAGCATCCCGATGAGGACTGGGCGGAGACGTTCGCGGTGTGGATGACGCCCGGGCTGGACTGGCGCCGACAATACGGCGGCTGGCCGGTGGCGGCCGCGAAGCTGGCCTACTGCGAGCGGGAGATGGCGGCCATCCATGACCGGGAGCCGCTGGTCACCGCAGCCGAGCTCGACGAGGACGTCGGCGAGATCGAATACTCGCTCGACCAGTACTACCGCGACGACCCGTCCGGGCGCGACGAGTTGCCGCCCGGCCTGGACGGCGCGCTGCTCGCGATCTTCGAGGACCTGGGAAGCGGCGAGAGCGTCCCGACCGACGAGCCGCTGGCGGCAGCCTCGGCGCTGATCCGCCGGCTCGAGCCGGAGCTGCTGGCGAACGTCTTCCGCTGGACCGGCCACTTCCCCGAGCGAACCCGCGTCCTGCTGCGCTACCTGGCGGACCGCTCCGCACAGCTCCAGCAGGGCTACCCGCGCGCACGCGAACAAGCCGCCATCGTGGCGCTCACCACGCTGGTGACGGGGCTCGCGATGAACTACGTGCAGCGGGGGTCGTATCTGCCTTGAGATCTGTGAGTGGATGTCGCCTGATGCGGGGGTCGGCCCGGCCGCCACCGGAGGGCCGCGAAGCGCAGGCACGCCCTCTTCGGACAAGCCGACAGTCCTCCGCGGGGGTCTCCCGTCGCGCGCCGCCCGGCGTCGCTCGGGCTGATCCCCGCTCGACGCTATCGCTTCCGCTCGAACCGCTCCGCCGCCAGGTTCACGATCCGCTCCACCAGGCGCGGGTAGTCGAGCCCGCTCGCCGCCGCGGCCATCGCGAACTCGCTGGACTTCTCGAGATAGCAGCTCGCATTGACCTCGAGCACGTAGATCTCACCCGTCTCCGTGAGCCGGAGGTCCACCCGGCCGTAGTCCCGGACGCGGAGCGCGCGGTAGGCGTCCACCGCCACCTTCTGCAGCCGCGCGCGCAGCTCGTCCGGCAGGCTGGCCACCACCGACCTGGTCCCCTTGTATTCCTTGCTCCGCTCGTCCCATTTGGCCTTGCTGTCCATCACCTTCGGCACGCCCTCGGGAAATCCGGTGAAGTCCACCTCCACCGGCGGAAGCGCCTTGGGCTGGGCGTTTCCCAGCACGCCCACGTAGAACTCACGCCCTTCGATGTACTCTTCCGCCAGGGCCGAGTCCTCCAGCTCGCGGTGGATCACCGCGACCCGCTCCATGAGCGCGACCGCGTCGTGTACCAGCGATTTCCCGCCGATGCCCAGCGACGCATCCGACCGAAGCGGCTTCACGAACAACGGCATGCGGAGGTTGCCGCCGGTCTCGAACGCCGCCTCCCGCGAGAAGACGGCGTAGCGCGGATAGAGGATGTTCTCGAACGCCAGCAGCTTCTTGGTGAGGCCCTTGTCCTGGCTCAGGTACAGCTCGCCGGGCCCGCTGCCGGTGTAGCGCACGCCCAGGAGCTCGAGCAGCCCGGTGACGGGAATGTCACCGAAGACGTTGTCACCGAACATCTCCATCAGGTTGAACACCAGCTCGGGCCGGCGGCGCGAGAGCCCCGCGATGAGCCGCTTCACGTCGCCGTGGACGCCGAGGACCGAGACCCGGTGCCCCAGCCGCCGGAGGGTGCGCGCCACCTGCGGCACGACCGGATCATACTCCTTGGAGTTTTCGTCCTCGCTGTCGAGATAGGTCAGGATGGTGATCTTCACGACCGCTCCTCGAGGCCCATCCCCCAGCGAGCGAGCGAGACGGGGAGTCCGCCGTAGCGCATGAGCGCGTCGTGGAAGCGCCGGGGCTCGAACGCGTCGCCGGCCGCCGCGCGGAAATCATCCCGCAGGCGCAGCAGCTCCCGGCGGCCGACCGCGTAGCAGAGCTGGTAGGTGGGCCACGCACAGTATCGCCGCACCTCCGCCTCCGCGCTCCGCCGCTCGATCGGCAGGTGCTCCACCATGTAGTCGACCGCCTCGCGCGTGGTCATCCCGCGGGTGTGGAGACCGACGTCGAGCACGATGCGGATGGCCCGCCAGAGCAGGTTCACGAGCTGGAACACCCGCTGCTCGGGCGTGCGATAGTAGCCCGTCTCCTCCATCAACTGCTCGCAGTAGAGGGCCCAGCCCTCCACCATCACCGGCGTCCACAGATGGCGCCGCACTTCGGAGCCCAGCTCCTGCGCGGTCGCGAGCTGGAGGTGATGACCGGGGTAGGCCTCGTGGACCACCATGGCCGGAATGCCGTGGCAGCAGTGGCCCCGGCGCACTTGGGCTGCGGCTTCCGGCGGCAGCGAGGGGTCGGGCGGGGTGACATAGAACCGCCCCCGCTGTGCCGGCAGGTAGATCGGCGGCGGCTCGTACGCGGCGAAGGGCACGAGCGCGGCCAGGAACGACGGCGTCGCCACCACGTCCACCGGAGTGGACGGGACGAGGGCGAGGTCCCGCTCGACCACGAAGTCGCGCGCGCGGTCGAGCTCCTGACGGTAGACGCGGAGCAGCTCGTCGGGGGCGGGGACGTCGTCGCGCAGCGCGTCTACCAGTTCGCGCCAAGGCCGGGGCCCGAGCTCCGCCGCCAGGGCCGAGAGCTTCGCCGTGGTCTCCTCCTGCAGGCGGAGCCCGTAGCGCCAGAGCTCGGGGGCGCCGGCCTCGACCGCATGCTCGAAGTGCAGCCGGCGGGCGAACTGCTCCTCGCCGATGGCAAAGGCGTGGGGGTCGGCATCGGGCTCGATCTCGTCGCGCAGCGCCGTGCCGAACCGCTTCAGCCCTTCGAGCGCCGCCCCCGCCGCCGCGCGGAGATCGTCCGCCAGGCCGGGCGCTTCGGCGCCGAGCGTCGCGGCGAGCTGCACGATCAGCTCGCCGCCGCCGCCGAGCATTGCCAGGGCGGAATCCACGAAGACCGACGGCGGCTCGGCGAGGGTGGCGCGGGCCGCGTCGAGGAAGCCGGGGACCGCGCGGAGCCGCTCGAGCGCGGCGGGCGCCCGCCCGCCGGCCGCGCCATCGCTCCGGGCGAGCACCGCGTAGAGGCCCTGGAACAGGTGGTTGACCCAGAAGACCGGGTTCCGCTGGTGCGGGCGCTCGTGCTCCAGCCGATAGACGGTGCCGCGCAGCTCGCCCAGGAGCGCGGTGCGGTCGACCTCATCCTGCAGCTCGGCGATGTCGAGCTCCTCGACGGCGCCCGCCACCGAGCGGAGCGCGGCGATGTGCGCGCGCACCGCGTCGGCCGTGAAGTCGCCGAGACGGCCGTCGTGCGCGACCAGGCCGGCCGCGCTCGCCGCGGCGGGGTCGAAGTGGTACTTGAGATCCAGGTAGGACCGGCAGAGCTCGTCGACGGAGGGCATCGGCCTCCAGAGAGTGAGAGAGCGAGGGCTCGGCTCCCTCAGCGTGGGGGCGTCGCCATGACCTCGGAATGGTCTCCCAGCGACGCGCTGCCCGTGAGGCCGTCGGCGATGACACCCTCGCCGAGCATCGCGCCATCGAGCCGAACGCGGGTGAGCACCGCGTCGCGTCCCACGATCGCATTCGACAGCCGGCTATCGGACACCCGGCTGCCGGCTTCGAGCGAGACGTTGGGGCCGATCTCGCTCCGCTCGATCGTCACGCCGTCCTCGATGTACACCGGATCGTGGATCGTCACGCCGGGGAACTCCCGCCGGCGGGCCGCGCCTTTCCCCAGCAGGATCGCGTTGGTCTCGAGCAGCGTGTCCAGCTTCCCGCAGTCGTACCAGCCGCCGACCTCGGCGGTGAGGATCCGCTTGCCGTGCTCGATCATCCACTGGAACGCGTCCGTGAGGAAATATTCGCCCTTGTTCTTCGGTCGCGCCAGCACGTGGTCGATTCCCTGCCACAGGCTGTCCACGGCGCGGATGTAGTAGAGTCCGATGTTGGCGAGCTTCGAGATCGGGGTCGCGGGCTTCTCGACGATCTTCGTCATGTAGCCCGCCGCGTCGGTCACCACGACGCCGAAGCGCTGGTAGTCCTCGACCTCCTTGGCCCAGATGATACCGTCGGCCTCGGTCCGGTTGATGAGCGTCAGGTCCGCCTCGAAGACCGTGTCCACGAAGACGATCAGCACCGGCTCCCGCACCCAAGGCCGGGCCAGGTTGACGGCGCCGGCGGTCCCGTCCTGCACCTTCTGCTCGACATAGCGCGACGGAATCGGATAGCGCGCCCGCGCGTACGCCTCCACCTGCTCCTTGAGATGACCGGTGATGAAGATCAGCTCGCTCACGTCCAGCCCGTCGAGCCGGTCCATGACCCAGTCCATCACCGGCCGCCCCGCCACCTTGAGCATCGGCTTGGGGACGAGGTGGGTGTGCGGCCGGAGCCGGGTGCCCTTGCCGGCGAGCGGGATGATCACTTGCATGCGGTCAGCCTCTTCCGTAGCGGTCCTGGAGCCGGACCAGGTCGTCGAGTTCCGCGGTCGATGCCTCGAGCACGTCGCTGTCTACCACCGCCTCGATCTGATGAACGAGGGTCGGCGGAATGTGGACGCTCTCACCGGCCCGGAACGGCCGCGCCACGAGGTCCTCGCCCTCGCGCGTCCGGAGAATCAGCTCGCCGGTGAGCACGTGCATCGTCTCGTCCTTCCGATTGTGATACTGCAGGCTGAGCACATGCCCCGCCTTCACGTGCAGGATCTTGCCCGCGTACCGGTCGGTGCGGGCCCACACGAGCTCGTATCCCCAGGGCTTGTCCACTCGGTACGGTACGTCGGGCAATTGGATCTCCGGGCGGGAGTGCGGGCGAAATATAGGCGGACGGGTGGTCGGGCGGTCGGGCGGTCGGGCGGGCGCGACGATGGAGTCGGCGGGCAGCA
>JAICLE010000139.1 GCA_025927545.1 Gemmatimonadales bacterium
CCGTGCCGCCGCTCTTGGCCCAGTTGATGGGGCCGAAGGCGTTGGCGACGATGACCTTGCCGTTGGTGCGGTCGACGGTGTAGCCGATGCCGTTCCGGTCGAAGTGCGCCAGCAGCTTCTTGCCGCCGTTTTCGAACAGGACGTTCTCGTTCACGCCGTCATAGTCCCACTCGTCGTGGGGGGTCATCTGGTAGCCCCACTTCGCGTGGCCGGTTTCCGGATCGCGCGCGAAGATGGTCATGGACCACTTGTTGTCGCCCGGCCGCTGATCGGGGTTCCAGGTGCCCGGGTTGCCGGTGCTGTAGTAGAAGACGCCGGCATCGGGGTCGTAGGAGTACCAGCCCCAGGTGGTGCCGCCGCCGCGCTTCCACTCATCGCCCTGCCAGGTCGAGACCCCGAGATCCTTGCCCTTGTGCGACGCATAGTTCGCGTTCAGGTCGCCGTCGATGAGGGTCTCGCTGTCCGGGCCGGTCGAGTACGCCGTCCACAGGTGGTCGCCGGTGTTGGCATCGACGGCCGTGACGCGGCCGCGCACGCCGAACTCACCACCGGAGATGCCCATGATCACGACTTCCTTGCCCGACTTGGTCTTGATGTAGATCGGGGCGTTGGTCATCGTGGCGCCCTGCTTGTAGTTCGTTGCCTCCGGGCCGGCGTTGGACTTCTCGGGGTGATGCACCTTCCAGAGCTCCTTGCCGGACTTGGCGTCGAGCGCCAGCAGTTCGCCCTGGAGGAGCTGGATGTAGATCTTCCCGCTCGGGCTGTAGGCGAGCCCGCGGTTGACCAGGTCGCAGCACGCGATTGGAATCGCGTCGGGCGACTGGTTCGGCACGTACTTCCAGATCTGCGGCGCGCCGGCCTTCGACAGGTCAAGTGCGTACACGATGTTCGGGAAGCTGGTCTGCACGTACATCGTGTGGCCGACGACGAGGGGGTTGCCCTCCTGGCCGCGCAGGGTGCCGAGCGAGAACGACCAGATCGGCCGCAGCTCCGCGACGTTCGAGGTCGTGATCTGCTTGAGCGGGCTGAAGCGCTGCAAGCTGTAATCACGGCCGGTCATGTACCATTCGCCTTCGGGCGCGTTCAGGGTCCAGGCCCCCGATCGCGCCGCTTGGGCGTGGGCGGACGCTGCAACGGCTACACTCAGCCCCGCCGCGATCCCGCCGGACAGCACTTTCTGGGTAAAGCGGTTCATAACTGACCTCAGGATGAAGGGTGGTTCTACTGCTCTACTGCATTCGGTTGCCACGTGCTGTGTGACGCCTGCGAGTGCCGGAACGGCGGGCGGCCACTGGGCTCGAGTGGCCGCGGTTGGAGGGCCGGCCGGCGCGACCTACACGCTAGCGGGCCACCGGGGCGGCGGCCCGCGCTCGGCGGTCGCTCGCTCCCCGCGCTCGCTGCGGGAGAGGGTTCGCCCTGATGTACGCCTCGAGACGCCACCGCGGATTGTCGCGGAGCGCGCACCGGTGTCAGGGCACCGGGCCGTGCGGAAGCACGAGGCAACACTGGAGATGGATCGGGGACGGACAGAACGGGCAGGCGAGACGGGAGACGGCGATACCAGAGGCGCGCTGCTGCACCACCGGCCGCGCCAGGCGCATGGCGTCCGGGGGACAGGCCACGAAGTCGGTGTCATGCCAACGGTGGAAGCGAACGGGAACGATCCCATCTCACCCCTCAGCGTCGCCGCTGAACCCGCGTTGTGTCTCAGTAAGTAAGGAACGGCAGTTGGGGAGGCGGCGCCGCTGCGCGTGCCGCCTGAAAATTTCTGTGCCCGCTCTGGGCCCGCAGGGGCGGCCCTGAGACGGCCGGCTGCGTTCAGCTCGAGTCTGGACGTCAGTCAAGTCGCCGACTGCGGGAGGCTTAGAGGGGCCAGTATACACCGCGCAAAATGAACTGTCAATCAGGGACGCGGGCCATTTCGGAGCGCCAGACCCGGGCCCCCGTACCGGCGAAGCCCCCCTCGAAAACCCGTCCTCCCACTCCGACGAGTTCCGCCGCGCGCGCGGCCAGCTCACGCGCCTCCGCCGCGCTTCCCACCAGGCCGTAGACGGCGGGCCCCCACGAGCTCTGGCCCACACCCGCCGCCCCCCACTCGGCCAGCCGGCGCACCAGTGTGGCCGATGAACCCGGGGCGAAGGTGCCGCCCTGCTGCGGCGCGAACCAGGCGCCGGTTACCCGCTGCACCTCCGTGAGCGCGGCGCCGAAACTCTCCAGCTCGCCTTCCACCAGCGCCGGCAGAAGCTGCATCAGCACGAGGTGGGCGACGCGCTCGACCTCCCGCTCGGGGGGAGGCGGGAGCTGCGCAAAGGCAGCGGCTTCCGCCTCGCCGCTCAGGCCAGGCGCCCCGTCCGGCACCGCGACGACACACCGCCAGTCTTCGGGCATCGTGTAGCGTGCCAGCAGCGGGGCAATGTCGTGGGTGCCCGGTCGCCGGCCACCCTCCACGATGAACCCGCCGAGGGCGAATGTCCAGGTGCCGATCGCCGAACGCCGGCCGCGGCCCATGGCCCGCGCCAGCGTGACCGGGGTGGTGGAGAGCCCGTGCAGCTCGGCCAGGGCCCTCCCCACCGCCAGACCAAGCTGGGTGCCCGAGCCCAGGCCGCTGTGCGCCGGGATGCTCCGGTGGACGGTGAGCCGCGCCCCGCCCGTCAGCCGGTGATGGGCGAGGAAACGCTGCGCAAACGCGGTCGCCCGGTCGGCGTCCGGACCCTGCGCCGACAGCGCGTCGTCCGGCGCGACCTCGAGCACCAGCGACGGCTCGGGCACCGCCGCCCCCATCCCGCCGAAGCGTCGGCCGAGCTCGCCCCGGAGATCCAGCACCCCGAAGTGGAGCCGGGCGGCCGCCTCGACGAAAACGCTACCCTGCCCGGACATGCTCGGTCAGGAGCGCCATCGCCTCACGCTCGCGGGGGCCTGCGGTCTTGTCCACGATCACCTGCAGACGGGCATATTCGGCGCGGATCTCCTCCGCCGGCAGCAGGTGGGTCCGGGTGGCCAGGATGGCCGCCTCCAGCACCGCGAAGCGCGCGCGGTTGAAGCCGATGAACTCGCGCCGGAATCCGTGGTGGAGCACCCGCGCCTCGATGCGCGAACGGGGCGGCGTGTCGTCGAGCGTGACCACCTCGAGCTCCCGCCAGGAGCAGGCGGCTTCCAGCACCGCCCCCCGGACCATGGTCGCCGGGACCCAGGGGTACTCCGGGCTCGAGATGGCGGCTCGCGCGAACAGCATCACGTCATCCGTGATGTTCACCACTGCCACACGCGTCTCGCGCACGTTCCGGAACGTGGTCGTCTCCAGGAACGGCTTGAGCACGAGAGACGGCTCGCCCCACTCGACACCCATGGGAGCGAAGTTGATGGTGCCGTCCGCCGCCATCGAGGTGACGATCGATTCTATGATCATCGGACCAGGTCCACCGGCGGCGGGTGCGTCGCCAGCGTGCTCGGCTCGGGACCCGCGGGCACCAGCGCCCCGTCGGCCGCCGGCGGGAGTGCCCTCGGCGTCGCGGGGACGCCGTGCAGGAAATGATCGAGCAGGCGGTAGCCGTGCTCCGTCAGGACGGACTCCGGATGGAATTGCACGCCGTACACGGGGTGGCTGGTGTGCCGGACCGCCATGATCTCTCCGTCCTCCGCGGTGGCGATGACCTCGAGCTCGGCGGGCACCGACGCGGGCGCGATGACGAGCGAGTGGTAGCGCGTTGCACGGAACGGGTCGGGCAGGCCATGGAAGATGCCGATGCCTCCATGATGGATCCACGACGTCTTCCCGTGCATCGGCCGGCCGGCCCGGACGATTTCCCCGCCGTACGCGGCGCCGATGCACTGGTGTCCCAGGCACACGCCCAGGATCGGGACCGTCGGCCCGAGCCGGCGCACCAGCTCGGTCGAGATCCCGGCATCCGCCGGCGCGCGCGGCCCGGGCGAGATGATGATATGCGACGGTGCCATGGCCGCGACCTCGTCCACGGTCACGGCGTCGTGCCGCCGCACCACCGGCGTCTCGCCCAGCTCCCGGACATAGCGGGCCAGGTTGTAGACGAACGAGTCGTAGTTGTCCAGCAGGAGGATCATGCGGGGGTCGCGAGTCGTGGGTCGTGGGTCGTGGCTCATGAGTCGGCGGCCGTCCATCGGCAGTGATCCCGGCACGCGACCAGCGGCGCGAACCAGTGACTCACGACCCACGACTCAATGCCCCGATGAGGGCGCGCGCCTTGTCCAGCGTCTCCCGATACTCGAGCTCCGGATCGGAGTCTGCCACGATCCCGCCGCCCGCCTGGAAGTATACCCGCCCCCGGAGGGCCAGATACGTGCGGATCACGATGCTGGTGTCCATCGCCCCGGTCACCGAGATATAGCCGACCGACCCACAGTAGACCCCCCGTCGAGTCGGTTCGAGCTCGGCGATGATCTCCATCGCCCGAACCTTGGGCGCACCGGTGATCGACCCCCCCGGAAACGTCGCCCGCAGGAGATCGATCGCGTCGCACCCCGGCGCGAGCTCGCCTACGACGGTCGAGACCAGATGGTGCACCGTCGGGTGCCGCTCCAGCGCGAACAGCTCCGGCACCCGCACCGTCCCCGGCCGGCAGACTCGCGACAGGTCGTTCCGCAGCAGGTCCACGATCATCACGTTCTCCGCCCGATCCTTCCCGCTCTCCGAGAGGGCGCGGCCGAGCGCCGCGTCGTGCATCGGGCCGAGGCCGCGCGGGCGGGTGCCCTTGATCGGTCGCGTCTCGACTTGCCGGCTACTCGGCTCGAGCCGGAGGAACCGCTCGGGCGACGCGCTGAGCACGGCAAGGCCGCCGACATCCAGGTAGGCGGCGAAGGCCGCGGGGTTGCCCCGCCGCAGCCGCGCGTAGAGCTCGAACGGCGGCTCCGTAAGCGGCGCGTGAAACCGCTGTGAGAGGTTGGCCTGGAAGATGTCGCCCGCCACGATGTAGTCCCGCACCCGCGTCACTGCGTCGAGGTAGCCCCGGTGGGTGAAGGTCGAGCGCAGTCCCGGCGAGTCGGTACCCATGACGCCGAGCACCGGATAGGACGGTGCTTCGGGAGCGGGCGCGGGTTCCGCTGCGGACAGCCCGTGGGGCGCGGGCCGCACGGCCCCGCGGAGCCGCTCCCGAACCATTTCCAGGCGCTGCTCGGCGCGCGGACGCCGCCGCTCGCCGGTCTCGGGCAGGCCGCTGGATACGATCCAGGCGGTCTGGACGCGATGGTCCCACGCAATGACCCAGTCGTACAGGCCGAGGATCACGTCGGGAATCGCGAGATCGTCGTAGCGCGCCGCCGGGAGGCGCTCGAGCACCGCGCCGTAGTCGTAGCCGATGTATCCCGCGACACCGGCCTGGAACGGCGGGAGGCCGGGCACCGGATCGGCCGGGAATCCGGCCAGCAGTTCGCGGACGGCCACCAGCGGGTCGACTTCGAGCGTGGTCCACGGTTCCCCCGGGCTCCCGAGCTCCGTGCGGCGGCCCTTGCTCCGGATCACTCGCGCCGGGTCGGCGGCCAGGAACGAGTACCGGCCGAGCTGGTGCGCCTCGCCGCCGGGCGCGGCGCCCGTGGCGCTGTCGAGAAAGAGGAGAAAGGGGAGGTCGAGAAAGCGGGCGGCGACCTCGAGCGGATCGCCGGCGGCCCCGAGATTGTCCACCAGGGGCTCGAACCGCTCGCTCACGGGACGCGGCTCACTGCGCCTCGTGCCCGGCTGCCCGCCCACCCGCTCGCCGGCTGCGCTGGGTCAGCTTCACCCGCTGGGAGCGCACATCGTCCGGTGGGGTGAGATAACCCCAGGAGAGCGCCCCCTCCTGGCGGTAGGTCTTGCCCAGGGTGATCGCGAGCTTTGCCCGGGCCAGCTCCCGCCCCAGATAGAACGCGTGGGTGGCC
Source organism: Gemmatimonadales bacterium (assembly GCA_025927545.1). GTDB lineage: Bacteria > Gemmatimonadota > Gemmatimonadetes > Gemmatimonadales > GWC2-71-9 > CAVVWJ01. Next base: position 5,884 of record JAICLE010000139.1, read on the forward strand.
TCGTCCACCCCGAGCTGCGCGAAGATTTCCTGGATATCGGTGCCGCGCACGAACAGCTCGCGGTTGAATACGGTGATGGTGGTCCGGTCGGTGAAGATCCGGAAGTTCGGGTCCTTCACCGCGGCCTGGAGCTGCCGGAGCTCGGCCTCGTCGTACTCGAGGATCACCGGGTCTTTCACCGTCACCAGACGGTCGTCCACGTTCTTGGGGATGGTCCGGCGATGCACGGCGTGGTACATGAGGCGCCGGGCGATGTCGATCTCGCGGACGGCGCCCCGCGCCCACG
>JAICLE010000108.1 GCA_025927545.1 Gemmatimonadales bacterium
CGTTCGTCGGCAACGCGGTGGCTGCCATGCTCGCGGTGCTGCCCTCATCCACCGCGCCCGCGCGGACCTTCTTCGTGTCGGACGGTCGTGACCTCTCCACCCCGGAGCTGCTGCGCCTGATCGGCGGTGCGCTGGGACGGACGGTCCGTTTGGTGCCGGTCCCCACTCCGCTGTTCAGACTCGCCGGAAGGGCCGGCGACCTGGTCTCCCGTCTCCTTCCGGTGCCGCTCACGTCCGCTGCCGTAGATCGCCTGCTCGGCTCGCTGGTGGTGGACTCTTCCGCCCTCACCAAGGCCGTGGGGTTCCGGCCGCCATATTCGGTCGAGGACGGCCTCCGGCTTACCGCCGAGTGGTACCTGAACGCCGCGGGAGGCCGCGCATGATGGCGGAGCGGGCCTGGATGGCCGTGATCCTCGGTCTGACGACATTTCTGGCGAGCCTCGGCACGTCGAAGCTGGCGCGGCGCTACGCGCTCGCGCGCGCGCTGATCGACGTTCCGAACGAGCGCAGCTCCCACTCGGTGCCGACGCCAAAAGGCGGCGGCATCGCGATCGCGGTCGTGGTCCTGACCGGCCTCGCACTGCTCGCGGTGCTCGGGCCGGTCGGAGCGGCACCGGCCATCGCGCTCGGTGGGGGCGGCGCGCTGGTGGCCGCGGTGGGTTGGCTGGACGACCATTACGGGCTCTCCGCCGGCGTCCGGCTGGCCGTACACGTTGCGGCCGCCGCATGGGCAGTTGCCTGGCTCCGGGGGATGCCCGACCTCACTCTGGGCGAGACCACAATGCACCTGGGCCTGGCCGGAACGCTCCTGGCGGTGACCGGGGTAGTCTGGGCCACCAATCTCTACAACTTCATGGATGGCATCGACGGCCTGGCCGCGACCGAGGCGGTCGTCGTCGGCGCCGCGGGGTGGCTGCTGCTGGCGTCCCGCGCCACGCCGCTGGCTCTCGTTGCCCTGCTCGTAGCCGCGGCCGCGGCCGGGTTCCTCGTGTGGAACTGGCCACCCGCCCGGCTCTTCATGGGCGACGTGGGATCGGGCTTTCTGGGATTCATGTTCGGTGGACTCGCGGTGGCCACCGAGAATGCGAGGGCGCTGCCGGCGCTCCTCTGGCTCGTCCTGCTGGGCCCCTTTTTCATTGACGCGACCGTTACGCTCCTCCGGCGCATGGCCAGGGGCGACCGCTGGCACGCCGCCCACCGCACCCATGCCTATCAACGCGCGGTGCAGTCGGGCTGGTCGCACCGTCGGGTCACTTCGGCTGTGGCGGCACTGAGCGGCGCCCTTGGCGTGGCCGTAGCCATCGCCATCGCTCGCCCCGGCCTCCAGGTGCCCGTGCTCGCGGCGGCGGGCGGGATCCTCGGCGTGCTCTACCTGGCGGTGGAGCGCCGGCGTCCGATGCCGCCGGCCGGGGGCCATGAGGAGCCGGGCGCGAACCGCTCAACTGGAGAACTCGCCCGCGGTCGCCCATCTTACAAGGCTGGATCGGGGGAGGGGCGCCGCGCCGGGCGCTAGCGACGTGTCGCTCCGACACCGAGCCCTGCGCCGGAGCGGGGATTCGCCGGAGCCCGCGTGCGGTCCGATCCTTGCGCCCGGGAGGGCTTTTTCTGTGGGACTTCGGAACTGGTGGGAGTGAACCTGGGACGTCAGAACGTAACTCTCACGAGGACAAAATCTTGACTCCGAGTTGTCCCCTGAGGATACTGTTGCGCCATGGTTAACGACCCGCTCCCGCTTCGTCCGACCCACGTTCGCAACCGCTACATCTTCGCGTCCGACCTCCTGCTGTTCGCGGCGGCCCCGATTCTCGCCTTCGCCCTTCGATTCGAGGGCTTCGAGTGGGGATCGGATCAGAGCCTCGCCGCCGCCATCTACGTCGCCTGCACGCTCCCCGTCAAGCTGTACCTGTTCTGGGCGACCGGCCTGTACCGCCGCCTCTGGCGGTACATGGGGATGGTCGAGGTCGAGCGGCTGATCTCCGCGTCCGCGGTCTCGGGGCTCGTCTGCCTTCTGATCGGGGTGGCGGTGCTCCCGGGCCTCGGGTGGACGCCCAGCCGCGTGCCGCTCTCGATCCTGTTCATGGACGGGCTCCTCACGGCGGCATTCGCCGCGACGCCTCGGCTCATGGTTCGGGCGCTGGGACGGCGGGGCCATCGCCGGCTGCTGGCAGACGGGCGGCGCGCGCTGATCGTCGGGGCCGGGGCCGCGGGCGAGATGATCGTGAAGGAACTGCTGGGCAATCCGCAACTCGGGCTCAACCCGATCGCGTTCGTGGACGACGACCGGACGAAGCACGGCCACCGCATGTGCGACCTCCCGGTGCTCGGTCCGCTTTCCGCGATCAGGGAAGTGGTACTCGCCCACGAAGTGGACGAAGTGGTGATCGCGATGCCCCGGGCGCCAGGGGCTACGGTCCGGACGGTGGTGCGCGCCGCGCTCGAGGCCGGCGCCAAGACCCGGACGGTGCCGGCGATGTTCGACATCATCTCCGGCCGGGTCAGGGTGGCGTCGCTCCGCCAGGTCGAGATCCAGGATCTCCTCAGGCGCGAGCCCATCCAGACCGACCTGGAGCTGGTCCGCTCCCTCGCGACCGGGGAGACCGTCATGGTGACGGGCGCCGGCGGGTCGATCGGCAGCGAGCTCTGCCGGCAGGTGGCGGGGCTCGAGCCGGCGCAGATCATCCTCCTGGGGCATGGGGAGAACTCGATCTTCGACGTACTCGCCGAGCTGACGGAGCGGTTCCCCAGCGTGACGGCCGTCCCGATCATCGCCGATGTCCGGGACCGCGAGCGCCTGCGGCAGGTATTTCAGCAGTACCGCCCCTACTCGGTGTTCCACGCGGCCGCCCACAAGCACGTGCCGCTGATGGAGGCCAACATCGCGGAGGCGGTCACCAACAACGTCCTCGGCACCAAGAACGTGGTCGAACTGTCGGCGGAGTTCGGGGTGGAGCACCTGGTGCTGATCTCGACCGACAAGGCGGTCCGGCCCACCAACATCATGGGCGCCACGAAGCGGATCGCCGAGCAGATCGTGCAGGAAGTCGCCGAGGCGCATGGGCGGAAGTTCGTGGCGGTGCGGTTCGGGAACGTGCTGGGCAGCCGGGGGAGCGTGGTCCCCACGTTTCTGCGGCAGATCCGCGCCGGCGGGCCGGTCACCGTCACGCATCCCGAGATGCGGCGCTACTTCATGACCATTCCGGAGGCGGTGCAGCTCGTCCTGCAGGCCGGCGCGATCGGCCGGGGCGGTGAGGTGTTCGTGCTGGACATGGGAGAGCCGATCAAGGTGCTCGACCTCGCGACCGACCTGATCCGGCTCTCGGGGCTCGAGGTGGGCACCGATATCGAGATCCGCTTCACCGGCACCCGGCCGGGCGAGAAGCTGTACGAGGAGCTCTTCTTCGACTCCGAGAGCGCCATCGCCACCGGCCACCCGAAGGTGCTCCGCGCCAAGAACGGCGCGCTGCCGCTGGGACTCGGCACGGTCGTGGACTTCCTGGTGGAGAGCGCCCGGAGCGGCCGGCCGGACGACGAGATCCGCGAGCTGCTCCTCCGCATGGTGCCGGACTTCCAGGACGCCGCCGGCGGCAAGGAAGCGCGGCTGGCCACCCGGCGCGGATCAGCGGCGTGACACCACGATGATGGTGATAAGGGTGCCGAGCAGTTGCGCCGCCGTGGAGAGCAGGCCCACCACATTGCTCCCCGGCTCCTGCGCGGTCCGCGTGGGTACATAGACCACCGCTCCGGGCTTCGGGCTCGGAACGTGATCCGCCAGCACGGCCTTCCGCTTGACTCCTTCGCGCTCTCCATTCGGCTGGGTGACGTAGGGATGGTTATCGTCCGCCGTCTGCGTATAGCCGCCCGCCGCATTCACGTACCAGTCCAGGTTCTTGCCCTGCGTGTACGCCACCGCTCCCGGTGAGCTCACCGCGCCCTGCACGAGCACGATCGGATTGAACTCGGGGATATGGATCGAGTCCCCGCTCGCCAGGATGAGGTTGTCCCGAAATGTCGTATCCTCGAGCACGCGGGGAAGGTCGATTCCGACCCGCTCGGGCACACCGGCCCGGAGGCTGTCCCGCCGCGTGCCGTCGGAGGCGAGCACGGGCTGGAGCCGGTCGGTGCCGGTGGGCTGGTTGTTCCGATAGGGCCGGTAGAACTGGATTCCGCCGGCATACGCTTCCCTCGTGAGACCGCCCGCGCGCTGGAGCAGGTCCGCCAGGCGCTCGGTCTTGGAGGTGAGGGAGTAGCGACCCGGCGCCTTCACCTGGCCCGTGATGGCCACGGTGCGCTGCAGGCCCCACTCGCCTTCCCGCAGCACCAAAACGTTGTCGTAGGGTTGGAGCGGAGCGTCGCCCGCTGATCCGGGCGCTTCGGTCGGGCCGTCCGTTCCACCCGCGGCGGTACCGCGCCGGGCGAAGAGGAACGTCGAGTCGAGCGGCACGCGCACGGTCTGGGCGAGCGTTCCCGGCGGCCGGTCTTCCGGCAGCCGGGCGATCTCCGCCTGCAGTTGCGCGTCCTCGGTGAGCCCGTCGGCCAGGAGGATGACGTCGCGCATCGTCATCCCCGTGCGGTACGGCAGGCGGCCCGGCCGGCGCACCGCGCCCACGATGGCGACGTAGCGCTCGGGCTGGAACGTGGTCCGGCTGAAGATGCGGATCTCGTCCTCGTCCTCGAGCGCCAGGTCGTCGCGGACGTGGCCCGTGGAGTCGGTGAAGGCGGAGCGGAGCTGGACGAACGTGGAGTCGTCACGGACGCGCGTCACCAGGATGCGCGGCAGATAGACGTCGGGCCGAGGTCCGCCGGCCAGCCGGATCGCGTCGCTCAACTTCATTCCGGGCGTGAAGCCGACCTCCCCCTCCACCCATACGTTGCCACGCACCGTGACGTAGCCCCGCTGCCGATCGGGGACGGCGTAGACGGTGACCGAGTCGCCCGGCGCCATCGGCACGGCGGGCGCGACGCCGCCGGCGAACTGGTCGGCGCCCACGGCCACGACCACGCGCGCCCGTCCGCTGCCGCCGCGCGCATCCGGCGGCAGGATGCGATGGATGGTTACCCGGGCCTGGCCCGCGCTGGGCTGGAACCCGCCGGCGAAGGCGATCGCATCGCGCAGCGTCTCGTCCGGGCGGAGCTCGTAGATCGCGGGCCTGATCACGCGGCCGGTGACCGACGCGAACCCGCCATGCACCGGGACGAAGACCACGTCGCCGCTCTGGAGCCGGATGTCGGTCGGGTTGCTGCCGTGCAGCAGGTAGTCGTAGAGATCGAGGCTGTCCACGAGCGCGCGGCCGCGCCGGATCTCGACGTGCCGGAAGCTCCCGTTGCTCGTCGGGCCGCCGGCGGCGTAGAGTGCCGTGAGCACCGTGCCGGCGCTCGACATCTGGTAAGCGCCCGGGCGCACGACGTCACCGGTCACGAACACCTGGATGTTCCGGAGCTTCGCGATCGAGAGCTGGAACCGGGTGGTCGCGTTGGGCCCGCGCCGGACGCCTGAGTAGACCCGGCCGAGCCGCGAGTAGAGCTGGTCCTGCACCTGGCCCAGCGTCAGGTTCGCGACGTAGAGCTGGCCCACCTGCGGAATCACCACGAACCCTTCCCGGGTCACGGTCAGCGTCTGCACCCGCTCGACGTCGCCGGTCAGGATGAGGACCAGCACGTCGCCCGGTCCGAGCCGGTAGTTCTCGTCCACCGGGCCCGTCTGCACCGGCTGGAACGTCGTGGAGGTGCGGCGGAACGTCTCGATGCCGAACAGCTTGAGCCCGGCCCCGCGGAGCACCGCGATGGAGTCCGCGAGCGAGTCGGCCCGGAGCGAGTCGGCCCGCGCGAACTTCATCGAGTCGAGCACGGCGCGCATGGAATCCGAGACCACCCGGGTGGAGTCGAGGATCTGCAGCGAGTCGGCGGACTGGTCGCTGAGGACGCCGAGCGCGCGCACCGCGTCGATGGTATGGGGGCCGACCGTCGCCGCCTCAGTGGTGTCCGCGCCCTGGAGATACTGGTCGAGCAAGTCCTCCGGATAGCCGGCGGCCCGGAGGCGCGAGCGGACCTGGTCGGGCGTGAGCCCGGACTGCATCAGGCGCTGCCGCAGCTCCTGCACGAGCTGGGGCTGGGTGCGGAGCATCTCCTCCGCCTGCTGCGGCGAGGGAAGCTGCTGCCCGCTCGGGACCTGCGCCCGGAGCGGCGAGCCGACGACCAGCAGAACCGCCAGGGCAGACCACACCCTGGCGGGCAGTATGCTACGCGGAGCGGAGTTAGGCATGGAGGCCGAAGATCGTTCGTAAGTAAGGCGAAGTCAAGCGGTTGCGCGAATGATCTCGTGCCAGAACTCAAGCGTGCGCCGGGCAACGGCCGCGTCGGTGTAGGCGTCCATGACCAGCCGGCGCCCCGCGGCTCCGAGCCTCGCGTGCTCCTCGGGCTGGTCGTGCAGCCGCTGCAGCACCTCGGCCAGGGCAGCGACGTCCTCCTCGGGGACCACGATCCCGCCGTCGCCGAGGGTCTCGGGGATCGCGCCGGCGGCGCTGCCCACCACCGCGATGCCGTGCGCCATCGCCTCGAGCGCCGCTCGCGGCATGATCTCGATCCACCGCGCGGTGGTGCGGGAGGGCGCGACGACGACGTCGAGCGAAGGCCAGACCTGGTCCACCCCGCTCCGCGGCAGGGCGCCGAGCCAGGTCACCCTGCCGGCGATGCCGAGCCGCTCGGCCAGGCCCTCGAGCTCCTCCTGGGCGGGGCCGGTGCCGACGACCGTGACGGTCCAGCGCCCGACCAGCTTGACCGCGGCGCGGAACAGCAGGTCGAGCCCCTTCTCCGGAATGAGGCGGCCCACGAAACCGATGGCCAGGCCGGTGTGCGGCCGGCGCTCGACCGAGAGCGGGAGCGGGACACCGAGCTGGGGGATGGTGCGATGCGGGAGCGAGGGATGCCCGCGCAGCGCGAGCCGTCCGGCGTGCTGATTGACCGACACGAGGCCGGCCGCACCCGCGAGCGCCCGGTTCCGGCGGAGCGCCGCGAGCGTGCCTCGGCTCACCGGGAGGCTCTCGCGCGTGAGCAGGACGTAGGGGATCTTGAGCCGCCGCGCCGCACGGGCGATGGCTGCGGCACCGTTGGAGCCGGGCTCCTCCTCGATCTGCAGCAGATCTGGCCGGTAGTCGGTCAGCAGCCCGCGCACTGTGCGCGCATGCCAATAGGGATCGGCGTCGGCCGACGCATTGCCCCGGATCGGAACGGGCACCGTGCGGACGCCGCCATCCTGGCCCCAGTTGGTCTGTTGTTCCCGGTCGAGCCCCGCGGGCACCCAGCGGTCGGGCACGGCGGCCGCGACGGCCACCTCGAGGCCGGCAAGTGCGCGGAGCTTGCCCCGCGCCGAGGGATCGGCGTAGACACGAGAAACGATGAGGGCGCGCACGCCCGCAATCTCACCCCGCGCGCGACCGGGACCAAGGGGCGGCCGCGCGGTTGACTTCCGTCGCGACCCGTGGCGAACTTGGCGGAACTACCCATGCGCATCCTCCACCTCGCGAAGTACTACTGGCCGCGCTCCGGCGGCATGGAACGGGTGGTCCAGGGCCTCGCGGAGGGCGCGACGGCGCTGGGCCACCAGGTGGAAGTCGTCGCCATCGAAGGCCGAGGGCGGACGCCGAGTGCCGGCCGGCAGCGCTCGTCGGTCACCCGCGCGTTCTCCTTTGCGGCGCTGGGCTCGCAGGAGATCGCGCCCGGCTACATCGCCGCCGCCTGGAAGCGCGCCGACATCATCCACGTCCATCACCCGCATCCGCTCGCCGACCTGGCATGCCTGCTCCGCGCGGGGCGGACGCCGGTCGTCGTCACCCAGCACGCGGATTCGCGCCGCTCGATCTACCGGCCGGTCACCGGGCTCGTACTCCGGCGCGCGGCGGCGGTGGTGGTGCCGAGCCGGGCGCACCTGGCGCTCTCGACCGAGCTGGTGGGCTGGGAGAGCAAGGTCGAAGTGATCCCGTTCGGGATCGACGAGTCGCGCTGGCAGACCGTCCCGCCGCCGCCGCCGGGCGCGGCGCCGCGGGCGATCTTCATCGGGCGGCTGGTGGCGTACAAGGGACTCGACATCCTGCTCCGCGCGCTCGAGCGGGTGCCCGAGCTTCGGCTCGACGTGGTAGGCTCGGGACCGGAAGGGCCTCGGCTCCGGACGCTGGCGCAGGCGCTCGCCATCACCGACCGGGTGCGCTGGTACGGCGAGTACCCCGATGAGGATCTGCCGCGCCGGATGGCCGACGCCGACTTCCTGGTGCTCCCGTCGGTCACGGTGGAGGAGATGTTCGGCCTCGTGGTGCTGGAGGCGATGGCGGCGGGGCGGCCGGTCATCACCACGGCGCTCCCGAGCGCGGTGCGTGAGGTGAACGTCCCCGGCGTGACGGGGCTGGAGGTGCCGCTCCGCGACGTGCAGGCACTGGCCGAGGCACTGGAGACCCTAAGCCAGGATGCCGCGCGCCGCCGCACGCTGGGCGACGCGGGGCGTCGACGGGTCACGGAGCATTTCACCCAGACCGCGATGGCCGAGCGGCACATCGAGCTGTACCAGCGAATCCGGGCCGCGCGCGGCTGACGCGTCCGGCCCGCGAGTGCTACTCGGGGGCCGGCTGCTTCCGGACAGGAACCCCGTCGCCGTCGCCCGATGTGGCGCCGTGGGCCTTCCGATGGCGGCTCGAGGCCAGAGCCGGGAATCCATGGTGGCGGCGCACCAGCATCCAGAGTACCGGCGCCACCGCCAGGACGATGAGCAGGGCGATGCCGGTGTCCCGGGTGGACACGTCGAGCAGCTTGAGGGCCGACGCGAGCAGGACGAACGCCAGCGCCCGACGCACTATTCCACCCGGCGCCCGCGCGGAGAGATGCGCGCCCACCCACACACCCGGGATGCACCCCACCAGCAGCGATGTCGTCAGATCGAGGTGGAAGTCCCCGAAGAGAATGTGTCCGAGGGCGGCGGAGGCCACGAGCGGGACGGCCTGGACCAGGTCGGTGCCGACCAGCTCGTTGGCCGTGAGCCGGGGGTAGAGGGCCATCAGCGCGATGATGATGAGCGAGCCCGATCCCACCGACGTCAGGCCGACGACGAGACCGCCGAGCAGGCCGAGCACCACGGTGGGCGCCACGCGGAGCGTGAGCGTCGGGGGGCCGTGGGGCAGCGGCGCCGCACGGCCGTCGCGCCGGCGCGCGTGCTCGAGCAGGCGGAGGTACGCCCGGACGATCAGTCCGCAGGCGGCGAGGAGCAAGGCGACGCCCAGTGCAATGCGGATGAAGTCCTGCACTGCCTGTCCGTGTCCCAGGGCGCGGGCGATGAGCACGCCGCTGAAGGCACCGGGGATCGAGCCCAGGCAGAGCCACCGGACCAGGCCCAGGTGGACGGTGCCTCGGCGCAGGTGGACTATGGAGCCGACCGGCTTCATCACGGCGCTCGCCACGAGGTCGGAGGACACGGCGGTGAGGGGGGGCACGTTGAAGAACAGCACGAGCACCGGGGTCATCAGCGCTCCGCCGCCCATGCCGGTGAGGCCGACCACGATGCCGATGCCGAAGGCGGCGATGGAGAGCAGGGGATCGAGGTGCATGGGGCTCCGCGGCGTGACGGGGCGGAAAGACGGAACGACGGAACGACGGAACGACGGAATGGTAGTATGGGCGGTCGGGGTGGGGTGAGGAAGGGGAACCGTGGGTCCGCCTGCGTCTATGGAGGTTTCCACCGTAAGTACGCTGAGTCCCTGC
>JAICLE010000143.1 GCA_025927545.1 Gemmatimonadales bacterium
GAGTGGGCGACATGGTCGTCTGGGCGCCGGATTTCCGCTTCGTGTGGAGCCCGGGCAACTTCGACGTGCGCCGCCGCGGCGGGGAGCTGACTCTCGCGCTCAGTCCGCTCGGCGGACTCCGACTCGACGGCAGCGCGGCCCTGGCGGTGGTCACCTACGACCACCCCGGAGGCGCGCAGGTGCAGTACCGCCCTCGAGTGACCTACGCGGCGGGCGCCGCATGGACGCGCGGCCCGTGGAGTGCTGACGTTCGTTGGCACCGCATCGGTGCCAGGTTTCCCACCAGTGCCGGCACCAACCCGCGGCCGGCGTTCTCGCTGCTCGACGCCGGCCTCGAGCGCCGGCTCGGCGGCTCGCTCGCGGCGCGCGCCGAGGTGCGCGATCTGACCGACACGCGCGCCGAATTCATCGCCGGGTACCCCACCCCGGGCCGGACTCTCTTCGCCACCCTCACCTTCCAGCTCCCATGACACTCGTCCGTCTGCTCATCATGGCTCCCCTGGCCGCCGCGCTCCTCCTGGCCGCCGGCTGCGCCGACACCAACGCGCCGCTCCCTCCGCCCCAGGAGGTGCTGCTCGCGGTCAACAGCACGGCCAACACGCTCAGCATCGTGCCGGTGGATGCGCCCGCGTCCGCCGTCGCGGTCGAGCTCGGCGGCACGACGCCCACGCCCGTCGGCGTCTCGGCCCACGGCGATATCGCGCTCGTGCCGCTGGGCCTCGACAACGCGGTGGCGGTGGTGGATCTCCGATCCGCCGCCGTGCTTCGGCGGATTCCGCTGCCGGCCAATTCGGGCGCGACCGGCTCGGCGATCGTGGACGACTCGATCGCCTACGTCGCCAACCCGGGCATCAACACCGTCTCTCAGGTGAACTACCGCACCGGCGCCACGGCGGATGTGCCCGTCGGCGTCTTCCCGCAGGGGATGGTCTTCACCCGCGGCAAGCTGTTCGTGCTGAATGGCAACCTGGTCAACTTCGCGCCGGCGGGCGCGAGCTGGCTCACGGTGGTGGACCCGGTCACCAACGCAGTGGCCGACGGCATCGATTCGATCCCGCTCACCGGCGAGGGGAACGCGGGCTTCGGCACCGTAGGCGGCGACGGGCTGATCTATGTGGTCAGCGCCGGTCAGTTCGGGAGTGGCGACGGCCGCCTCTCGATCGTGGATCCGGTGGGCCGCACCGAGCTCGCCAGCTTTTCGGGCTTCGGCAGCGGCGCGAGCGGCGTCGCCTCCGACGGCCAGGACCGCATCTACGTGAGCTCGTACGCCGACGGCCTCATGGTGTTCGACAGCGACAGCAACAAGGTGCTGCGCGGTGCCGGGCAGGGCGTGCCGGTGCCGTCGAATGCCGCCGTCGCGGTGGACAGCAAGCGCCGGATCTACGCCATCGAGACCGGGCCCTGCGCGGGCGGCCGGACGGGGACGGCGCACGTGCTCGACGAGGCATTCACCGAGATCCGGACGATCCCGCTGGGCGAATGCCCCGTGGGCGCGGCCGTGGTGCAGATCCCGCCCGAGTGACGGCCGTCGGGGCTTATCTTGCAGCCATGCCCCTCATCGGCACGCCGGCGATCGTGCTCTCCGCGGTGCGCTACAGCGAGACATCGAAGGTCGTGCGCCTCGCCACCCGCGAGCACGGCGTGCAGAGCGCGATCGCGAAAGGCGCGCTCCGTCCCCGAAGCCGGTTCGGCGCCGCCCTGCAGCTCCTGAGCGAGGGGCAGGCGCAGTATCTGGCCAGGGAAAACCGCGAGCTGCACGTGCTCACGGCGTTCGACCTCGAGCGGCTCCACGTGGGCCTCGCCACCGACCTCGCCCGTTACGCCACCGCCTCCGCGCTGGCGGAGGTGATGCTCCGCTTCGCGCCCCCCGACCCGCATCCGGCGAGCTTCGACCGTTTCCGCGACGCGCTGCAGGCGCTCGAGACCGCGCCGGCCCGCGAAGTCGAGGCGCTCGGCTTTCGCGTGCTCTGGCATCTGGTGAGCGTGCTCGGCTTCGCCCCGTCGCTCGGCGCCTGCGTACGGGACGGCACGCCGCTACCCGCCGAGGGGGGCCTTCCGTTCAGCACCCGCGAGGGCGGGGCACTCTGTGCCTCATGCGCCGCGCAGCAGGGCGCCACCCAGCTTCCGGCCGAGGCCCGCGCGGACCTGATCGCGCTGCTCGATCCCGCCGCCGCGCTCCCCGCGCTGGACGCACGGCACGGTGCGGCGCACCGGCGGCTCCTCGCGCGGTACGTGCGCTATCACCTGGCGGAGGGCGCGGAGCTCCCCGCGCTCGAGTTCTGGCTCGAACGTCCGTGGGTGCGCGAATGATCATCGGGAGCGCGGGGCACATCGATCACGGCAAGTCGGCGCTCATCGCCGCGCTCACCGGCAGCGCCATGGACCGGTTGGCGGACGAGCGCCGCCGCGGGATCACGATCGACCTCAACTTCGCGCCGCTCGCGCTTCCCGGCGGAGCCACCGCCGGCGTGGTCGACGTGCCCGGCCACGAGGACTTCGTGCGCACGATGGTGGCCGGCGCCTCGGGGATCGATCTCGCGCTGCTCGTCGTCGCGGCCGACGAGGGCATCATGCCGCAGACCCGCGAGCACCTGGCCATCCTGGAGCATCTGGGCGTCGCGGCCGGTATCCCCGTCGTCACCAAGGCCGATCTCGTCGAGCCGGACTGGCTCGATCTCGTGCTGGAGGAAGTGGCGGAGTGGCTCGGGCGCTCGCCGGTGGCGTTCGAGCCGCCGCTCGCGGTCTCCGCCCGGAGCGGGCAGGGGCTGGACCAGCTCCGGGAGCGGCTGGCCCGCCGCGCGGCGGCGCTGAGGCCACGGCCGGGCGCCGATCTCTTCCGTATGCCGGTGGATCGCGCGTTCTCGCTGGCCGGGGTCGGGACCGTGGTCACGGGCACGGCGTGGTCGGGACGGATCGCGGTAGGTGGTGCCGTGAGGCTCCTGCCCGCGGGGCGGCCGGCGCGGGTGCGGTCCATCGAGAGCTACGGCTCGACGCTGGAACAGAGCGAGCCCGGCGCCCGCACCGCGGTGGGGCTGGCCGGCGTTCAGCGCGACGATGTCCGTCGCGGGGACTGGCTCGTGGCGGCGGACGCCCCCTGGCTGGCAACCCAGGCGCTCGACGTCGAGCTCTTCCTGCAGGACACCGCGCCTCGCCCGCTCCTGGTCCGGAGCCGCGTCCGCCTGCACCTCGGCACGGCGGAAATCATGGCGCGCGTCAACCCCCGCGCGCCGATCGAGCCGGGTGCGCAGGGGCTCGCGCGCCTGGTGCTCGAGGCGCCGGTCGTGGCACGAGGCGGCGATCGGCTCGTGCTCAGGAGTTACAGTCCCGTCACCACGATCGGCGGCGGGCGAGTGCTCGATCCCGAACCGCCCCGGCGCCGGACCGCCTGGCCCGCCAGCCTCGCCATGTCGGACCCTGCGGAGCGGTTCCGGGCCATGCTCGAGCGCCGCCCGCTGGGCGTCGCCTCCGCGCAGCTTCCGGTGCTGCTGGGCCTGCCTCCGGACAGCGCCGTGGCCACGGCACGCGCCGAGCCGGCCGCGCGGCTGGTGGGCGAGCTCTGGGTGCGCGACGCCGTTCTGGCCGAGCTCGGGTTGCGCGCGTTGGGGGCTCTCAAGGCCTACCACCGCGCGCATCCGGCCGACCGCGGCGTCCCGCTGGAGACACTCCGCCACGGGCTCCGCGCCCCCGCGGCGCTCGTTGAACGTGTGTTGGCCGACCTGGGCGAGGGGGGTCGGGTGCGCCTCGCCGCCGGCGTCGCGACGCTCTCGGGGTTCGTCCCCCGGGTGGAGGGCGGCGACGCCGAGATCGACCGGGTGGTGCGCATCCTGGAGGAGGCGCAGTTGAGTCCGCCCAGCCTGGCCGAGCTGGAGCGGCAGACCGGCCGGCGCGACGTCGGAGCCATTCTTCGCCTGGCCGCAGCGAGCGGGCGGGTGGAGGCGGTGGAGCGTGAGCGGTGGTACGCCCGGCCGGCCCTCGACCGGTTCACGGCCGTGCTCGCCGAGCTCGGCCGGGACCGTCTCATCGCGCCCGCGGCGGTACGCGACCGGCTGGGAATCAGCCGGAAATTCATGATCCCGCTGCTCGAGTGGGCCGACGCCAAGGGAATCACCGAGCGCGTGGGGGACGGCCGCCGTCTCCGAAACGCTTGACACCTCGCCTTTTGGGCGGCCATCTTGAAGCTCGGTCATCAGTCATCAGTCGTCAGACTCGAGAGCTGACGACTGACGACCCACGACTGACGACTTTCTTCCCACGGAGGTGCCCACCGTTCGACATGCCGTTTGAAGAGGAGCACCCATGGTCCGCCTGGTGTGGCCGGGGTGGTGGCTCGGACTGCTCATGGGCGTCGGAACCCCGGTGGCCGCGCAGGCGAATGTCACGCCACCTCGCATCGAGCTCAGGGAGAACTACCCCAATCCGTTTTTTCCGACGACGACGATACCATTCGCAATCTCTCAGGAGGTCTGTTCCGGGGGCCATCAGCCGGTGGTGAGCCTGAGGATCTACAACGTGCTGGTGCAGGTGGTGGCAATACCGGTCCTGACGGGCGGGTCCGGCTCGCGGACCCTGGCAGGCGAGCCGCTGGACAGCCTTCGCCTTCGCTGCGGCGAGTACGCTGCCTACTGGGACGGCAAGTACCTGCGCGGCACGGGTGAGGCTACGCCGGGAGTGTATTATTATCAGCTCACGGTTGACGGCGAGCGGTTCACCCGGAAGATGATCGCCCAGAAGAAGGTGACGAGCCAGCAATGAGAGGGGCGGCCCGGGTGGGCCGTCCCTCTGTGGCGTTGCACAATCGAGGTTCGCATGATCCGACCAGAACGCATGACCATCAAGGCGCAGGAGGCATTCCGCGAGGCCGGCGAGGTCGCCCGGCGGCGCGGCAATCCCGTTGTCAACGACGCGCACCTGTTCGCCGCCCTGTTGGCGCAACCTGAAGGAGTGGTGCAGCCGCTGCTGCAGAAGGCGGGCCTCAACGTCACCGCGCTCAGCCAGGCCGTCGAGCGGGAGATCGAACGATTCCCCACCCAGTCGGGCGGGGCGGAGCCGACCTTCAGCCGCGAGCTCCATCGCGTGTTCGACCGTGCGGACGCCGACGCGGGCAAGATGGGCGACGCCTACGTCTCGACCGAGCACCTGCTGCTGGCCCTGGTGGAGGAGAAGGGGACAGCCGCGCGCGAGCTCCTGAGCGCGCAGAACGTCTCCGCCGCCGACCTCCGCGCGGCGCTGCAGGACGTGCGCGGCGCGCACCAGGTGACGGATCAATCGCCCGAGGAGAAGTACCAGGCGCTCGAGCGCTACACCCGGAACCTGACCGACCTGGCCCGCCGGGGGAAGCTCGATCCGGTCATCGGGCGCGACGAGGAGGTGCGGCGGGTGATGCAGGTCCTCTCCCGCCGCACCAAGAACAATCCGGTCCTGATCGGCGAGCCAGGCGTCGGCAAGACGGCGATCGTCGAGGGGCTGGCGCAGCGCATCGGGCACGGCGACGTGCCCGAATCGCTCCGGAACCGCGAGCTGGTGGCGCTCGACATCGGCCAGCTCCTGGCCGGCGCCAAGTACCGCGGCGAGTTCGAGGAACGGCTCAAGGCGGTCCTCAAGGACGTGACTCAGTCGGAAGGGCGGATCATTCTTTTTATCGATGAGCTGCATCTGGTCGTGGGCGCCGGTAAGGCCGAAGGGTCGATGGACGCGGCCAACCTGCTCAAGCCGGCCCTGGCACGCGGCGAGCTGCGCTGCATTGGCGCGACGACGCTCGACGAGTACCGAGAGAACATCGAGAAGGACGCGGCCCTTGAACGTCGATTCCAGCCGGTCTTCGTCGGCGAGCCGTCGATTGAGGACACGATCGCAATCCTCCGAGGCCTGAAGGAGCGGTACGAGGTCCA
>JAICLE010000015.1 GCA_025927545.1 Gemmatimonadales bacterium
CGGATCGCCCGGGCGGACCGTGCGGCGCTGTAGGCTCCCGCGCAACCAACGCCGGCCGAACAGGGTCAGAGTGAGGTACGTCGGCCCATCCTCCATCCGAGCCCCTCGAGCCATGCCCGATCACCGGTCCGCCCTGGTCCCGCTGCAGCTGCTCCTGCTCCTCCTTCCCGCCGGGCTCCCGGCCCAGGACAGCGCATTCGCGAAGGAGGAGTTCGCGGCGCGCCGGGCCAGGCTGGTGGAGCTCATCCCCGACGGTGCAGCGCTGGTGTTCGGCGGAGAGGACCACGGCGAGAATGTCCGCTTCCGGCAGGCGCCCGACTTCTTCTATCTCACCGGGATCGAGCAGCCCGGGACCGTACTGCTCGTGAGCGGGATAACGAAACGGGCGATCGTCTTCGCGCCCCGGCAGGACGGCGGCGACGCCGGGCTGCTGGATTCCACTGAACAGGCGCGCCGGGGCATCGAAGTGCTGCCGATGGAGAGCTTCTTCGCGTGGCTGGCCCGGACCGTCGCCCGGCCCGGCGTGCGGACGCTGTACCTTCCACTCACGCCGCCGGACGATCAGTTGCACGCGCGGTTCGAAGCCAAGATGCTGGAGGCCATGGCGCGCGACAATCCGGTCTTCGGCCATGAGGCGCCGCTCGCCGCGCTGGTCGAGCGCATCCGGCGGGCCGAGCCCCAAACCCCGGTCGCCGACATCAACCCGCTGCTCGATAGCCTCCGCTGGATCAAGACGCCCTACGAAGTCGAGCGGCTGCGCCGTGCCGGCGCCATCGGCGCGGCCGCCATCGCCGAGGCCATCCGGGGCACCCGTCCCGGCATGTACGAGTACGAGCTGGCGGCCGCGGCCCGGTACGTGAACACTCGGCTGGGCGCCCGCGGCGACGCATTCCTGCCAATCGTTCCCTCGGGGCCAAACGCTCCCGATGTGCACTACGAAGCCAACACCCGGCGCATGGAGCCCGGCGACCTGGTTTACATGGATTACGGCAGCGACTACGACTATTACGAGTCCGACATCACGCGCGTCTGGCCGGTGTCAGGCCGCTTCACGGCAGAGCAGGAGCGGATGTACCGGTGCGTGCTCGAGGCCAGGAACGCGATCATAGCCGTGATGCGGCCGGGCGTCACCATCCGGCAGATGCAGGACGCGGCCGAGCCGGTGTATGAGCGCTATGGGTGGAAGGACGCGTATCTGCGGACGGGGCGCTACGTGGGCCACTTCGTGGGGCTGTCGGTGCACGACGTGGGTGACAGCTTCGGGCCGGGCACGGGCCGCCCGTTCCGGGCCGGGGTGGTCTTCAACGTCGAGCCGGTGCTCGAGTTCCCCGAACGAAAGATCCACTTGCGGCTGGAAGACACCATCCTCATCACCGCGACCGGCGCCGAGAACCTGACGGCGGGCGTGCCGGTGGCGGTGGACAGTATCTACCGCCTGATCCGCGCGCGCGGTGTCAACTCGAGCCCCGTGGGCGGAACCGAGAAGCGTTGAAGCGCCTGGCCCCCGGGCGGGGCGGCCGCTTCCCCGCCAGCAGCGGTTGCACCACGGCGAGCAGCTCCTCGGCGCTGAACGGCTCGCGCAGAATCGCGACGTCCGGCGGGAGGCGGCTCTCCAACTCGGGCGTGGAGCGCGCCGGATTGGCGAGATAGACGACGGGAAGCTTGGGTAACTGCGCGCGCAGCTCCTGAATCAGGTCGAGGCCCGCCACGCCGCCCACCCGCGTGTTGCTGATGACCAGGTCACAGGTCTTGAGGCCGAGCGCGAGCTGGGTGGCGGAAAGCCCGTCGTAGGCCTGGAAGACGGCGTGCCCGTCACCCAGCAGCGTCTCGATGACCAGGTTGACGACGGCCTTGTCCTCGTCGGCAACGACGATGTAGCGGCCGGCGAAGGTCTCGGCGCGCGAATTCATTGTAGAACCTTGGGCCCGGGGACATCCGGGAGTGGCAGGCGGCGAGGAAGAAGCTTCTGCAATATAGGCTGACGACAACGGGAAGGCTGGCCTATGGCCTGGACGCTCCTCCGGTGGTGCGCAAGCCCCCGTTGCGCCCGGAAGGCCGGGCGTCGATTTTGGCATTTCCGGAACGACTACCTGGTGTCCGCCCCCCATTCGGCGGAGCGCGGGAGGGGGCTTGGCTTCCCCGCTGCCGGCCCGCGCCGATGAGACCGAGTGGGGCACCCTGACTATCACGGCAAGCTCTCGAAGGAGCGTGGGATGAGCGGTGTACGGGTCCTGGTCGGCACGCGCAAGGGCGCCTTCGTCCTTACATCCGACGGCAAGCGCGACAAATGGGAGGTCAGCGGGCCCCACTTCGCGGGCTGGGAGATCTACCACCTCAAGGGGTCGCCCGCCGACCCGAATCGGCTTTACGCCTCGCAGTCGAGTGGCTGGTTCGGTCAGGTGATGCAGCGCTCCGACGACGGCGGCAAGACCTGGGAGGCAATGGGGAACGAGTTCGCCTACGACGGCGTCCCCGGTACCCATATGTGGTACGATGGTACGCCGCACCCCTGGGAGTTCAAGCGGGTCTGGCACCTCGAGCCGTCGCTCACCGACCCGGATACGGTCTACGCGGGGGTGGAGGACGCCGCCCTGTTCCGCTCGACCGACGGCGGCAAGAGATGGCAGGAGCTCTCGGGCCTCCGCGGCCACGGCTCGGGAGCCAGATGGCAGCCGGGTGCCGGCGGGATGTGCCTGCACACGATCCTGCTGGATCCGAAGGACCCCAGGCGCATCTTCATCGCCATCTCGGCTGCGGGCGCGTTCCGGACCGACGACGGTGGCCAGACCTGGCGCCCGGTCAACCGCGGCCTCAAATCGCAGGGCATCCCCGACCCGGATGCCGAGGTGGGGCACTGCGTCCATCGCATCGCCATGCACCCGTCGCGGCCGGACGTGCTGTTCATGCAGAAGCACTGGGACGTGATGCGCAGCGACGACAGCGGCGACTCCTGGCACGAGGTCAGCGGCGACCTCCCGACCGATTTCGGTTTTCCGATCGACGTCCATGCGCACGAGCCGGAGACCATCTACGTCGTCCCGATCACCAGCGACTCGCATCATTTCCCGCCCGAGGGCAAGCTCCGCGTATACCGGAGCCGCACCGGCGGCAACGAATGGGAGCCCTTGAGCAAGGGCCTGCCGCAGAAGGACTGCTACGTCAACGTGCTGCGCGATGCGATGGCGGTGGATTCGCTCGACCCGTGCGGCGTGTACTTCGGGACCACCGGCGGGCAGGTCTACGCGTCGGCCAGTGCGGGCGACAAGTGGGCGCCCATCGTCCGGGACCTGCCGGCGGTCCTCTCCGTGGAAGTGCAGACGCTGGCATGATCCGGGTGGTCCTGCCGCAGCACCTGCGGACGCTGGCGCGGGTACCCGAGGAGGTGCAGCTCGAGGTCGCGCCTCCGGCTACGCTTCGGTCGGTGCTCGACGCGCTCGAGGCCGGGTATCCGGTGCTGCGCGGTACCATCCGCGGCCACGGCACGCAGCAACGCCGGCCGTTCGTGCGATTCTTCGCGTGCGAGCAGGATCTGTCGCACGAACCGCCGGATGCGCCGCTGCCGGACGCGGTCGCGGCGGGAGCCGAGCCGTTCCTGGTGGTCGGGGCTATGGCGGGCGGCTGATCCACCGGGAGGAAATCGGATGCGATACATGCTGCTGATCTACGGAGATGAACAGGCCTGGAGCGACGAGGAGCGGGAGCGGTGCTATGGCGAGTCCGCCGCGTTCGCGCGCGAGCTCGAGGCCGGCGGCCGGTATCTCGCTGCCGCCCCGCTCCATCCGGTGGCAACGGCCACCAGCGTCCGCGTCCGCGACCGCCAGCGGCTCGTAACCGATGGGCCATTTGCCGAGACCCGCGAACAGCTCGGCGGCTACTTCCTGGTCGAGGCCGGCAATCTCGACGAGGCCATCGAGATCGCCGCCCGGCTTCCCGGCGCCCGGCTGGGCACGGTCGAGATCCGGCCGGTGCTGGACGTGCCGGGTCTGCCGGCGGACTGAGCGGTGGCGCAGGCGCGCGGCACGTTCGACGTGCAGCTGGTTCCCCAGGCCCCGGACGCCGGGGCCGAGGGCACGCTGCCGGACCGTCTCACCATCGACAAGCAGTTCCACGGCGACCTCGAGGGCACCAGCCACGGCCAGATGCTCGCCGCGACCACCGCCGTCACCGGCTCGGCCGGCTATGTCGCCATCGAGCGGGTGCGCGGCAGACTCGCCGGGCGCAGCGGCAGCTTCGTCCTCCAGCACAGCGGCACCCTCGAGCGCGGCACGCCGCACCTGAGCGTCACGGTGGTACCGGACTCGGGCACGGAGGAACTGGCCGGGCTGGCCGGAGGGATGGAGATCATCATCGCGGAGGGAAAGCACTCGTATGTCTTCGAGTACACGCTTCCCGGGAGGCGCCCGCCGGCGTGATGCGGCGACTGGTGCCGCCCGCCTTGATGTGCCTGTGCGTGCTGTCCGCGTGCACGGACGCGGCAACGCGCGTCGCGTACGATCTCGAGCGGGGCGCCAGAGAGCTGCGCCGGTCCGGGGCCGCCACATCGGTCGTCGACCACGCTCCCAAGGAAACGCCCGAGGGTTGCTCCGCCGGCTATACCCTCCAGCTCAGCGAGGCCTCCGCGCTGCTGGTGTGGTGCAGGGACTCCGTCGCGGCGCCGGCCACCAGCAGCCATACCACGACCTATCACCTCAACTACGTCACGGTGCCGGAGACCTTCAGGATCGAGAAGGGCGCGGGAGAGCACGCGCTGATCGAGCTCACCCGGGAGGACGGAGACGTCGTGGTCACCGGCCTTCGCTGACGGCGGCCGGGAACGCGCCCGGCTACATGGACCGGTACTTGGGCCCGCTCCCACCCTCCCGCGGCGTCCACCGCGGGCCCAGAACGTCCGTCGCCTTGCAGTCGATGCAGTTCGGCGCGTTCACGCGCAGTTCGTCTCCCACCCGCTCGTAGACGCCCGCCGGGCACATGTGCGAGTAGAAATCGGCAACCTCGCCCGTCACGTCGGGGCCGACGATGAGATGCGACGGGATCGTGTCGCGCGTGGCGTTGCCCGACTTGAAGACGGCGTCCACCTTGCTGAACGTCAGCCGTCCGTCCGGCGTGAACGGCTGGGCGGTCGAGGTGGCGCGCGGGGTCCGCGCGTCCTCAGTCATGTGGATCTTCCCGCCCGGGAATCGCCCGCCGGTGACCGTCATCAGCCCGGCCTTGAGCCCGCCGACATAGAGGCCGTCCTTGAACGCCAGGCGCATGTTCCGGGTCCGCCGCATGTCGGCCACGATATAGCTCTCGTGCACCATGCGGTCGTACCCGGCGAGCGCGGGGGCGGAGACGTCGCCCGCTTTCAGCGCGGCAAACGCGGCGCGCGCGGCGTACACTCCCGACTGCACGGCGTAGTGGATCCCCTTGAGCGAGGGAACGTCCACCAGTCCCACCGTGTCGCCCGCGAAGAGCACGCCCGCCCCGCTCAGGCGAGACGGGAGCGCATGGTACCCGCCCTCCGGAATCGTCTTCGCGCCCCATTCGAGGAGCTGGCCGCCCTCGAGCTGCGGCCGGAACAGCGGATGCAGCTTCATCCGCTGGAGCAGCTCGTGCACATCGAGGCTCGCATCGTGGTAGTCGAGACCGACGACCAGGCCGATGGCCACCTGCGTGGGGCCAAGCGGGTACATGAAGCTTCCGCCGAACGCATCGGTGGGCAGCGGCCACCCGAGCGTGTGAACGACCTCTCCCAGTGGCCGCGGCACCTCCCAGAGCTCTTTCACGCCGAGGGCGAAGAGCTGCGGGTTGGCCGAATGCACGCTCTGCCACTGCCGCCAGGCCTGGCCCAGCAGTCCGCGCGTCCCCTCCGCCACCACGGTGATGCGGGCGGTCAGCTCGGTCGGCGGCGTGTAGGTCCCGGTAGGCTGGCGCTCGCGATCGAGACCCGACGGCGCGGTCCGGATGCCGCGTACCGCATCGCCCTCCACCAGAAGCGCGTCCGCCGGGAAGCCGGCGAAGAGATTCACGCCCAGCTCCTCGGCGCGCTCGCCGAGCCAGCGGACGATCTCGCAGATGGACGCGGTGTAATAGCCGCGGTTCCGCATCGTCGGCGGGGTCGGGATGCGCTGCGCGCGGGTGCCGCTCAGGAAGTAGACCGCCTCGTCCGGGACACGCTGGCGGAAGGGGAGGTCGGACGGCTCGAGCTCGGGGAAGAGCTCCTGCAAGGCGCGCGGGTTTACTACCGCGCCGGAGAGGTTGTGCTCGCCGAGGCTGCCGGCCTTCTCCAGCACGCCGATCTCGAGGTCGGCCATCCCGCCGCCGGCTTCCTGGTCGCGTTTGACCAGCCGCGCCAGCTCGATGGCGCAGGCCAGCCCTGCGGGTCCGGCACCCACGATGAGCACGTCCATCCCGATTGCTTCGTCGCCCGGCGGATCGCGGAGGACGAGCCGGTCGAGGGGCAACGGGGGCTGGTGCTGGATGGGGAGGATCGTCGACACGGGGGCTCCGGGTGAGGGCTGGGGGAATTTAGGGGCGGCCGGGGGGCAGGCAGGCGGGCAGGCAGGCAGGCAGGCAGGCAGGCAGGCAGCACAATGCTTTAATTTGGCGCCATGGACTTGCGCAAGGCGGGGCGTGATCCGTGGGTGTGGGGGCAGGTCGTGCTCATCGCGCTGGTAGCGGTGGTCGCGCCGGTGATGCCGCGCTGGGTGAATCTGGGGGGCTTCGACTTCGCGCTCAACAGTGTCGGGGCGCGGTGGCTGCGGGTGGCGGGTGGGCTCCTCGCTGCCGTGGGGGTCGGGCTGGCGTTGTGGGGGATGAAGTCGCTCGGGCCGAGCCTCACGCCGGGCACGGAGCCGCTGCCGGGGGCGCCGCTGGTGACCACGGGGGCGTACGCGCACGTCCGGCATCCGATCTACAGCGGGGTGGTGCTCATCCTGGCGGGATATACCCTCGCGTGGAGCAACTGGATGCTCGCGCTGATCGTCGGCGTCGTCGCGCGCCAGTTCTTCGAGGCGAAGGCGCGGGCGGAGGAGCGCTGGCTGGTCGAGCGGTATCCGCAGTATGCGCGGTACTGCCTTCGCGTGGGGCGGCGGGTGGTGTGACGGAAGGACGGAAAGAGGGAAGGGCGGAAAGAGGGAAAGACGGAAGGATGGAAGGGCGGAACGTCGCATCCGGGCGGCACTGTCATCCCGAGCGGGGCGCGGGATCTTGCCGGGGCGAGCTCGACGGCCGGATCAGGGAGCAGGCTTCTTACTGGACGCATCACGGGGGCGGCCGCGCCCGGATCTGCGCCGTCCTCCGCTACTATTCACGCCCATGACATCCCCCGCCGTTCCCGGCTTCCGCTCCGTGCCGTTCACCGGCGTCATCTACGTGATGGCCGAGGCGGCACGCCGCGGCTTTCGCTATGGTCACCCTGACTGGTGCAACCTCGGCCAGGGGCAGCCGGAGACGGGGCCGCTCCCGGGGGCGCCCCCCCGCGTGCACCAGGTCGAGATCGGCGTGGACGACCAGGAGTACGCGCCGGTGCCGGGGATCTGGGAGTTGCGGCGCGCGGTGGCCGAACTGTACAACGGCCTCTATCGGCAGGGCAGGCGGTCGCAGTACACCGAGCTGAACGTCTGCATCTGCGGGGGCGGACGCGCCTCGCTCACCCGCGCCGTCGCGGCGCTCGGCGAGATCAACCTCGGCCACTTTCTCCCCGACTACACCGCCTACGAGGAGCTGCTCGACATCTTCAAGCTGTTCACCTCCATCCCGATCCTGCTGGAGGGCAACAAGGGCTACCACTTCGGGCTGGACGACCTCGAGCGCGAGATCACCGGCCGGGGCCTTTCCGCCCTGCTGCTCTCGAACCCATGCAATCCGACGGGCAGAGTCATCCAAGGGGACGAGCTGGACGGCTGGGTCGGCGTGGCACGGCGCGTGGGGTGCACGCTCCTGATCGACGAGTTCTACTCGCACTACATCTGGACGGACGCCGCGGATGGGGCCACGGTCTCCGCCGCGCGCCACGTGGACGACGTGGACGCGGATCCGGTCGTGCTGTTCGATGGTCTCACCAAGAACTGGCGCTACCCCGGCTGGCGCACGAGCTGGATCGTGGGGCCGCGGCCGGTGATCGACGCGGTGTCCAGCAGCGGCTCGTTCCTCGACGGCGGCGGCAGCAAGCCGCTGCAGCGCTCCGCCGTCCCACTGCTCGCGCCCGCGATCGTACAGGCGGAGACCGCCGCCATCCGCCGGGCCTTTCTCCGAAAGCGGAAGATCCTGGGCGACGGGCTCCGCGCGGCGGGCGTGCGCTTCGACCTCGAGCCGGAGGGGACCTTCTACTGGTGGGGAGATGTCTCTTCGCTGCCGCCGGACATCGACACCGGCATGACGTTCTTCCAGCGGGCGCTCGAGGAGCGGGTCATCTGCGTGCCCGGCGAGTTCTTCGACGTGAATCCCGGCAAGCGACGGAGCGGCCGGCCCTCGCGGTTCCGGAATTACGTCCGCTTCTCGTTCGGGCCGGAGGAGGCAGCGGTGCTGGAGGGAGTTCGAAGGATTCGGGAGATGGTGGCGCATTTGGGGTAGGCGCGCCCCGGGTGAATCGCACCGAGGCGACGGCCGGCTCACGCCTCTCCCCGCCTCCAGAGCGCTGCCCAGCCGCCGCCGAACCGCTCGTGCACTTGTCCCCGGACCAGCGCCACTCCGATGAGCAGGACACCAGCGAGCAGTCCGCTCACCCGCGCCTTCGCCGGCGCGTCCAGCAGCCACGGCGCTATGACGACCCAGGCGCCGAGCGGCAGGGCGGCCCAGCGGATGGGCCGGGTCACCTGCGACATGGCGATGACCGCCGCGCTCACCGCGAGCGGCCCGGCGATGAGGTCGCTTACCCGCGCGGCGCCGCCGTACCCGAGCACCGATGGCGCGGCCATCAGCCAGATCCCGGCCAGCGCGCCGCACACCCTCGCCCACATCTACGGCGCGCCTCCCCGGAACGCCCGCCAGACCGACCGCCCCGCCCGATGCTCCCGTACCAGGAACTGCAAGCTGGCCAGGCACTCGTCCATAGCCGGACCGATCATCAGTAACGAGACGAGCGCCGACGCCAGACAGAGCGTGCACCAGGCCTGGAACAGCACCGGCTGCAGGATGACGAGCAGCAGGCTCACCGCGCCGAGCGGACCGACGGCGAATCCGAACAGGACCACCACCCACGGCTGCGTTCGCCAGCGCGCGCGTCCGCCGATGGCGCCGCTCGCGGCGTCCAGCAGATAGCCGGCCGCGCCCAGGGCCGCGTCGGGGATCGGGAGCAGGCGAGAGACCCTCGAATGCAGGATGGTCTCGCTGCCGTTCCCGAAAAAGGGCTCCCACGCGCGCCCGAAGACGCCGAGCTGCACCAGCGCCAGGTACCCCGCGATGCCGAAGCCGACGAGCGCGAGCCCGATCAGCGGCAGTCGCTCGGACCAGCTCGACGGGTCGTAGCTCCAGCCGGGCGGCGTCATCGGGCGCCCACCGTCAGCTCGGCCAGCGTCGCCTGGAACGGGGTCAGCAGCTCCACACCCTGGTCGCTGACCGCCACCATGTCGCAGTGCCGGAGCCCGCCGGTGTTCTCGAGATATACGGCGGGCTCGAGATTGCACACCATCCCGGGCTGGAGCACGTCGGGCGAACCCGGGCGGAGCCGCGGACGCGCATTATGGTCGATGGCCGCGAACCCCACACCGTGCCCTGCGGGGTGCCGGAACGCGGCACCGAGACCGCGCGCGGCCAGCACGTCGCGGGCGGCCTGATCGACGGCGCGGGCCTCCACCCCCGGGCCCGCTACGCCGAGCGCCGCCGCTCGGGCCGCCAGCACCGCGTCGTACAGCTCACGAAGCCGCACCGGTGGCGGCCCAAGGCAGTAGGTGCGGGTGATGTCGGTCCAGTAGCCGTCCACGTACGAGTTGCAGTGAACCAGGAGCAGATCGCCCGGGCGTACGGCTCGCGCGGTGGACCGCGCATGGCTGCCGAAGGCGCGCGCCGAATTGAGGCCCGACATGCAGAAGACGAATCCGTCCGCCCGCTCCACGCCGGGCGACGCCAGCCCACGGATCGCGAGCTGCGACCGGAACCCGGCCGCGACCTCGGCCTCCGTCATCCCCGCCTGGATCCGGCCGGACCCCGCGGCGAAGGCCAGGGCCGCCACCTCGCAGGCCAAGCGGACCCGGTCACGCTCGTCCGTGGTGAGCACGGCACGCATCCGTGCGAGCCGCTCCTCCGCGGGCTCCAACGAGACGGCCGGGAGCGCCCAGCGGAGCGCGTCGTGCAGGCTCTCGCCGTATAGGTTGAACGCCGCGTAGGGAGCGGGCTCGGTCACGGGTCCGGTCTCGATGCCGATCGTGCCGGATCCCAGCTCGAGCGCGCGCAGGCATTGCGCGAGCGGACCGCGGAGCAGCCCGAGCGCATCGCGCGGATCGGACAGCGAGCCGGGCCCGAGCAGGTGCAGCTCGTCGGCCCAGCCACGCTCGGCCAGGTCGCGCTCGTCTTCCGGGGCGATCAGTCCCACCCGCCCCGTCCGGGTCACCACGGCCACGGCGGTGCCGAGCACCGGCCAGTACCCCGTGAGCAGCAGGACGTTGGTGGGCAGGCCGCAGACCATGGCTTCGAGTCCGGACTCCTCGAGCTCCCGGCGAAGCAAGCCGACTCGCTCGTTCGCCGGGATCATCGGCGGTGGCTCCTCGCGACCGGTGCGCCGAGCGCATGCTCCGCGCCACCGGGCACACCCGGGGATGCGCCGGTCGGCACGAGTGCGACGCGCCCGAGCAGCCACGCGACATATGCCGTGGTGCAGCCGCCGATGGCGCAGAGCGCCGCCAGGTCGAGCCAGTGCGGGTGAACGCCGCCGGGATGCAATTGCGGCAACACCAGCCAGTATATGTCGAGGTAGTGCATCACGAGCAACCACGCGCCGACTTTCGCCAGCCTCCGCGGCGACCGCTTCACGCTCCGCAACAACAGCACGAGAAACGGCAGCGCGAACTGCCCCACGAGCACCACGAGCGCGAGCCCACCCCAGCTTCCCCCGACGCGCGGGACGTACCAGGCCACTTCCTGAGGCACATCCGCGATCCAGATGATGAGGAACTGGGAAAAGGCGATATAGGCCCAGAAGACGGTGAACGTCAGCAGCAGGTTGCCGAGCTTCTGGTAGTCGTCGACGCGCGGCGTGGGACCGGACAGCCGGTTGCGGACGGCGCCGGGCTCGAGGAAGGCGAGGACGGCCAGGGCCGCGAGAAAGCCACCGGCAAAGACATAGACCCCGTAGATCGTCGAGAACCACGCCGGCGAGAGCGACATGAGCCAGTCGAACGCGGCGAAGCTGAACGTGAACGCTACGGCCAGGAGTCCTCCCGCGCTGAGCGCCCGGCTCCGCCCGTCCACCCGCTCGGCGGCTCCCGCGCCTCGGCGAAGTGACCAGCGACGCAGCAGCAGGCCGGCGGCGATCCACACGATGAAGTAGAGGGCGGCCCGAATCAGGAAAAAGGGCGCGTTGAGCCAGACACGCCTGTCGCCGGCGGCCGCGGGTGCCCAGGGATACACCCGCGAGAGGCCGAAGGCGAGCGGCAGGAACAGCACCGCGAAGAGCGGCGCGGACGCCGCAATGGCCTCTGCCGGCCGGCGAAACGCGTCGAACCACCGCGCGCCGGTGATGTTGCAGGTCATCACCAGCGTGAGCGCGCCGAGCATGATGCTCAGGCCCGTGGCGTACGCCGCGAGGTACGACAGCAGAGCCTGGCGAGCATCGAGCAGCAGCCCGAGCGCGAACAGCAGCAGACCCAGCACGGCGAGCACCACTCCAACGACCAATGCGGTGCGGCCACCCGGCTCGGCCACCGCGTCGCGCCGAGACCTCGCGCCGAGGGCCAGCAGCAGTCCGCCGATGGCGCCGAGGCCGAGCCATCCGGCGCGCGTCCCACCCCCGGCGCGGGTCGACCCGGTCATCGGGTGCCGCCCGACCACGGCGCGGCGCGCGCCGAGTCCAGCGCGCGGAGCCGGGCACCGCGCGAGGAGTCGGCGCGCTCGTCCGGCGCCGCGGTGGGCGTTCGCTGGAGCTGGCGCAGGTAGGCGATCACCGCCCACCGTTCGCGCTCGTCGAGCTGCGCCGCGTAGGACGGCATCCGTCCGAACCCATCCCGGATGACGCTGTAGACGAGCGCGTCCGGCAGCGCCGCCATGGCCGGCGTGCGGAGCGAGGGCGGCCGCCGCTCCGTCATGTTCGCGGCGACGACGCTGCCACCGTAGCCGCCCCGGCCGTGGCAGGCCGCGCAGAAGATCCCGAACCGTGAGCGGCCGAGCGTCAGGAGCTCCGCCGTGGGCCGGGGCGCGGCCGGCTGGAGGACCTGTTCGCGCGACACCGCGCCGATTGGCGGCGGCTGCATGACCTTCCCGTCCGGGAAGAAGGCACTCGCTTCGTACGCGTCGTAGCGCGGCTGCCGCTTCATGCGCTGCAGGGCCGCGCTCCAGCCGGGCTCCGCGCTGCCGCACCCCGCGAGCAGCAGGCACCAGGACAGGAGCCGCACGCGTCTCACACGTCCTCCGCGATCGGGACCACCCGCAGCGCATGGAGTCCCTCGAGCAGTCCGGTGACCTTCCGGTCGTCGAATCGTCGGTCTCGCGCGTCCACGCCGACCCAGAAGCGGTCCACCGAGGCGCGCTCGAAGCCCTCGATCTCGAACACCGGATGCCACAGCTCCGGGAGCCGCAGCGCGACGAACAGACCGAAGAAGGCCACCAGCGCCGCGCCGAGGACCGTCGCCTCGAAGGTGGCCGGAATGAAGGCGGCCACCGCGTGGACCGGCCGGCCGCCGATGCTCTGCGGGTAGTCCCACACATCGGCGTACCACTGGATGCCATAGCCGAGAATGGCACCCAGCACGCCGCCCCCGAAGATGAACCACGGCAGCCGCGAGCGGCCGAGGCCGAGCCGGTCGTCCGCGCCCTCGACCGGATACGGGGTGTACGACTCGAGCCGGCGATAACCGTTTCGCCGCAGCACGGCGAGCGCCTCGAGCAGCCCCTCGGCGCTCGCGAACTCGGCCAGCACGCCGGCCTTCACCTCGCCGCCACCGCGGCGGCCGCGGTGCTCGCCTCGTGCCGCTGCTGCTTGAGCTCGCTGATGGCCACCATGGGCACGAACCGGAGGAACAGGAAGAAGAGAAAGAAGAAGAACGCTACGCTGCCGAACAGGATGCTCCAGTCCACCCAGGTCGGGACGTAGAAGTGCCAGCTCGACGGCAGGAAGCCGCGGTTGAGCGAGGTCACGATGATGATGAACCGCTCGGTCCACATGCCGGCGAGGATGAGCAGCGACGCGGCGAACAGCACCGGCGGGCTCACTCTGAGGCGCCGCCACCAGAAGAGCTGCGGCACCACCACGTTGGCCGTCAGCATCCCCCAGAAGATCCAGGCATAGGGCCCGAACGGCCGCTCGACGAGATAGGTGTACCGCTCGTAGACGTTCCCGCTGTACCAGGCCATGAACGTCTCGACGACGTAGCTGTAGATCAGCATCCACGCCATGGCGAGCAGCAGCTTGGCCATGTTGTCGAGATGCCGCTCGGTGATGATGTCCTCGAGCTGGAACGCGCGCCGGATCGGGATCAGGAGCAGCAGCACCATGGCGAACCCGGAGTAGATGGCGCCGACGACGAAGTAGGGCGGGAAGATCGTCGAGTGCCAGCCCGGGAGCTGGCTGATGGCGAAGTCGAGGCTCACGATGCTGTGCACCGAGATGACCAGCGGCGCGGCCAGCCCCGCGAGGATGAGGTAGGCCACGCGGTACTGGTGCCACTGGCGGCCCGACCCGCGCCAGCCGAGGGCGAAGACGCCGTAAACCCGGCGCCGGGTCCGGCCGGGCGCCCGGTCGCGCGCGGCCGCCAGGTCGGGCACCAGGCCGAGGTACCAGAACAGCAGTGACACCGTGAAGTAGGTGGCGACCGCCGCCGCGTCCCACGGCAGCGCGCTCTTGAACTGCGGCCAGACGCCCATCCGGGTCGGGTACGGGATGAGCCAGTAGAAAAACCACGGGCGCCCAAGGTGCAGCAACGGGAAGAGCCCTGCATTGACCAGGGCGAAGAGCGTCATCGCTTCCGCCACGCGGTTGATGGACGACCGCCAGCGCTGGTGGAACAGCAACAGGAAGGCGGAGATGAACGTCCCCGCGTGCCCGATCCCGATCCACCAGACGAAGTTGATGATGGCGTATGCCCAGGCCACGGGGATGTTGTTGCCCCAGACCCCGATGCCGGTGGCCACGGTGTATGCCACCGCGCCCGCGAGCACCAGCGTGCCCGCGCCCGAAATCCCGAACAACACCCACCACACCCGCGACGGCGTCCACGCCGGCGCCAGCAGCCGGTCGGTGAGCTGCGCCGGCCCGCTACTCACCGCCGTTGCCACGGGGCAGCTCCGGGTTGGGGTTGGTGATGGCGGCGAGATACTGGACCCGCGGCTCCGTGCCCAGCTCGTGCAGCGCGGCGTAGCGCCGGGGCTCCGCGCGCCGGCGCACGAGGTCGGAGCCGGGGTCGTTCAGCGAGCCGAACGTGATCGCCCGCGTGGGGCAGGCCTGCTGGCACGCGGTGCGCACCTCGCCGGTGGCGGCGCCCTCGATGCCGGCCGCGATCTGCGCCTCCCGGATTCGCTGCACGCAGAACGTGCACTTCTCCATGACTCCCCTGCCCCGCACCGTAACGTCCGGGTTCTTGGCCATCCGTTCGGTCTCGGCCACCTCCGCGTTGTAATCGAACCAGTTGAACCGGCGCACCTTGTAGGGGCAGTTGTTGGAGCAGAACCGGGTGCCGATGCAGCGGTTGTAGACCATCTCGTTGAGCCCGTCGGGGCTGTGAAGGGTCGCGCTCACGGGGCAGACGTACTCGCAGGGCGCCTTCTCGCAATGCTGGCAGAGCATCGGCTGCATGAGCACGGCCGGCTCCTCGACGCTGCCCTCGAAGTAGCGGTCGATCCGCAGCCAGTGCATCTCGCGCCCATCCAGCACGCCCTGCTTCCCCACCACGGGGATGTTGTTCTCCGCCTGGCACGCCACGACGCACGCGCTGCAGCCGGTGCAGGTGGCCAGGTCGATCACCATCGCCCACTGATCACCGCCGGCCGGCCTCGGCTCGTACAACGAGAGCACCCGGCCACGCTCCGGCGCGGTGAACGCAGGGTTGCGGCGATATGCGTCGAGCGTGGCACGGAGCGCGACCGGCCGGCCCTCCAGCCGCCAATGGGTCTGGGTCGAAGCGAGGCGATCCCGGAGCGGGGTTCCGTCGTCGCCGAGCGCGGGCGACACGGCCAGGCCGCCCCCGAACATCGTCATGTCGCTCGTGAGCAGCCGGTACGCGTTTGCGCCGACACCTTCCGCAAGGGTCTCGTCGCCCGCGCCGCGGCCGTACCCGAGCCGGAGCGTCACGGACTCGTCGGCATGGCCCGGGAGCAGGAAGGCGGGCACCCGGAGCGTACGGCCGCGGTAGGCAAGCGCGACGACGTCGCCCGTCGCCACGCGGAGCCGGGCCGCCGTGGCCGGGCTGAGCAGCGCGGCGTTGCCCCAGGTGAGCTTGGTCAGCGGATCCGGGAGCTCCTGCAGCCACACGTTGTTGGCGAACCTGCCGTCGTACACGCTCGGGTCCTGCTCCAGCACGAGTTCAAGGCTGCTGTCGGCCGGCGGGGGAGAGCGGGACAGCACGGTGCCGATCGCGTCCCATTGCCAGACGGGGGTCGTCTCGGGGGCCGCCGTTCCGGCGACCACCCCGCGCTGCAGCGCTTCGTCCCAGGCACCGGCAAAGTCCGTCCCGGTCATGCGGCCACGCCACAGATCCTGCAGCAGCTCGTGGGCGCTCGCCTCGGCGTCTCCGAGCAGTGCCGCGAGCAGCTCGGCTTCGGTCTTGCCGCCATACAGCGGGGCGATGAGCGGCTGCACCAGCGATGCGGTCCCGTCCCAGGCGCGGCCGTCGGCCCAGGACTCCAGATAATGGAGGCTCGGAAGGAAGGCGTGGCAGGCGCGGGCGGTCTCGTTCTCGTACAGGCCGTGGTAGACCGTGGTGGGCACCCGGCCGAGCGCGGCGAGAAAATCGAGATCTGCCGCCGCGGTGTACGCCGGGTTCCCGTCGAGCACGATCAGCGCGCGCACCGCGTCGCCGCGCATCGCCTCGACGAGCGGGCCGAGCTCGTGGCTCGATGCGCCGGCCTCGGTGATGGGCGACTCTATATAGCGAAGCGTCCTGCCGGCATTCCCCAGTGCCGCGTTGAGCAGATGGGCGAGGACGTGAACCCGCGCCGGCTGCCGCTCCCCGGCGATGACGATCGTCCGCCCGGCATGTGCGGTGAGATCGCGGGCCACGGCATCGATCCACTCGCGATGCCGGGGC
The DNA here is from genome assembly GCA_025927545.1 of Gemmatimonadales bacterium. GTDB lineage: Bacteria > Gemmatimonadota > Gemmatimonadetes > Gemmatimonadales > GWC2-71-9 > CAVVWJ01. The sequence continues at coordinate 16,371 of JAICLE010000015.1, forward strand.
GGAGGTTCGACACCGCGGAGGACGGAGGCCACGCTATCAGGGATGCCCTGCCTGCCCGGCATGCCCGGCCGATTGCTCTGCCGCATGACTGCCGCGAACACCGCGCCCGCCAGCGACTCCACTTCGCCCGCGCGGACCCGGAGCCGGTGATCGGCAGTCGTGCCGGTGACGCTCACGCCCGGCTCGATCACGTACAGCCGATTCATCGCGTCCGTCGGCGCGGCGATCCGGCGCCGGTCGGCGAAGTCCCGCGCGTACCGGAGGCTGAACGGTCCTCCCGCCAGGAAATCAGCGTCCAGCGCCAGCACCACGTCGGCCGAGCGGAAATCGTACTGCGGCAGGAGCGGGCGGCCGAACGCCGTCAGCGATGCGCGGTCACTCGCGCGCGAGCCGAGCGGGCTGTAGAAGTGCACTCGCGCCGCGGGATAGCGCTCGCGCACCCGTCCCAGCATTTCAGCCGCCAGCGGCGACGCTGAGGGCTCGAGCAGCAGCCCGAGTCCCGCACCCCGCGCGCCGACGGCCGCTCCGAGCCGCGCGGGTGACAACGACGCGGCGATCTCGGACCAGCTCGCCTTCGCGCGGCCGAGGCGCACCGTCCGCGCGCGCTCGGGATCGTAGAGCTGCAGAATGGACGCCTGCTCGTAGACGCCGGCGGCACCAAGGCTGGCGGGGTGGTCCGGGTTCCCTTCGATTTTGGTGGGCCGCCCGACATGGCTCTCGACCAGCAGGCCCGTAGCATATCCGCCGAGGGTCATGGCCGTGGCGTAGTGCCGCGCCACGCCGGGCGTGGACTCCGGCGAGTCGGATACGTAGGGCAGGATCCGCTCGCGCGGCCGCTCGAAGCAGCCGCCGACGCCGGCGAGCGCGATGCTGGCACCGAGCAACCGAACGAAGCTCCTCCGGGTCATCCCATCGGCCAGCTCGGCGGCGCCGGCCGGGAACTCGCGCCCGAGCGCCTCGCGGAAGTCGGGCGTGTCGAGCAGCTCGTCGAGATCGCGCCAGCAGCGGCGCCCGTCGCCGGTCACGTCGCTGCCCCTAGCGGTGGCATGCGCTGCAGTTGGTGAGGCGTGAGACCTGGTACCGGCGCGCCAGCTCGCGCCCGAGGACCGCCTGCCCGCCGGGCGGCTGCCAGCCCATGGTCGTCACCTGCTCCACGGGCCGGAGGTAGCGCTCCGGGCCGCGGTGGCAGTCGAGACACCAGCTCATCGTGAGCGGTGCTGCCTGCTCGACTCGCGCCATCCGATCCACGCGCCCGTGGCAGGTCTCACAGCCGACGCCTTTCCGCACGTGGATGGCGTGATTGAAGAAGACGAAGTCCGGGAGCGAATTGACGCGCTGCCAGGGAATCGGCCGACCCGTCGCGAGGCTGTGGCGAACGGGGGCGAAAACGGGACCATCGCGCCAGACCTGGCTGTGACAGGGCACGCACACCGCGGTGGCCGGGATGCCGGCCGGCGCGGCGCGCTCGACGGTGCTGTGGCAGTAGCGGCAGTCGATCTGGAGTCCGGTGACGTGGATCCGGTGATCGAACGGGATCGGCTGGGCCGGCGCCGAGTGCTGGCCGGTGATCGCGGGCGTCCGCACCCAGGCCATGAGTGCGAGCGGGATGCCGACGATCGCGGCGCCCGCCACCGCCAGCGTGAGACGAATCGTGCGGTTGCTCGAGGGGGGGAAGAGAGCAGGCATCGCGGGCTGCGGGCGGGCTCACGCCCGGGTGAGGCGCCGGTGCTTCCTGCCCGCCTTCATCCCCCGCACCAGCAGCCCGCCCACGAGCCCTGCCCCCGCGACCACCGCCGTCGTTCGCACCGCCGCCCTGCGCCGCGCCCGCGCCCGCGTCCGGACGAGCTCCGCTTCCGGCCGGCCCTCCCTGGCCCGACCCCGCAGGGCGAGCTGGATCACCTGCGCCAGGTGCAGCGCCTCGCGATCGGTGCCCTGGGAAATCTGCTCCCGGCAACTGAAGCCGTTCGCCACGATGATCGTGTCGTCCGCGGCCTCCCGCACTTCCGGCAGCAGCACCCGCTCACCGCACGCGATCGCCACGTCGTAGTGATCGCCCGCCTCGAAGCCGAACGCGCCCGCCATTCCGCAACAGCCCGACTCCGGCACCCGGAAGTCGACGCCCATCTTCTTCAGCACGGCTTCCTCGTCCTCCATGCCCATGATCGCCTTGTGGTGGCAGTGGCCATGGACCAGCGCCTTCCGCCTGAGGGGCGGGAGCCGGTAGTCGGGCGCCTTCTTCTGGAGGAACTCGCTCAGCAGATACGTCTGGCCGTGCAGCCTTCGGGCATCCTCGTCGTTGGGCAGGAGATTGGTCAGCTCGTCGCGGAACACCGCCCCGCAGCTCGGCTCGAGCACCACGAACGGCACGCCCGCCTGAATCTCCGGGCGCATGGTGCGGAGAATGTCGCGCAGCCACCGCTCCGCCATGTCGAGGAAGCCGTAATCGTAGAGCGGCCGACCGCAGCACATGTCCCGCTCCGGGACGATCACGCGGAAGCCGGCGTCCTCGAGCACCTCGACCGCGGCCTTGGCTGTCTCGGGATGGAAGTAGTTGTTGAATGTGTCGGGCCAGAGCACCACGGGCTCGCCGGTGGCGTTCCGCGCGGGCCGGTCGCGGAACCAGCGCTTGAAGCTCCGGGGCGCGAACGGCGGCAGCGTGCGCTCGGGGGCCACGCCGGCGGCCCAGCCGAGCAGACGGCGGAGACCCGGCGTCTGCGAGAACGCGTTGGCGAGCGTCGGAGCCACCGCCGCCAGCCTGGACCAGATGTGAATCCATCCGAATGCATAGGCATGGCGCGGCCGCAGCTTCCCCTCGTAGTAGTGCGACAGGAACTCGGCCTTGTAGGTGGCCATGTCCACGTTCACCGGGCAGTCGTGCTTGCAGCCCTTGCAGGCCAGGCAGAGGTCGAGCGCCTCCTTCACCGCCTCGCTGCGCCAGCCGCCGGTCACCACCTCGCCGTTCAGCATCTCCCACAGGAGCCGCGCCCGCCCGCGGGTCGAGTGCCGCTCCTCGCGGGTGACCATGTAGCTCGGGCACATGGTCTGGCCGCCTTCGCGACGGCACTCGCCGATCCCGACGCAGCGGAGCGCGGCGCGCGAGAAGGTCGAACGGTCGGCCGGGTACTTGAAGTGGGTGCGCGGCGTGGGCGGGTTGTAGTCGGGGCCGAGCCGGAGGTTGTCGGTGATCGTGTAGGGGTCCACGATCTTGCCCGGGTTCATGCGGCCGGCCGGGTCCCAGATCGCCTTGAACTCGCCGAAGGCCTGGACCAGCTCGACGCCGAACATCTTGGAGAGGAACTGGGCCCGCGACTGGCCGTCCCCGTGCTCGCCCGACAGCGAGCCACCGTAGCGCACTACCAGGCTGGTGGCCTCGTCCATGAATCGCTCGTACTGCTTCACGCCCTCCGCGGTATAGAAGTCGAAGGGGATGCGGCAGTGCACGCAGCCCTGCCCCAGGTGCCCATAGAGCGACGTGGTGTAGTTGTACTTCGCGAGCAGGTCGCGAAAATCGCGCAGGTAGTCGCCCACGCGCGCCGGCGGGACGGCCGAATCCTCCCAACCTTCCCAGGTGTCTGGCCGGCCGGGGACCCAGGCGGTCGAGCCCAAAGCCCCCTGTCGCACCTTCCAGATCATCCCTTCTTCGCGGGGGTCGTCGTACAGCTTCATGGAGGGTGGATTGGCCTGTTTGCCGAGCGCGGACATCACCCGGCGGGCCTGGTCATCGGCGTCCTGCTTCGAGTCGCCGCCGAACTCGAGCAGCAGCCAGCCGTGGCCCGGCGGCAGCAGGGCGATGTTGGCGTCCGCGTCACCCTTGGCGCGCACCCACTCGAAGAGGAGCTCGTCGATGCCCTCGAGAGCGGTGGGACTGTACTGCAGCAGCTCCATCACGTGGTCCGCCCCCGAATACACGTCCGGATAGCCCAGAATCAGCAGCGAGCGCGCGGCCGGGCTCGGCACCAGGTGGAGCGTGGCCTCGAGGATGGTGACGCAGGTGCTCTCGGTGCCCACCAGCGCGCGGGCCACGTGGAAGCCGTTCTCGGGCAGCAGGTCGTCCAGGTTGTAGCCCGAGACGCGGCGCGGGAGCTTGGGAAACTTCCGGCGGATCTCGTCCGCGTAGCGGTCCCTCAGCGCCTTGAGGCGCGCGTAGATCTCGCCCCGGCGGCCGCCGCCGCTGATGATCGCCTCGAGCTCGTCGGGCGAGGTCGCTCCCACACGCATCCCGACGCCGTCGTAGGTCAGGATCGAGAGCTCGTGGGTGTTGTCGGAGGTGCGGAGTCCCAGGCCGGCCTTGGCGCTCAGCAGCGAGTGCACGCCGCACGAGTTGTTGCCCAGCATCCCGCCGAGCACGCAGTGGGTATGGGTCTCGGGATCGGGCCCGAAGGTGAGATGGTGCGGCTCCGTCGCGCTCCGGAGATCGTCGAGCACGCAGCCGGGCTCGACCCGCGCCAGCCGCCGCGCCGGATCGACCTCGAGCACCCGGTGCATGTACTTGGAGAAGTCCATCACCACCGCCGCGTTGCAGCACTGGCCCGCGAGGCTGGTCCCGCCGCCGCGCGCCAGCACCGGCGCGCCGAACTCCCGCGCGGTGGCCATGGCGTGGATCACGTCGTCCAGGTCGCGGGGAATCACGACGCCGATCGGGACCTGGCGGTAGTTGGAGCCATCGGTGGCGTAGAGCGCTCGGCTGCCATCGTCGAACCGCACCTCGCCGCGGAGGCGCGTGCGGAGGGCGTCGGCCAGAGCGACGGTGTCGAGGGGAGCCCGGGTGCGCGGCGTGTCGTCGGTGTGCTCGCGGGCGAAGCGGCCGGACTCGGCGTCGCGACGGAGCTCGGTGAGGGAGGTCATCTCACGCCACCATGTCCGCGACCCGCTCGACTTCCTCGTCGTCCACGACCGGCAGGATGTGCCCGCCGTACCGCAGCACCGCGACGGACGCCGACGCGCCCTGCCGCTCGAACGCCAGCGCGAGCGCCTCCTGTGCTGATGTCGCGTAGCGGAACCCGATCCGCTCGGCCTGCTCGCGCGTCACGCCGGGCGAGACCATGAGGCAGTCGGTCTTGTCCACGATCTGGCAGACGTCCGCCAGGATCGCGACCCCCACCAGGTCGTCCACCTTGCCGTGCTGGACCAGCTCGACGATGCGCGCGTGCGGCATATACCCGATCTCCAGCAGGTTCTTGTGATTGCTGGCCACGCCTTCCGGGTTGGGCGATACCAGGATCAGCGAGCCGCCGTCCTTCACCGCCATCGTGCCCGCGTACGGCCCCTTGGCCGACTGCCAGAAGTCCCGGTCGGCGGAATGCGAGTCGATGATGACGATGTCGGCCCGCGTCGGCAGGTGCGCCGCATACACCTCCCGGGACGTCGTGCAGCCTTCACGATGGGCCTGTACCGCGTCGCCCGTGAAGCACCCCACGATGTGGCGGGCGACGTCGTAGACGACATTCACGATGTACGCGAGCCCGGCCAGCCTGGCGGCCTCCTCCATTCGGAGGCGCATCGGATTCTCGGGCACGCCCATCACCGTCTCGGACATGTGCATCGAGGCTTCCCACTGGTTGCGGTCCATCATCTCGCGGCCCGACACCCCGGGGAAGACGATCTTGGCGCCCCCCGACAATCCCTTGACCCGGTGTGGCAGGATCGACCCGACCCCGAGCACGAAGTCCACCTCTGCCAGCAGCTTGTTGGCCGTGACGCGCGTGCCGTCGCGCGTGTGGCCGAAGTCGTGCAGGCTCGACTCGTCGAGATAGTGATGCTCGTGGATGCGGTAGCGGCCGGCAAACTCGCCAAGCTTTTCCCGGATCTCCGCCTCCGTCATGGGGCGGTGGGTGCCGGGGGCTTGCAGGAATTCGATCGCGTCGTCGGCGATGCCCGCGGCGTGGAGCTCGTCGAGCAGGTGCGGAAGAATCCGGGCGACGGGCGTCATCCGGGTGCCGTCGTCGATCAGAACGAGGACGCGCTTCCGACCGCGGGCGGCTTCCCGCAGGCGCGGTGCGCCGATCGGGGAGGCGAACCCGTGCCGGAGGACCTCGGCCTCGTCCACCTCGAACGTGCGGGGGCTGTAGACGCCCATCAGATTGCGGTCGGGCACCTCGACGGGGGCGATGCCCTCGTAGCCCGGGTAGGGAAAGTCGATCTTCACGGCTCACCCGCGATGCGGGAGATAGCTTTCCGCCACGTTCTTCACCGACTGTTTGATCATGTCCCACCCACCCGGATCGCCCTTGACGATCGCCTGGGCGTAGGCTTTGGCCTGGTCGAACGTGATGTGCGGCGGGAGCGGCGGCACCTCGGGATCGGTGTGCGCCTCCACGACCACGGGCCGGTCGGCACTCAGCGCCGCGCGCCACCCCGGCTCGATCTCCTCCGGGCGCTGCATCCGCACGCCGGCGAGCCCCAGCAGCTCGGCGTAGTGCGCGAACGGAAAGTCGGGCAGGTCCTGCGAGCCCTCGAACTTCGGGTCGCCCGAGAAGGCGCGCTGCTCCCACGTCACTTGATTCAGGTCGTGGTTGTACAGCACGAGGATGATGAGCCGCGGGTCCGACCACTCGCGCCAGTACTTCTCGATCGTGACCAGGCCGTTGATGCCGTTCATCTGCATGGCGCCGTCGCCCACCATGGCGATCACGGGCCGGTCGGGGTGGGCGAACTTGGCTGCGATGGCGTACGGCACGCCCGGCCCCATGGTCGCCAGATTCCCCGACAGCGACGCCATCATCCCCGACCGGATCTTCACGTCCCGGGCGAACCAGTTGGCGGAGGAGCCCGAGTCGCAGGTGAGGATGGCGCGGTCGGGCACCAGGGGCGAGAGCTCCCAAAACACCCGCTGGGGGTTGATCGGATCGGCCTCGAGCATCGCCCGGGCCTCGAGCACCTTCCACCAGTCCCGGATGTTGTCCTCGATCTCGTCGCGCCAGCCGCGGTCTTCCTTTCGGCGGAGCAGCGGGATGAGCAGTTGCAGCGTCTCCCGGCTGTGGCCGCAGAGGCTCACCTCCATCGGGTAGCGGAGGCTCAGCATGCGCGGCTTGATGTCGATCTGCACCCCGCGCGCCTGGCCCAGCTTGGGGAGGAACTCCGAATAGGGGAAGCTGCTGCCGACCATCAGCAGGGTGTCGCAGTCCATCATCATGTCCCAGCTCGGCCGGGTGCCGAGCAGACCGATGGCGCCGGTGACGTACGGCAGGTCATCGGGCAGCACCGCTTTCCCCAGCAGCGCCTTGGCGACTCCGGCGCCGAGCAGCTCGGCCACCTCCGCTACTTCCTCCGACGCGTTGAGCGCGCCCGCCCCCACCAGCATGGCGACCTTCTTGCCTTCGTTCAGCACCCGCGCGGCGCGGTGCAGATCGGCCTCGGTCGGGATCACCTGCGGCTCCGAGTACCCGATCCCGGTAAACGCGGCACCGTGCACCCGCGGCGCATGCTCCATGGCGTCCATCTCCTGCACGTCGTTCGGCAGGATGATGCAGGTGACCGTGCGCTCGGCGATCGCGATCCGGAGCGCGCGGTCCACCAGGTGCCGGATCTGGGCGGGTGTGGACGCCATGTGGACGTACTCGCTCGCCACGTCCTTGAACAGCGAGATGAGGTCCACCTCCTGCTGGAAATCGGCGCCGAGCCCGATGGTGGCCTGCTGCCCGACGAGCGCGACCACGGGCTGGTGGTCCATCTTCGCGTCGTAGAGCCCGTTGAGCAGGTGGATCGCGCCCGGGCCCGAGGTCGCCATGCACACCCCGACCTGACCGGTGAACTTGGCGTGGGCGCAGGCCATGAACGCCGCGAGCTCCTCGTGGCGCGCCTGCACGAAGGCGATCTTGTCTTTGGCCCGGTCCAGCGCGCCGATGACGCCGGTGATTCCGTCGCCCGGGTAGCCGAAGATCCGGCGCACGCCCCACTCGTAGAGCCGGTTGACGAGGAAGTCGCTTGCGGTCTGGGTCATGGTGCTGGTTCTCCTTTCATTCCCGCATCCACCGTCCCACTCCCCACGCCAGCCCGGCCGCCGCGACTCCCGCGAGCATCGCGGCCCCGCGATGCTCCGACGCGCGAAGCTGCAGGCTCCGGTCGTGCGACCACCGGTCGAAGCGGCCGTGCGCCGCCTGATCCCCCGGAACGGTGTCCCACAGATTGTCGGGGCGCGACGGGTCTTCGGGCTCGTCGGACTGCTGCGAGGCGAACCCCGTGCGTCCGAGATAGTGGTCCAGCAGCCGGGGCGCCACGCGATTGGCGACGATCGCCTCGACGGACGGGTAGCCGACGTAGATCTCCGGCCGGTCGTGGTGGGCCGCGTATACCACCGCCTCGGCGCCCACTTCGGGCTGATAGATCCGGCCGACCGGCTTGGCCCGGTGCGGCAGGCGGTTCTTGACCCAGTCGAACTGCGGCGTGTTGAGCGCCGGCATCTGGACCATGCTGACCCGCACCTTGCTGCCGTCGTGGTACAGCTCCGACCGGAGCGACTCGGTGAATCCCTGGATGGCGTGCTTGGCCCCGCAGTACGCCGACTGCAGCGGGATGGCGCGGTAGGCGAGCGCCGAGCCGACCTGCACGATCGCCCCCTGGTCGCGCGGCAGCATCCGCTTGAGCGCGGCCAGCGTGCCGTACACCGTGCCGAGGTAGGTCACCTCCGTGACCCGCCGATATTCTTCGGGCAGCATCTTCTTGACCGGCGAGAAGACCGACACCATGGCGTTGTTCACCCAGACATTCAGCGGCCCGAAGTGTTCCTCGACGGCCGCCGCCGCCGCCTCGACGCGTTCCGCGTCCGAGACGTCGGTGGGCAGCACCAGCGCCTCGCCGCCGAGTGATTCCACCTCGGCGCGGGCCTGCTCGAGGCGCTCGCGGCTGCGTGAGAGCAGGCCGAGCCTGGCCCCCTGCCGCGCGAACGCCCGCACGATCGCGCGCCCGAGACCGGCGGATGCGCCGGTGACCACGACTACTTCCCGCTTGCCGTCTTCCACCATGTCAATCCGTTCCTTTCGCGCTCGGTGCCTGCTCGCCGGGCTCCACCACGACGTCGATTCCCGTCGGTCCCACCGTCTGCACCGCCACCGACCCGCCGGGTCCGCGCTCGAGCCTGAGCGTGACCGTGTCCCCGGCCAGCCGGATTCCACCGATCTCGAGCCGGTCCACGTCGGCCGGCAGCATGGGGTGCACCAGGTGGAGACGCTTCGCGAAGCCGTCCGGCGCGAGACCGAGCAGCACCTGGAGGAGCAGCGGCGTGGCGCCTGCCGCCCAGGCCTGCGGGTGGCAGGCCACGGGGTAGCGCACCGGGACGTCGAACTCCGCTCGGGAAAACCCGGTGAACAGCTCCGGCAGGCGGAGATGCTCGAAGCCGAGTGACGCGCTGGTCAGTCCCTCGAAGATGCGCGCCACCGCGTCGCCCCGTCCGTACCGGCGGAAGCCCGCGGCGATGAGCGAGTTGTCGTGCGGCCAGACTGTGCCGAGGTGATAGCCGATAGGCGTATACCCCCGCTCGGTCGCGGCGAGGGTCCGCACTCCCCAGCCGTTGAACATGTCGTCCGCCATGAGCCGGTCCACCACGCGACCGGCCTTGTCCTCGTCCGCGATTTCCGTCCACAGCGCCTGCCCGGGATTGGAGGAGACGACCGCGAGCGGCGTCTTGCCCCCATCGAGCGCGAGCGCGTAGCAGCCGATCCGTTCGACCCAGAAGTCCTGGTTGAACCGGGCCCGGAGGAGCCTGGCCTCCTCTTCCAGCCGCTCCGCGGTGGCGGCGTCGCCGGAGCGGCGGTAGAGCCCGGCGATCTCCCGCCGCGCGGCATAGGCGTAGCCCTGCACTTCGACCAGGGCGATCGGCGCCTGGGCGATGCGGCCGTCCGCGTCGACGATGGCGTCGCCCGAGTCCTTCCAGCCCTGGTTGATGAGCGCCCCGCCGGCCGGGCTGCGATACTCGATGTAGCCGTCGCCGTCCACGTCCCCGTAGCAGCGCATCCATTCGAGGGCACGCTCGACGTTGGGGCGGAGCTCCTGGAACAGCGAGAGGTCGCCGGTCCAGCTCGCGAGCCGGCCGAGCACGATGAGGAACAGCGGCGTGGCGTCCACGGTCCCGTAGTAGGGGGAATGCGGGATGGCGCCGGTCCGGGCCAGCTCGCCGACCCGGAGCTCGTGCAGGATCTTCCCCGGCTCCTCGTCGCGCCACGCGTCCTCGCGCGTGCCTTGATAGGACGCCAGCAGCCGCAGGGTGTCCGCGGCCGTGTCCGGGTCGAACGGAAGCACCTGGAACGCCGCGGTCAGGCTGTCCCGGCCGAAGAGAGTCACGAACCAGGGCACGCCGGCCGCGAAGAACTCGTGGCCGCCGAGCGACGTGCGCAGGGCATCGAGGTCGGAGAGCGAGCGCGCCACGATCCGGTTGAGCAGCTCGCTGTCGCTCGCCACCCGGACGCCGGCCAGTCGCGTGCCGGAGGCGCGCTCGCGCGAGTCGCGGACGGCCTCCGCAATGGACAGCCGCACCGTCAGTTGCGCCGATCCGCGGGGGGGCACATGGCAGTGCCAGCCGGCGGCACGCTCCCCCCGGCGCTCCATACCCGGCGAGAACGCTACGCGCAGGGTGCGGGCGATCCCGTCCGCCCCGTCGTAGCGGAAGACCAGCCGATCCTCGTCCCACTCCGGTGGGTGGCGGGTACCTTGCCGCTCGGGCAGCAGTCCCCGGACCGTGAAGACGTCCGCGAAGTCGGCGTCGAACCGCACTTCGACGGGTACGTCGACCGGCTCGTGGCTCCAGTTCCGCAGGGTGAAGCGCTCGTCGAGCCGCAGGGTGGTGCCGTCGAGGGTCCGCTCCCACCGAATCCCCAGGGTCTCCTTGGGGATCCTGTCCCGCTCGCCAGCCGCGCCGTCCTCGTTGGTCAGCTCGAAGATGGCGTTGCAGCCGGCCTTGGCCGTAGAGCCGAGAACGAGCGGCGCGGCCCCGCCGAGCTGAAGGCCGTAGGCATTGAGGAAGCGGCAGTCGTGATAGTAGAGGCCGAAGCCGTACCCGGGGCCCGCCGGGACCTGGCCGTCCGGCTGGGTGAGAAAGAAGACGTCCCCGTCCTTGAGCACCATCGCATCGGCGATGCTCCGCGTCACCGAGGGCGCCGCCCGCGTGAGGACGCGCTTCTTGCGACGGCCCTGTCCGGAAGGCGCGCCGTGGGGACCCGAGCGGTCGGAAGGCGTGGACTTCGGGGTGGACGTCACCAGCGGGCGGGCATGCGGAAGGTTGTATTGACTACCATACAATGAGATATGCCACGAGGCGGCGGCTCCCGATGTGATGGAACGCACAGCCGCTCGGTTTACTGCGCCCCGCGCGCCCTTCGCACTTCCTCGGTGAGTCGCGGGACGATCTCGAACAGGTCGCCCACGATGCCGTAGTCGGCGGTCTTGAAGATCGGCGCGTCCTTGTCCTTGTTGATCGCGACGATGGTCTTGGCCGTGCGCATGCCCGCCAGGTGCTGGATGGCACCCGAGATGCCCACCGCGATGTAGAGGCCCGGGCTCACCGTCTTCCCCGTCTGGCCCACCTGTGCGCCGTGGTCCCGCCAGCCGGCGTCCACCACCGCGCGACTCGCGCCGACCGCGGCGTTGCCGAAGGCGGCGGCAAGCTCCTCGATCAGCCTGAAGTTGGCCGGCTCCCGGAGGCCCCGGCCGCCGGAGACCACGACCGCCGCCTCGCTCACGTCGAGCGCCGCCTGGGTGGGCGCCTTGATCTCCCGGACGGTGACCCGCGTGGCGAACGCGGGCACCTCCACGGTTCCCGCCTCGCCTGCCTTCGGCGACTCGACCGCGGGAAACGTGTTCGGCCGGACCGAGACCACGGCGGGCTCGGCCGTGAGGCGAGCGCGCTGGAGCGCCTTCCCGGCGTAGACCGGACGGGTCACCGTGACGGCCCCGTCTTCCGCCGCGAGCGCGGTGACGTCGCTGGCGTAGGCGACCTTGAGCCGGGCGGCCACGCGCGGCGCGAGGTCTCGACCCGTCGACGTGGCGGCAAAGACGATCGCCGCGTACCCGGTGGCGGCCGCGCCGATCGTGGCCGCGAAGCCGTCCGGCTGATAGAGGCGGAAGTCGGGATGGGTGGCGACGAGCACGTGATCGGCGCCGAAGCGGCCGAGCGAGTCGGCATCCGCCACGGGGCCGGCGGCAAGTACCAGCGCGTCCACGGTGCCGCCGCTGCCGTCGGCCAGCCGCCGGGCGGCCGCGACCACCTCGCGGGAAACCTTGCGCAGCGCGCCGTCACGCTGCTCCATCACGGCAAGAATCCGGCTGGCCACCTCAGAGCACCTTGGCTTCGGTTCGGAGCAGCTCGAGCAGCACGGGCACGGCCTCGACCCCCTCGCCTACGATGCGGCCCGGCTGGCGTTCGGGCGGCAGCTCGAGCCCCAGCACCTCGAGGGTGGCGTCGCCCAGCGCGGCGGGCCTGGTTTCCAGCGGCTTCTTCTTGGCCGCCATGATCCCCTTCAGCGAGGGGAGGCGCGGGTTGTTGAGGCCTTTGTCGCAGGTGATCACCGCGGGCAGCGAACAGGTGGCGACCTCGATACCGCCTTCGATTTCCCGCTCCGCCTCGACGACCCCGCCGTCGATCGTGAGATGCGCCACGGCGGTGATGCACGGCAGCCCGAGGAGCTCCGCCGTCATGCCACCGACCTGATGGTTGTAGTCGTCTACCGCGAGCTTGCCGAACAGGATCAGATCGTAGCCGCCCGTGCCGAGCTCCGCCGCGAGCGCCTGCGCGACGGCCAGGCCGTCGGGGCTCCCTGGGGATTTGAGCAGCACCGCCCGGTCGATGCCCATGGCAAGCGCGGTCCGGAGCGTTTCCGCGGCGCTGTCGCCGCCGAGCGAATACACGACGGTCTCCCCGGCTCCCGCCTTCTCCTTGAGCGCGAGCGCTTCCTCGACCGCGAACTCGTCGTACGGGTTCGGCACGAACTTGAGTCCGGCCTCGTCGATGCTCTTGCCATCGGCGCCGATCACGATCTTCGAGGTCGTATCCGCCACCCGCTTGAGGCAAACGGCAATCTTCAAAACAGGCTCCGTGGAAAGGGTCCCGGGCCGGTCCGGCAAACTGGCGGCAAACCTAGTCGCGCCCTATCCACGCCGCCAGAGATGGAGCGCGAGAAACGCGCTAATGCACTCCGACCCAAGCGCTTCCGCGCGCCGGCCCTACCGGGCACCGCTGCCGGCACCCCGTCGGTCCAGCCCGGCCCGGGGGACACGCCGCCGGTCTGCGCCGGCACGAGGAGTCCAGTTCTCCTCGAACGCGACGCTCGCGGGTTCGGTGATGTCCGCTTCCGGACTGCCCTCGACTTCCCGGGCGGAGCGACGCACCTGGTCGCCCGCAGCGCTCGCCGCACGCTCGAGTCTCGGGCCGGCCTGCTGAGCCTTCCGGCCGAGCTCGTCGAGCAGCCGGGCGGCGCGGTCGCGACCGCCGAGCCCGAACGCGAGCCCGGCGGCGAGCGCCAGCGCGCCCACCACGCCCACGAGCAGCGTGTTGATAAGGTTCGTCGCGATGTCGAGCTGATTTACGGCCACGATGATCGCGAATGCCCACACGGCCACTCTGGCGACCGTCGCGAGCACATCCGGATTGCTGAACCCGCCCTCCGCCGTAGCGCCGCGGACCAGTTGCGACAGTGCCTTGGCCGCGAGCCCGCCGATCACGAGCACGACCAGCGCGACGACCAGGTTGGGGAGCCAGAGCAGGAGCTGCTGCAGCACGTTCGACACGGCCGGCAGGCCGAGCAGGTCGAACGCCACGACGAGCGTGATCAGCCGGACGAACCACTTGACGATGGCCGCGAGGACGCTGGACGAGTCCTGCCGCACGCCCATATTGTGCACGAAGTCCGCGAAGCCGGACCGGCGCGCCAGATCGTTGAACTTGATGGCGCGAAGCAGCGCGGTGACACCCCGGGCCAGCAGGGAGGACACCAGCCAGCCCACGATGAGGACGATGGCGAACCCGATGAGGCGCGGGATCGCCGAGAGGAACTGGTTCAGTGCCCCGGCGAGCGACGCCCGGAGCGTCTCTCCCAGGTTCCGGACCGGGACCGCGATCGCTTCCTGCATATCCCCTCCACAGCCGGTGACGGCCAAACTTCCAATGTGGCACGTAGGGCCGAGGACACGCGGTGAGCGCGCTCACCCGTCCGGTCCTCAGCCGCCGAACCGCCGGCTCACCACCGCCTTGATCGTTCGCGCCCCCAGCGGCGTGAGGAAGCGCTCGAGCTGGCCGCTGCGGCGGTTCTCGTTGAAAGTCCCGAAGGTGGCGGCGTGCGAATTGAACACGTTGGTCACGATGGCCGAGACCTCCCACGGGCCGCGGGTGATCCCCGCGCGGACGCCCGCCGTGAAGTAGCCGCCGAGCGGCGGCGTCTCGTTGGCTTCATCGCCGCGGAGCCACTGGCGTCCGGTGTAGCGCAGGTCGAGGCCCACGTCGACTCCGCCGGAAAGCTGTACCAACCCTCCGGCCTTCACCTGATGCTCCGGCACCGAGGGCATGCGGTCGCCCGGCTCGACGTCGTTGTCTCCGGCCAGCGGCGCTCCGGCGAACGCGTCCTCCGCCCGGATGCTGAAGATCTCGGCGGCGTCGCGGTAGGTCGCGCGGGTGAAGGCGTAATTCGCGTAGAGTGACACTTCCTCCCGCGGCACCACCTGCACGCCGAGCTCGATGCCCTCGCGCCGGGTGTGGCCGATATTGGCGAAGAAGCCTTCGAACACCGCATTCTCGGACTGGATGAACGAGATGTCGTCACGCACCGCCGTCCGGTACACCGAGGCGGTGATGATGGCGGGCCCGCGCACGAGCTGCGCGCCGGTTTCCACCGTCGTGGAGACGACGGGATCGAGCGGCGGATCGTCGCCCAGGGCGAACGGCAGCGGGCAGGCGGCCGTTTCGTCCGCGCACGCGAGCTCCAGAATGGCCGGGGCCCGAAAGCTCTGGCCCACCGAGGCGTAGACGCTCGCGCCCGGCCCCACGTCGACACTGATGCCTCCGCGCGGGCTCAATCGGCTGAAGCTGCTGCTCGTGTCGGCACCCGGGTCGAGCTGGTCCTCGAACGGGACGCGGATGTAGTCGTAGCGGAATCCGCCGGAGAGCGTCACCCGCCCCTGCTTGTAGTCGCCCAGGACGTAGCCCGCCACGTCCCAGCTCGGGCTCCGGACGTCAGTCGACAGCGTCTGGTCGGACGGTGCGTCCGGCGGCTCGGTAAGGAGCTGGATGTGCACCCGGTTGGCGGAGGCATCCCCGCCGGTGCGGAGCGAGAACACGCCTCGGCCGAGCTCACGGCTCCAGCGCCAGTCCGCGTTGGCGCCCAGGGTGCCGTTGGTCGTGAGCGAACGCACGTTGTCGTCCGGGGCCTGGTTGACGTTGAACCGTTCCGCATGCGACCGCCGCAGATACGCCGTGAACGTCCCCCGGCCCGGGCCGACGGGGGCGTACCCCGTAACCGTCCCCTGCAGCAGGTTGAGATCCTCGAAGTCGCCGGTGGTGAAATTGATCGAGGGGTCGCTGTCGAAGATGCTCTCCGGCAGCGATCCCGCCGTCTCCGCCCGGGACGCCGCGCCGAACGCCTGCACGCTGATGCCGCGCTGCTCACCTCGCCGTCCCAGGTTCAGGAAGCCGTTGTAATTGTGCGCGCCCGTGGCCTGGCGCCAGCCATCCTCCCGCTCATAGCCACCGCCCAGGTAATAGTCCGTCCGGCCGGCAGTGACGCCCGACAGCGTTCCCTCGGCCGACGCCGATCCGTACGAGCCGCCGGCCAGCTCGAGCTCGCCCTCGGCCGGGCCCTCGCCCCGACGGGTGATCAGATTGATCGCGCCGCCGAGCGAATTGGAGCCCAGCAGCGAGCCCGCCCCGCTCAGCAGCTCGACCCGGCGCACGTGTTCCATCGGAAGCAGGTCGAAGTTCACCTCCGCCGCGTCGGGCTCGTTCTGGCGCACGCCGTCGAGGAACACCGAGACGCCGGGGGGCAGCCCGACGACCGGGCCGACGTTGAAGCCGCGAGTGCTGAGATTGAGTTTGTACGCGCTCCCCAGGTCGTCATAGAGGGAGATCCCGGGCTCTGTCGCGAGGGCGTCGGCGAGGAGTCTCGGCTCCCACGCGTCGATCTGCTCGCCTGTGACGGTGGAAATCCGCGCCGGGATCCCCGAGCCGATCTTCGGGCCCGCGGTCGGCGCGATCGAGCCGACCACCTCGATGGTCTCCAGTTTCACGGCGCCGCTGTCCGCGCGGGTGGTATCGGGCACCTGGGCCGCCAGCAGGGTGGGACCGGCGGGCAGCATGAACAGCGCGAACAGATGGAAACGATTCATCAGGCACTTCCTGTCGGGGGGTGGCCGGCGACGGCTCAGCGCAGCCTGGAGTGGGAGTGAGCGGCATCCGGCGCGCGGGCGCGCCGCTCGTAGATGGCTGCCATGAGGACCCGGTCGGGCGGCACCCCGATGACGAGCAGACCGTCGTCGTCCGGCCCACCGCCGTCGAAATCGAGGCAGCAGCGCCTGAGGGCGATGAGCCCCGCGCTGCCCCCTTCCGCCAGCGACGGCGCCGCGCCGCGTCGGAGTCGGACCACATCGGGTGGCGACAGGTCGCGCGAGCCATCCCGGTCCTCGTACACCCAGAGTCGGCGGACTTCCGCGTCACGCTTCGCCACGATCCGAACCCCGTCGTCGGCGGCGCCGCCACCGTCGAGATCGTAGCAGCAGCGGTCGATCGTGACCGGCAGCGAGCGGCTGATGATGGGACGGCCAAGCGCCACGGCAGCACCGCCGGCGACGAGGGCGGCCGTGGCCAGGAGCGCGCGCCCAGGCCCCGGCCGACGGGGGGGCCGTGGCGCCTCGCCTCTCGCGGCTCTGCCGGCGAGCTCGGCCCCGAACGACGCCGGCGGCTCGAATCGGATGGCCCGCAGGCTCCGGTCGAGGTCGCGGAAATCCTCCGGCGCTTCGCTCACGGCGCCAGCACCCGCCGGAGGCGGCCGAGCGCGCGCCAGAGCCGCGTCCGCACCGCCGGCTCGCGCAGGCCGAGGATCTGCGCCACATCGCCGGTATCGAGCTCGCTGCCGTAGCGAAGCCCGATGATCTCCTGGTCGCTGGCCGGCAGGGTGGCCACCGCGGCGAGCAGCCGCGCCACCTCCTCCTTCCACAGCAGCCGCTCCTCCGGCGAAGGCGCCTGGGAGCGGAGATCGTCGAGCGCGCCGAGCGAGACGTGCGGGTGCCGGCGCTCGTGCCGCAGGTAATCGCGCAACACGTTCCGCGCGATGCGGAACAGCCACGTGCGAGCCGACGCGCGGTTCGGATCGAACCTGTCGGCGGCGCGCACCGCGCGCAGGAAGACATCGGCCGTCAGGTCTTCGGCCACGGCGGCGGAGGGCAGCTGGAACCGGAGATAGCTGTAGATGCCGGCTCCGTGTGACTCATACCATTCGCGGCAGAGCCCCTCGGGCGGTGCGGTTGCGGATCGGAGCGGGTTGGCACGCACGGGAATGGGCATGTCACTCCATATACGACGGCGCCCCCCGGCCGTCACACGGGGGGCGCCCAATCGAGAAGCGCCGGGCCTGCTGTCGTTGCATCGATCCCGGATCGGGACCGGTCACTCGAACGCGGCGAGCCCCGTGATCGCCTGGCCCACGATGAGGGAATGCATGTCGTGCGTCCCCTCGTAGGTATAGACCGACTCCAGGTTGGCCATGTGGCGCATCGAGTGGTACTCGGCCAGGATCCCGTTGGCGCCGAGCAGCCGGCGTGCTTCGCGGGCAGCATCGCAGGCCATGTCCACGTTGTTCCGCTTGCAGAGCGACACCTGGTCGGGCGTCATGGTGCCCGCGTCCTTGAGACGGCCCAGTTGCAGGGTCATGAACTGCGCCTTGGTGATCTCGGTGAGAATGTCCACCAGCCGGACCTGCTGAATCTGGGTCTGCGCGATGGGCTTGTCGAACATGATCCGGCTCTGGGCGTAGCGCAGCGCCTCATCGTAGCACGCCATCGCCGAGCCGATCGCCCCCCAGGCGATGCCGTAGCGCGCCTGCGTCAGGCACATGAGCGGGCTCTTGAGCCCGCCCGACCTGGGCAGCAGGGCGTCCTTCGGGAGGTGCACATCTTCGAGATGGATCTCGCTCGTGTCGCTGGCGCGGAGCGACAGCTTCCCCTTCTGGTCCCGCGCGGCATACCCTTTGGTGTCGGTGGGCACGATGAAGCCGCGGATGGATTTCGCGTCGTCGATCGCGCCAGTCTTGGCCCAGATGATGGAGACGGTGGCCTGCGAGCCGTTGGTGATCCACATCTTGGTGCCGTTGAGCACCCAGCCGTCCTTCGTTTCCCGTGCCGTCGTGATCATGCCGCCCGGGTTCGAGCCGAAGTCGGGCTCCGTGAGCCCGAAGCAGCCGATCTCTCCGCCCGACGCGAGGAGCGGCAGCCAGTGCCGCTTCTGCTCCTCGGAGCCGAAGGCGAAGATCGGATACATCACCAGGGCGCCCTGCACCGAGGCGAACGAGCGGATGCCCGAGTCACCCCGCTCGAGCTCCTGCATGATCAGGCCGTAGGCGACATTATTGAGCCCGGCGCAGCCGTACTCCTCCGGCAGGTTGGCGCCGAAGAGCCCCAGCTCGGCCATGCCCGGAATGAGCTGCTTCGGGAACCGACCCTCGAGGTAGGCCGGACCGATGATCGGAATCAGGTTCTCGTCCACCCAGGTCCGGACCGTATCACGGACGGCGCGCTCCTCCTCGGAGAGGAGCGTGTCGAAGCCGAGGAAGTCGACGCCGGCGTACTGAGAGGTGGCGGCAGCGGTGGCCATGCGGTGCCCTTTGCGAAGGTCTGGAACGGACAGGTAAGATAGTGCGGCGGCTCAGCTCTTGAAGGTGTCGCAGTCCTCCGGCCGTCCGGACTCGAGCCCGCGCTTGAACCAGCCGACTCGCTGCTCCGAGGTGCCGTGGGTGAAGGCCTCGGGGTGGACGCCCTCACCCGACATTCGCTGGATCCGGTCGTCACCGACCGCGGCCGCGGCCGCCAGCCCCTCCTCGACGTCCCCGGCCTCGAGAATCTGCCGCTGAGCCGTCTCGTGTCCCCAGACGCCGGCGTAGCAGTCGGCCTGGAGCTCGAGGCGGACGGAGTACTCGTTGGCCAGATCGGGGCGACGCTCCTGGGCCTCGCGCACGCGGGCTTCGGTGCCCATCAGCCGCTGCACGTGGTGGCCGAGCTCGTGGGCGAGGACGTAGGCCTCGGCGAAGTCACCCGGCGCGCCGAACTTCTGCTGCAGCTCGTCGTAGAATCCCAGGTCGATGTAGACCTTCTGATCCCCGGGACAGTAAAACGGCCCCGTCGCGGCCTGGGCAAAGCCGCACGCCGACTGGATCGCGTCGCGGAAGAGCACGAGCTTGGCGTGCTGGTACGTCTGACCCCGCGCCTGGAAGAGACGCTCCCAGGTGGATTGGGCGTCGTCCAGCACGAAGGAAACGAACTGGACCTGCTTTTCCTCTTCCGGCGACCCGACGACGGAATCCGTTGCGGCGGCAGGCTCACCCATCGCCCCGGCGCCGCCACCGTCGGCACCCAGCATGGCGAAGAAGTTCTGCTTGAAGACGAGGCTCAGGACGAGGAGGACGGCCGCGCCGCCCAACCCGATCCGCATGCCGCCGCCGCCGAAGCCGCCGCCACCAAAGCCGCCGCTGCTCCCCCGACGATCCTCGAGATCCTTGCTCCGTCCGCCCGGCGTCCACCGCATCAGGCCTCCTCGCGTGAGCCCGGAAAATACCCTGGGGGTGAAGCCGGCGGTGTGGCGCGGGACACGTCGGCTGCGGGCGCCCCGTCGGCCTTCCGCGCCAGGTGGCGGCGGGCCTGCGGCTCGATCCCGACTTCCCTCGCCTTCCGGCGGAAGCCGCGGCCGTGGTCCACGGCCAGGCCCGTTTCTGCCTGCCACTGATGCACCATCTCGTGCAGCAGGGTGTGCTCGACCTCGACCCACGGGTGCCGCAGGATGTGGCGCCGGCTGATGGCGATCTCGGTCGGCTGCCCGGTCCGGAGATCCATGGTCAGCTCGCCCAGCCGGGTGCGCATCCGTCCCGAGAGTCGGATCGGCAGGGCGCCGAGCCCGCCGCCGAAATGCTGCTGGTTGAGCCGCTGATGCAGCTCCGTGAGCCGCTGCAGCAGCACGATGTCGCCGGGTCGCGGACGCTCCCGGCGCGGCGGGCGGGCGGGCGGCGGCGCGTACGCCTCCACGGGAAACCCGAGAAACTCGCGTTCGGCCCCGCGGCGGACCGCCCGTGGGAGCCGCGGGTTGAGGAAGCGGACGATCGCGCGGAGCACGCGGTCGGGCGCGCTGGCATAGCCCTCGTGCAGCCGGAGCACGCGCCTCGCCGTCAGGCTGACCATCACGGTGCGGTTGGTGTGGGTGAGGATCCGGTCGACGTCGCGCAGGCCCAGCACTTTCAATCGGTGCGCCAGCAGCTCGTTCACCTCACGGCTCTCCTTCCCCTCCCGCCACCGAGACCGTCACCCGCGGGCCCGGCGGGCGGGCGAACGCCGTTGCGTCGGATTGCAGGAACCGGCGGCCGGCGCTCTCCCACCGGAAATGCTGGATCCGAACCGCCCGCTCGTCGATCGTCACCAGATTGAATACCGATGGACGCCCGCCGCGCGTCCGAAAGCTGTGCGTGCCGGACGTGCTCACCGCGAGCGTCCCCTCGATCTGCCCCGCTCCCTCGTGGTGATCGTGGCCGCAGAGGACCACGTCGGCTCCGGTCGCGCGCAGCCGGCGCCAGACCGAACGCCAGTCAGCCAGCCCCTGCCGGTGCGAGAGCGCGCCGCGCAGCACATTGTGGTGAACGGCCAGGATGCGAACCGCGTCGGGCGGCGCGTGAGCGAAGACTTTCCCCACTCGGGTGGTCTCCGAGGCCGGGAGGTGTCCCTTGACCGCCACGTCGCGCAGGTTCCAGGTGAGGGAGCCGAAGGCGACGCCGTAGCTGCTGAGCGCGCCGGCGATGATGGCCCCGGGAACCTCGAGCACCGGCGTGAGGTCGCCGAAGTAGCGGGCGTATTTGGCGTACTTGACCGCCGCGCCGAAGGCCCCGAACGGGCTCTTCCACCATTCGATATCGTGGTTGCCCGGAATCACCAGTACGGGCATGTGGCCGCGCAGCCGCTGCAGGAAGGCGTGGGCCGCCTGGAACTCGCCGTGGCGGGCACGCTGGCTCAGGTCGCCGGAGACGACGGTGGCGCCGGCGCCGAGCGTGGGGAGGAACCTGTCGAGCGCCTCGATCTGAGCGAGGTCGGCGTAGCCGCCGAAGTGCAGGTCGGAAATGTGGACGATCGTGACCGGCGTGAGGCTCATGCGCTGCAAGCTACCTCACCACACCACGCGCACGCGATAGGTCAGCACCGTCTGACCGCGCGGGGGCACCTTCACCCGGAAGCGGGTGATGGTGGAGGAGACTTTCTCCGCGGGCACGCTGCTCTGGATCACGCTCCATTCGCCGCCCCGCTCCTCCTGCACGTCCACGGTGGCGGCGCTGTCCGTGGCGTTCCGGACGGTGACGCGGTAATCCGCGGTGGCGAGGGTGCGCCAGCCTGCCTTCGTGCTGTCCCGGCGGGTCGCGTAGGTGGTCTGCACCCGCCGGGCGGTGAGGTCGAACGCGGTCCCGGCCGTGAGCCGCACGTCCTCGCCCGCCGGCGTGTGGTCCATCGCCGCCTCGCCCACCAGTTGTGCCCGGCCCGCGCTGTCCGCCTGGAACAGGCGGACGATCCCGCCGGGGAGCGGCCGGTCGCCGAACTCCCGCTTCCGCGGCCGCTCGAGCGTGTAGCTCACCTCGACCGGCGCTTCCGAGTCGTCGCCCTGCTGCGGCAACATTCCCCAGAACGGCAGGAGCCCATGCACCACGTAATGCCGCTGGTATTTCACCTGGGCAGGCTCGAACAGTGCCACCGTGGTCGTAAGCCCCGGAAGGAGGGAACTCCGCCCCGGCAGCGAATAGACGTGGAACTCGCCCACGCGCTGCTCGGAGGCGAAGCTCTTCTCCCTCGCCTCGTCGGCCATGGCCGCGCGGGCCTGCATCGGCATCGGGGGTGCCGCCTGCTGGGCGCTCCCGACCGACCCCGCGAGGAGCTGCACCTCCGCGTCCTCGAGCCGGAGCGTCTGGGATTCGAGCACCGCGCTCCCGGTCACCCGGGCCTCGGTCCCGCCGAGCAGCACCTGATAGCTCGCGAACCACGCCGCCCCGCGGGTGAAGTATCCCAGCCTGAGACGGTCCAGCGCCCGCGCGCTCTCCAACCGGAGCGATACCGCGGGCTCCGCGACGACCACATCGCCCGGGTAGAGAGCGAGGCCCGGCGGGCTGAAGGTGACGCGCCCGTCGGGAAGCTGCAGCCGGAGCGGGTCCACGCCCAGCACGAGCGCGCTCAGCGTATCGTTCGACTCCGGCACGCGAAACACCACCCGCCGCCCGACCGACCGGCGCAGCACGCTGGCCTCGTCCACCGCGCCGTCGTACGCGAGGCCCGTGATGGCGACGGAGGAATCGAGCGAGAACACCGAGGCGGGGTCGAGCGCGCCGAGCACCACGCGCTGGGTGCTGGCGCCCCGCGGCACGGCGGCCGGCACGCTCCGGCGCACCAGGACGCGGCCGTCGTTGTAGATGGTGAGTGACGTCTGCGCGCCGAGCGGCTGGGCGGACGCCAGCGCGAGCAGTATGAGCGGTGTGGCCACGCGGGTGGTGGTCATCGGGGGAGCAGCTCCATGGCGAGGCGGCTCGCGATCCGCCGCACGATGATGTAGGTGGCGAGCACCAGCACGGCGCCGTACAGTCGTGAAGACGCATCGCCCGGGAACCGGAAGGCGACGTACGCGGCCATCAGCGCCGTCACCGCGAGGGAGATGCGGCCGGCCAGGCGGGATGCACGCCGCTTCCGGCGGGCCAGGCAGTCCGGGCAGAGCTCCCCCCAGGGGAGCCCGCGCACCCGCGTTCCACATTCCGCGCAGGGGACCTCAGGCAACCCGCCGGACAACCGCACGCCCGAACTCCTCCGTCGAGGCGGTGCCGCCGAGGTCGCGCGTGCGGATGTGGTCGCGCACGATCGTGTCGGCGATGGCGTCGCGGATCCGTTGGGCGCGGTCGAGCTCGCCCACGTGGTCCAGCATCATCGCGGCGGCCAGCATCTGGGCGGACGGATTGGCGATGCCCTGCCCCGCGATGTCGGGGGCGCTTCCGTGCACGGCCTCGAAGATCGCGGCCCTGGTCCCGATGTTGGCACCCGGCGCGAGCCCGAGCCCGCCGACCAGCCCGGAGACCTCGTCGCTCAGGATGTCGCCGAACATGTTGGTGGTCACCATGACGTCGAACTGCTCGGGTCGCATGACCAGTTGCATGGCCGTGTTGTCCACGATCATGTCGTTCGCCGCCACCCGCCCCTCGTACTCCCGGGCGACCTCGCGGCCCACCTCGAGGAAGAGCCCGCTCACCATCTTGAGGATGTTGGCCTTGTGGACGATGGTGACCTGCTTCCGCCCGTGCTTGAGCGCGTAGTCGAACGCGAACCGGACGATCCGCTCGCAGCCGGCCCGGGTGACGATCGCCATCGATTCGCCCACTGCACGCGGGTCGTCGCCGATCTGGACGAAGTGCTCGACGCCGATGTAGAGCCCCTCGAGGTTCTCTCGCACGAGCACGATGTCCACGTTCTCGAACCGGCCGCCGGGGGCGATCGTCCGCGCGGGACGAACATTGGCGAAAAGCTCGAACTCCTTCCGGAGCCCCACGTTGACCGAGCGGAACCCGGTGCCCACCGGCGTCGTGAGCGGGCCCTTGAGCGCGAGCGCGTTCTTGCGGATGCTCTCCACGGTGGCGTCGGGCAGCGGCGTCCCGGTCGCCTCCACCGCGGCCATGCCGGCCAGTTCCTCGTCCCAGGTGAAGCGGAGCCCCGTGGCCTCGAGGACCCGCACCGTCTGCGTCGTGATCTCGGGCCCGATCCCGTCGCCCGGGATCAGCGTCACGTCGTACGTCATGGCTCGAACGGCAGCACGGCGTCCAGGGCAGCGGTGAGCGCGGCGTCGGGCGTCGCCCCGCTGCCGATGGTGAGGCTCCGCCACAGCACTTTCCCCGACCGGGTATCGGCCGCCACGAGCGAGAGCTCGGCGCGCGCGCGTCCGTCGGGTCCCCGGGTAAAACCGAGCGCCGCCGGCACCATCACCACCCGGCCGCCGGCCACCGCCGTGAGCTTGCGCAAGGAGGCGCGGAGCGGATCCGGCACGTCCTTGAGCTTGGGGGAGCGGAGCAGCGCCTGGCCCATCTGGTCGGGATCATCCACGATTCCGGGCGCGCGCCGCGCGATTTTCCGGAGCGCGGGCGGCAGCACCCACTTGACCTCGGGCCCGCGCGCCTCGAACGCCTCGCCGATCAGCGAGTCGGCGCGCAGGAGCGCGGGGCGGCGGTCGCGGTACGGCGCGAAGAGGCTGTCGTTCTCCGCGGCGGGATCGATGGCCAGAAGGGTGAGGGGGATCAGCGGCACCTGCTGGCCGGCCAGTCCCTGGGTCGGCACCGGCAACGGGGGCGCCTGCCCCTGCGCCGCGAGGGGGGCAGCCACCAGGAGTACGAGCGCGCACGTCGGAAGCAAGGGGCGGGGCACGGCGGGAAGGTAATGGAAGGAAGCGGCGAGCGGTAAGAGGTGAGCGGTAAGAGGTGAGAGGGAATCGACCCCGCTCACCTCCTGCCGCTCACCTCTTACCGCTGTTCACTCGAGCGACATCCCTCCATCCACCACGATGGTCTGCCCCGTGATGTGCCGCGCGGACTCCGAACACAGGAACGAGATCACCCGCGCCACGTCGTCCGGCTCGGCCACGCGGCCCAGCACGGAGCTCTTCTGTGCCCGCTCGACCACCTCGGCCGGGAGCATCCCCATCCGCTCCGTGCGGATGAAGCCCGGAGCGACGGCGTTCACGTTCACGTTGGCGGGACCGAGCTCGACCGCGGCCGCGCGGGTGAGTCCCAGGAGCGCCGCTTTGCTCGCCGCGTAGTTGGCGACGCCGAACCCGGGGCGCTGGGCCTGGTGGGCGCTGACGTTGACGATCTTGCCGTAGTGCTGCCCGCGGAAAGTGGGCGCCACCGCGCGGATGCAGTTGAACGCGCCGGTGACGTTGGTGTCGAGCACCTCGCTCCACGCCGTCTCGCTCAACCGCCAGAGCGCGCCGTCGTTGGCGATCCCGGCGTTGTTGACCAGGAAGTGGAGGCCGCCGAGCCGCTGCCGGATCTCGGTGACGAACTGGTCCACCGCGGCCCGGTCGCGCACGTCGCAGCGGAGGGCAAGGACCCCGACGCCCATCGCCCTGAGCGCGGCTTCCGTGAGCACCGCCTGCTCGCTCACGTCCCGCCCGGGCATGTTCACGAAGCAGAAGGCCACGTGGCAGCCGAGCTTGGCGAACTCGAGCGCGATGTGCCGGCCGAGCCCCGTGGCGCCGCCCGTCACCAGCGCGACCTTGCCTCGCCACCCCGTCCGGGCCGGCTGGGGTTGCGGCTCTTCCAGGGCGGCTCCGCTCGCCTCCGGAGCGCGGGACTCCCACGACGGCCGGTGGCCGAAGCCGAAGGATGGCAATGGCATGGGGTTCGAAGGTACGGCGCGCCCGCGGGCGGGGGAAGGGGTCCCGCACCCTTCACCTTTGGGGCCGCGCGCTGTTAATTGGACGCCATGCTCCGACAACTGCTCTGGCTCCTGGTCGCCCTGGCGGGCGCCGCCGGGTGGGGCGTGCTGGCGCTCCACCGCGGCGAGACGATCAGCGCCGCGTGGCTCGTCCTGGCAGCGGTCGGCACCTATTTCATCGGCTTCCGCTTCTACAGCCGGTTCCTCGCCGATCGGGTGCTCGGCGTCAACGACCGCCGCGCCACGCCGGCCGAGCGACTGGCCAACGGCCGTGACTTCGTCCCCACCTCCCGCTGGGTGCTCTTCGGCCACCATTTCGCGGCGATCGCCGGCCCGGGCCCGCTGGTGGGCCCCGTGCTCGCGGCGCAGTTCGGCTATCTGCCGGGCACCATCTGGATCGTGGTCGGCGTCGTCCTGGCGGGCGCGGTCCAGGACTTCGTCATCCTGTTCGCCTCCATGCGGCGGGACGGGAAGTCGCTCGGGCAGATGGCCAAGGAGGAGACCGGGCCGGTGACCGGCATCCTCACGATGGTCGCCGTGCTCGCGATCATGGTGATCCTCCTGGCCGTGCTGGCCCTCGTCGTCGTGAACGCGCTCGCGGACAGTCCGTGGGGCGTGTTCACCATTCTCTGCACCGTGCCGATCGCGGTGCTGATGGGCTTCTGGATGAAGGCGTGGAGGCCGGGGCGCACGCTCGAAGCCACGGCGGTGGGCGTAGTGCTGCTGCTGCTCGCGCTGGTGGGAGGCCGCTACGTGGCGGCGTCGCCCCTGCTGGCGCCGGTTTTCACCTGGTCGGCGCTGACGCTGGCGTATGCGGTGATCGCCTACGGCTTCGTCGCGAGCGTGCTCCCGGTCTGGATGCTGCTCTGCCCCCGCGATTACCTCTCGACCTTCATGAAGATCGGCACGATCCTGCTCCTCGCCCTCGGCATCCTGCTGGTGCTGCCCCCGCTCCGCCTGCCCGCGCTCACCCCGTTCATCGACGGCACCGGGCCGGTATTCGCCGGCAAGCTCTTCCCGTTCGCGTTCATCACCATCGCCTGCGGTGCCATCAGCGGCTTCCACGCGCTGGTGGCCTCGGGCACGACGCCCAAGATGCTCGTGCGCGAGAGCGACGCGCGGTTGATCGGCTACGGCGGCATGCTGATGGAATCGTTCGTCGCGGTCATGGCGCTGTGCGCCGCCGCGCTGCTCGATCCGGGGATCTACTTCGCCATCAACGCGCCGCTCGCGAGCCTCGGGGGCACGCCGGAAACGGCGGCCGCCGTCATCCGCGGCTGGGGCTTCACCGTGACGCCCGCACAGATCACGGCGCTGGCCGCGGACGTCGGCGAGAAGACCCTGCTCGGGCGCACCGGCGGCGCGCCGTCGCTCGCGGTCGGCATGGCCCACATCCTGAGCGGCGCGTTCGGCCGCGGACTCATGGCGCTCTGGTACCACTTCGCCATCATGTTCGAGGCGCTGTTCATCCTGACCACGCTGGACACCGGCACGCGCGTCGGACGCTTCATGGTGCAGGAGTTGGCGGGCCACGTCTGGGCGCCGCTCGGCCGCACGTCGTGGTACCCCAGCACCATTCTGACCTCCGTGCTGGTCGTGGGCGCCTGGGGCTGGTTTCTGGTCCAGGGGGTCGGCGATCCGCTGGGCGGGATCAATTCGCTCTGGCCGCTGTTCGGCATCAGCAACCAGCTCCTGGCCGCAATCGCGCTCTGCGTCGGGACCACGATCCTCATCAAGGCGGGGAAGGCGCGCTACGCCTGGGTGACGCTCGCGCCGCTCGCCTGGGTGCTCGTGGTGACGCTCACCGCCGGGTGGCAGAAGGTGTTCGCCGCCGACCCTCGGCTCGGCTTCCTGGCGCATGCCGCGCTCACCGCGGGGCAGGTGGCGGCCGGGTCGCTCGACCCGGCGCGCGGCGCGCGGCTCGTGTTCAACGACCGGCTCGACGCAGCCCTCGCGCTCGGCTTCATGGCGGTCACCGTGCTGGTGGTGCTCGCGTCGGCGCGGGTATGGGCGTTGGTGCTGACCAGGCGCCGCCCTGCCGCGCTCAAGGAATCGCCCTTCGTGGAAACGGCGTATGTGGGGTAGCCGGTATCGGAGTGCCCGGGCGGGGCTCGAACAAATGCTGCGCGTGGTGCGACGGGTCGCGGGGATGCCGGACTACGCGGCGCACGTGGAGCACCTCGCGCGCTGCCATCCGGACCGCAAGGTTCCGTCACCGAAAGAGTTTTTTCAGGAGTACGTCCGCGCGCGCTACGGAGCCGGCCCGACCCGCTGCTGTTGAGTCGGCATTGCCTCAGCGTGCCCGGGCGGCGCGAAGAATGGTATCCGCCAGGCTGGAGTAGGCGCCCCCGAAGTGATGGCCGCCCTCGACCCGCACCACCGTGGCCGTTCCCGGCGGCAGCACGGGGCACACCGAGTCCTTCTCGTCGGTCCCGTACATGCAAAGCACCCGGAGGCCGCGGAGTCGCGCGATCTCCGGCGCCGTAGGCCGGTTGCCCTTGGCACCGCCGAGCCATTCGGCCACGTGAAACTCGAAGGACGCCGTCCGGCCGGCGCCGAGCAGCGCGACCAGATTGACGTGCGCGCGGAGATCGGGCGGCAGCCGGCTCGCCATGAACGGCAGCACGTCCGCGCCGAGCGAGTAGCCCACCAGGAGCACGTCCG
The DNA here is from genome assembly GCA_025927545.1 of Gemmatimonadales bacterium. GTDB lineage: Bacteria > Gemmatimonadota > Gemmatimonadetes > Gemmatimonadales > GWC2-71-9 > CAVVWJ01. The sequence continues at coordinate 44,643 of JAICLE010000015.1, forward strand.
CTCCTCCCCAGGCCGCCAGGTAATGCCGGAGCACCCGGGCCAGGTCCCGACCGGTCTCGTCCGGGGTTCTGGCGTGCCAGAAGTACTGCAGCGAGTTCAGTCCCACCACGGGTATGCCCCGCGCTACGAAGGCCTCGCCGATCTTCCGGTCGATGCTCGCCCAGCCGCCGTCCCCCGACACGATCACCGCGAGCTCGCCGGACCGGCCGTGCACGGGCAGCTCGACGAGCGGCAGGTCGCGCACCGCGGGTGCCGCCGGCGCGGGCACGAGGTTCGTGTGCTCCAGCCGCTCGAAGACCTCGCGGAACTGCGGCATCCAGTGCGCCTCGACGCCGAACCCGTGGCCCACCCTCGGCAGGCGAACGATCTGCGCGCCACGTACCTGCCGGACGAACTTCTCCGCCGCCAGCACACCGCACGTCGAATCCTGCTCCCCCTGGAGCACCACCCACGGTGTCTGCACCGTGTCGGCCGGGGCGAAGCTGATCTCGTGCGCGCCGGGACCCGGCCGCCACGACAGCCCGCCGCCGCCCCGGCAGAGCGCGCGGCTTAATTCCAGGCCCGGACAGAAACCGAGGCTCACTCCGGCGCGGAAGGTCCCTGGAGGCGCCTGCACCAGCATGGCGTAGACCAGCGCGGCGCCGGACGAGTAGCCCACGAGCACGGGCGGGAGGTAGGTGGGAAAGCCGAGCCGGCGCTGCACTCCCTGACTCAACGCCTCGAAATCGGCCGCGGGATAGGCGCAGGGGCCGCCCGCCCGCGTCAGCCCGGCGAGGTAGCGGCGGATGTCCACTCCGACCACCAGCGCGTCGAGCGACGCAAGCGAGCGCGCCATCGGGACGACGCCGTGGGTCCAGCCGCCGTCGCCGGAGACGAACAGGACAACCCGCGACGGTCGTGCGCGGGTCCGGTACAGCACCACGGGACCGAACCGGCCGAACGCCATGGTGTCGACCTGGAGGCCCGCGCCCTGGAGGGGAACGGTGGGCAGGGCGGGAAGATTCGCCGGTGGGAGCGCGCTGCCGCCGCCGCAGGAGCCCAGCGTGATCGCGAGGAGACCCGGCAGGAGGAGCGGCATCACTTGGCGACCACGCCGCGCACGCCCCCGCCGATCAGCGCGGCGACGTTGGCCAGGATGCGCGGCAGCGCGAGGCCTCCCGGAGAGGCCAGGTATCGCGGCTCCCACACGGGATCGAATTTCTCCTTGAACTCACGCAGGCCCTGAAAGTTGTAGAAATGCTCGCCGTAGCGGTACATGAACGCCCCGAGCCGCGACCAGAGCGGCGCGAGCGCGCGGCGCTCCATCCCCGAGAACGGAGCCATGCCCAACCCGAAGTACTGATAGCCTTCCGCCTTTCCCCAAAGCATCAGCTCGGTGCAGAGGTACTGCATCACGCCCGGCGGCGCGTCCGGACGGTAGCGCATCAGGTCCATCGAGAGCTTCACCTTGGGGCGCGATGCCCAGACGTTGGCAAAGGCCACGATCTCCCCGGCCCTGCGCGCCACTGCGACCGGAAACCGCGCGATGTAGGCCTCGTCGAAGAAGCCGAGCGAGAATCCTTTCTCCCGCGTGCGCTTCTCGGCGAGCCAGGCGTCGGAGATGGCCCGGAGGGTCGGAAGCAGCGGCCCGACCTGCTCCGTCGGGACCACGTCGAAGGTGATGCGCTCGCGCTCCATCTGGCGCTGGCTTCGGCGCAGCGCGCGCCGGTTGGGCCCGTCGAGTGAGAAGTCGGCGAGCGGCACCCGCGCCTCCTCGCCCAGCTTGATCAGGGTCAGTCCCAAGTCGATATAGAGCGGCAGACAGCTCACGCCGACCTCGTAGAAGACGGTCCACCCGCCCTGCCTGTCGGCCAGCTCCCGAAAACGCCAGACCAGCTCGACCTGGTCGGCCTGCGGCCCGAGCGGATCGCCGAGCGCGACCCAGCTCCGGCCCTCCACCCCGTACATGAGCAGGCCCCGTCCGCTCTCGCTGAAGAGAAGGGCCTTGTCGCCCACCAAGGCCAGGCTGGCCGACACGTCCGGCAGGTCGGCGATGAGGGACGCGGCCCGGTCCAGCTCCGACTTCCCGGGCAGCGCGGGATTTGCGGGCGCCCGCCGGAAAAGTCGGAAGAGCCCCGCGACCACGAGCACGCCCACCACGCCGACCGCCGCCCGGAGGAACCGGGGCGCATCGGCGTGGAGTGCGAAGCGCCACCAGAGCTCGTTCCGGTACTCCGCGTGCTTGTGCGCGAAGAACCCCAGCCAGATGAACCCCCCGACGACCGCGAGGATGGCGAGCAGCCAGCCGGTCTCGAGCGGCTCGGCGGCGAGCGCCGACTTCCGGTAGAAGTAGCGCCGCGCCGGGAGCACGGCACCGAGCACGATCGCGAGGACCGTCGCCTCCTCCCAGTCGCCGCCCTTGAGCAGCGAGGCGCCGATCCCCACGGCGAGGAGCACGACGGTGAGGCTGTAGGCGGCGTCGAGCCGGTGCCAGAGCGCCCACGCGAGCACCAGCAGCCCCACCCCGGCCATGCTGCCGAGCAGGTGGCTCACCTCGATGACGCCGAGCGGCAGCAGGCGCCCCAGCCAGGCGAGCCGGCCCGGAATCGCGGGCGTCGCGCCCGAGCCCAGCAGGATCACGCCCGTGAGGAAGACGGCGCCCGAGAGGACCTGCGGTACCAGCCGCGGGACCCAGGCGCCGGCACTCCGGACGGCGCCGAGCGCCCGCGGCGCGTACGGCCGCAGCTCGTACTGGGCCAGCAGCAGGACGCCCGCGCAGAACGGGAGCAGGTAATACACGCCCCGGTAGACGATGAGTGCGCCGAGCAGCGCCGACGCCTGCAGGTAGGGCTTGAGCAGGAGGATCAGGATCGTCTCCACCACGCCGAGCCCTCCCGGAACATGACTCACCAGGCCGGCGAACTGGGCGAGCAGGAAGATCCCGAGAAACGTGGCCAGCGTGAGCCCGTGGCCCGGCGGCAGCAGCACGAAGAGCGCGGCGCCCGCCAGGGTCCAGTCGAGCGTGGAGACGAGGAGCTGCGCGCCGACCAGGCGCGCCGACGGCGCCGGAATCCGCCACGAGCCAAGCCTGATCGACCGCCGCCGCCGGACGCTCCACCAGACGTAGCTGGCCACGATGCCCAGATTCGCCAGGCCGAGCAGGCGAAGAGAGCCGGGCGGGAGCCCGAGGATGACGCCCGTACCGGCCGGCTCCGCCGCGAACGCGAAGCCGCTCACCGTCAGCATGCCGAGGGCGAACGAGAAGGCGACGAAGCTCACGGCCCGGGCGATCTGGGCCGTCGAGAGCCCCCAGGCGGACCAGAGCCGGTAGCGCACCGATCCCCCGGTGACCAGGGGGAACCCGAGCATCTGGCTGAAGGCGTAGGCGATGAAGGAGCCGAAGGCCGTGCGGTGGAGCGGCAGGGGAAAGCCGATGTAGCGCAACGCCATCGCGTCGTAGCCGGGGAGCACGGCATAGGCGAGCACCGTGCAGCCGAGGGCCCAGCCGAGCCGCTCGAGCGGCACGGCCCGGGCCGCAGCCATCAGCTCGCGGAAGCTGTAGTTCGCGAGTTCGTGGTGGAGAATCGCCGCCGCGCCGACGAGCACGGCCACCGCCACGAACGGCCAGAGCCGGTCCAGGGTACCTGCGCTCCGCCTGCGATTGCGGTGCGCGCGTCCCGGGTCTGGAGCCGCGGGGCGGGATGCCGTGGAATGGGTGACAGCCGTGTCGGGTCCGGTCATGTCGGCCTCAGGGCCGGGCGGCGATCCGTGTCCGGAGGGCCCCATCGACGCGCCGGCAGAGGGAATCTACCGCCGCATCGACGTGCGCCGTGGGCGCACCGACCGGCCCGACCGCCGCGACCAGGTTGCCGTCGTTCGCATTCGTAATCTCCGCCTGGATCAGAATCCGACTGCCGTCCCGGAAATAGGAGCCTGAGACGATCGTCCCCGCTGCCGTCTCTTCAGCGAGCGTCCGGAGGCGGCCCGGATCGTCGAGGGAATCCACCTGCAATCCCGTGGTGAGGCGCGACGGGATCACCCGGGCGGAAGTCGCCACGTGCAGCCCGGCCATGCCCGCGAGCGATGCCGTGAGACGGTCGGCGGCCAGGCCGCCGACATACGAGAGGGCGCTGTCGCCCGTCTCGTTGCTCAGCCGGGCCACCACGACCCGCCGCAGGTCCAGGGTTCGCGGCCCGCGGTCGTGCAACCCCAGGGCCGCGAGCGCTGCCACGCCCAGCGCCGGCACGAGCCACTCGGCCCGGACCCGTGGCCGCGGCCTGGCCGGTGCCGCACCGCCGGCCGCCCCATGAAGCGCGGCCAGGAACGCCCCGGCCGTCGGGACGCGCTCCGCCGGATCCGCGGCGAGCGACTGCTCGACCAGCGCGGCAAGTTCCGGCGGAATTTCCGGCCGCAGCTCGGCCGCCGACGGGGGCGGGCCGCTGAACCGGCGCGCCATCACCTCCCGCGCGTTCTTCCCGATGAACGGCGGCTTGCCGCAGAGCATCTCGTAGAGCACGCAGCCCAGGCTGTACAGGTCGGAGCGGCCATCCACCTCGCGCTCCCCGCTCGCCTGCTCCGGGCTCATGTACTCGGCGGTCCCCACCACGAGCCCCGCCCCGGTCAGCGCTTCGCCACGGTCCTCGGGATGCGCCGCGGCCTCGGTCAGCGCCCGTGCCACGCCGAAGTCGGCAACCAGCGCATGGCCCGCCTGCAGCAGGATATTCTCCGGCTTGATGTCGCGGTGCAGGATGCCGCGGCCGTGAGCGTACTCGAGCGCCTCCGCGACCTCACCGGCGATCCGAACCGCATCCGCGACGGAAAGGCGGTTCTCCCGCTGGAGCCGAGACCGGAGCGACTCGCCGTCGATGAACGGCATCACGAAATACG
>JAICLE010000124.1 GCA_025927545.1 Gemmatimonadales bacterium
ACTGCGTTTCCGCTCAGGACACCCAGGGCCTCGAGCAACTTCAAACCCTGCAGCCGCTTGTACACCGTCTGGAAGTTGGTGAGCATCCCGCCCAGCCAGCGCTCGGTCACGTAGAACGCCCCACAGGTCTGTGCCTCAGCCTGGACGATGGCCTTGAGCTGCTTCTTGGTGCAGACGAAGAGGACCCCGTCGCCCTTGAGGACGACGCTCCGGAGCAGCTCCTGGGCCTTCTGGATCTGGCGGAGGGTCTTCTGGAGATCGATGATGTAGATGCCCGAGCGCTCGGCGAAAATGAAGCGCCGCATCTTCGGGTTCCACCGCCGCGTCTGGTGGCCGAAGTGGACGCCGGCCTCGAGCAGGTCCTGCAGTTGGGGCTGTGCCATGCGGGTGTTCGTGTCCAATCTGGCTTTAGGGTTGAGCGTCCACCGCGTTCACCTCCCGGCGACTACCCCTGAGGGCACCCACGCCGGAATCCCGCGGTGTGCGAAATTGGACGGAAAGACGGAAAGTGGGGAAAGACGGAACGCTCCGTCGGCTTCCACCTCCGCCGTTCCAACTTTCCGTCCTTCCAACTTTCCGTCTTTCCGTCTATCGCTTGCTGAACTGGAATCGCTTCCGCGCACCCGGACGGCCGGGCTTCTTCCGCTCGACGGCGCGGGGGTCGCGGGTCATGAGTCCGGCCGCGCGGAGCTTGGTCCGGTGCTGCCCATCGGCCTCGACCAGCGCGCGCGCGATGCCCAGACGGAGCGCGCCCGCCTGGCCCGCCTGGCCTCCGCCGTCCACGTGTGCCTTCACGTCGAACGCACCGAGGGTGTCGGTGGCCGTGAAGCTCTGCTGGATGTGCTGCACCAGGGAAGGCCGGGGGAAGTAGTCACCCAGCGTCCGGCCGTTGATGTCCCATTTGCCGGTGCCGGGCGTCAGGTATACCCGGGCGACGCTCGTCTTGCGGCGGCCAATGGCCTGCCAACGGAATTCGGGGGCGGCGGTCATGCGCTCACCTGGGGCGGAGTGACGGAGAACGGTCGGGGCTGCTGGGCCGCGTGCGGGTGCTCGGTTCCGGCGTAGACCTTGAGCTTGCCGCGCAGCTTCTGCTTGGCCAGCGAAGTCTTGGGCAGCATGCCGAAGACGGCCTTCTCGATCACCCGGTCGGGGTGCTTGGCCAGCATGTCGCGGGCGGCGGTCATGCTGTCGTGCCCCATGTACCCCGTGTGCCGGAAATACTTCTTGTTATCCAGCTTCCGACCGGTCAGCCGCACCTTTTCGGCGTTGATCACGACGACGAAGTCTCCCCCATCCATGTGGGGGGTGTACGTGGGCTTGTGCTTGCCCCGGATGAGCTGGGCGACCGCGCTGGCCAGCCGGCCAAGCGGGACATCCGCGGCGTCGACGACGTGCCACTCGTGGCTGATGTCGTCCGGCGTGGCGGTAAAGGTTTTCATCTCGTCAACTGCCTTGGGCGCGGGACCTGGCAAATGGAAACAGACTCACAAAATACCGGGAGTGATGGACTTGGGTCAAGAGCCGGTCTCGAAGTCCACCAGGAGCTGACCCTTCTCCACCGCCTCACCCGGCCGCACCCGGACGCTTCGTACCACCCCCGCGCCGGTCACCCGGAGCTCGTTCTCCATCTTCATGGCTTCGAGCACCACCGCGCCCGCGCCCGCGGCGACCGGCTGACCCGGCTCCACATCCACCCGGACGACGAGTCCCGGCATCGGGGCCCGGAGCGCAGCCGGCCCCCTGGCGACGTCGGCCGCGCCGGCCAGTTCCCGAAGGTGTCTGGCGCGCTCATCGAGGACCTCGAGCTCGGTGCGCTCGCCCCGGTGGGTGAGCAGCCAGCGTCCCTCGCCCTGCGCTTCGACCGCCAGCGCCATGGGCACGTCGTCCAGCAGGAGCAGGCGGACGGGCGTGCCCGGAACGCCGCTCAGCGTGGCTCGATGCGCCCGCCCCGCGACGGTCACCTCCTCACCACGGACTTCCACCTCGATCTCCCGGCCCGGCACGCTCACGACGTACTTCACGACGCGCGCTCCAGCACGGCGACGGTTTCCACGTGGGCGGTCTGGGGGAACAGGTCGAACGCCTGCACGGCGGTGAGCCGGAACGCCGGCAGGCGGGACAGATCACGCGCGAGCGTCGCGGGGTCGCAGGAGATGTACACCAGGCGCTCGGGGCGGAGTCGCTCCAGCGCCTCGGGCACCCGCGCGTCCATGCCGCTTCGGGGCGGGTTGGTGATGACAAGGTCCGGCGCGGTCAGCTCGTCCAGCATGTGCTCCACCCGTCCCACGAGCCGGCGGACCGGCGGCCCCACGCGCTCTGCCGCCTCGACCGCGCGCCGGTCCACTTCGACGCTCTGGACCCGGGCGCCGGCCGCGGCGAGCGCGGCCGACGTCTGCCCCATGCCGGCGTACAGGTCCCACACCCGCCGGCCGCTCACGGGGCCGAGCGCGGTGATGGCGTGGGCCCGCACCCGGTCGCCCATCTCCGGGTGGACCTGCTCGAAGACCGTTGCCGGGTAGGCCGAGCCGCCGCCGCCGACCGCGCGGGGTGCGCCACCCGGGGGCTGCCACCAGACGGTCGCCGGCGCTCCCTGCGCCCGAAGCTCGGCAAGGAGCGGGCGTCCCCCGCCCCAGGCCTCTCCGCCGCTCGTCCGGAAAAGGACGTGCCGGCCACCATCGCGGTCACCGCGGAGCACGATCGCGTCGAGCCGGCCGGGGAACAGCGGCCGGAGTCGTCGCAGCGCCTGCCACAGCGTCATCAGCTCGGGAACCGTAATGTGACACCACTCGAGCTCGAACACCTGATCGGCGCGGTCGTAGCGGTGCAACCCGATCCGCCGGCCATCGCCGCTCACCGCCAAGGTGATCTTCGTGCGGTAGTCGAACTCGCGCGCCGCGGGCGCCAGCGCCGGGTCCGGCACATCGCGGCGGGCGATCCGGCGGAGCGCGTCCCCCACGAAGCCCCGGCGTGCCTCGCGCTGGGCCGACGCGTCGAGGTGCTGGAGCTGGCAGCCGCCGCACTCGTCGTGCACGTAGTGCGGGCAGCGGGGTTCCACCCGGGCGGGCCCGGGCGCGAGCACCCGCGCCAGCCGGGCGCGCGCGAAGCGCTGGTGGGTACGGACGCCCGTGAGCTCGACCAGATCGCCGGGCGCAGTGCGCGGCACGAAGACGGTGCGGCCGTCCGCCAGCCGGCCGACGCCGTCGCCGCCGGTGGCCAGCCGGAGCACCCGCACCGCGCTCACCGGAGGCCCTCGAGCCGGGCCTCCCGGGCCCATGCGTCGCTCCCCGCGCCGTCGCTGCTCGCGATGGGGAGCCGGCTCCGGCGGGATGCGTCCTCCGCGAGGGCGGCGGCCACGGCGAGCCGGGTGAGGTCGTCGGCCGAGAGCGTCGGCTGGATCAGATCCGCGCGGCGGTCGAGGAACTGGATGTCGATGTCGCCCTCCTGAAACGCGGGATCTGCCAGCAGCCGGCGATGAAACCCCTGGTTGGTGGCCACTCCGAGGATGGTGAGCTCGTCGAGCGCCCGCCGCATGCGGGTGATCGCCTGCGGGCGGTCGGGGGCCCACACGATCAGCTTGGCGAGGAGCGAGTCGTAGTAGAGCGTGACTTCGTCGCCGATGTCGATCGCGCCGTCCCACCGCCCCCCGGGGCCGCCGGGGACGCGGAGATACTCGATCCGTCCCGTGCTCGGCAGGAAACCGTCGGCTGGGTCCTCGCTGGTGATGCGGCACTCGATCGCCCAGCCGCGCGGATGCATCCAGCCCCCGTGCACCCGCATCGGCTCACCCGCGGCGATGCGGAGCTGCTCGCGCACCAGGTCCACACCGTACACGAGCTCCGTGACGGGATGCTCGACCTGGATGCGGGTGTTCATCTCCAGGAAATAGAACGCGCGGTCCGGCGCGAGCAGGAACTCGCAGGTGCCGGCGCCGAGGTATCCCACGGCCTCGGCCGCCGCGACAGCCGCGGCACCCATCCACTCGCGGAGATCGGCGTCCACGGCGAGCGAGGGCGCCTCCTCCAGCAGCTTCTGATGGCGCCGCTGGATCGAGCACTCGCGCTCGCCGAGGTGGATGGTGCGGGTTCGATCGGCGAGGACCTGAATCTCGACGTGGCGTGGCTGCTCGATGAGCTTCTCGAGGTACACGCGTGGGTCGCCGAACGCCTTGAGCGCCTCGTTTGCCGCGGAGGCGAGCGCGGCGGGCAGCTCCTCGGGCGTGCGCACAACACGCATTCCCCGGCCTCCGCCGCCGGCCGCCGCCTTCACCATCACCGGGTAGCCCAGCTCCCGGGCCAGGCCGAGCGCGGGGCCGACATCGTCCACCGCGGCGTCGGCACCCGGCACGACCGGCACCTCGGCCTGTCGCATCCGGCGTCGCGCCTCGGTCTTGTCGCCCATGGCACGGATGGCGTCCGAGGGGGGGCCGATCCACACCAGACCGGCCCGCTCGACCGCCTCGGCGAACGCCGCCCGCTCCGCCAGAAAGCCGTAGCCGGGGTGCACCGCATCGGCGCCGGCTTGAGCCGCGGCGGCGATCAGCCGCTCGATGTCGAGGTAGCTCTCCGAGGGCGGCGCGGGGCCGATCGCCACGGCCCGGTCGGCCGCGCGCACGTGGGGGCTCGAGCGATCGGCCGCCGAGTAGACCGCGACGGCCTCGAGCCCCTCCTCGTGACAGGCGCGGACGATGCGGAGCGCGATCTCGCCGCGGTTAGCAATGAGAACGCGATTCACGGGCGCGCGGAGCTGGGGGCCGCTACGGCCTGCATGCCGGCGGCGGCGTGTCTCCAAAGAACGGCAGGAGGCTGCTGCAGAGGAGGGCGTTGTAGCGTGCGGCGCTGTCGTACACGCCGCGGACGTCCCGCACCCACGGCGAGCCGTCCTGCCGGCTGGCCTTGAGCAACTCGGCCACACTCAGCGCGTCGGAGGAGGCGGGCGCGGGCCGGCTTACCCGCACCATCCGGAACGGCACCCACGCGAGCGCGGGGGCGGCCGCGACATCGGTGGTGGGGCTCAGGCAGACCGCGCGGTTGACCGCCACCGCAGCGAGCGCGCGCTGCACCGGCAGCGAGGGATCGACGCCCATCAGGGCGGCGATACGTTGCCGGTAGAGCGAGTCGGTGGCGTAGAGATCGGGGCGGACCGGGAGGATATCGAGGGGCGCACGGGCCAGACTGCCGTACCATACCGACACCGCCTCGAGCTCGCTGCCGGTGAGCAGCACGCCGCCCGACGGACAGGAGGCCAGGAGATTGGTGCCGAGCTCGACGATGAACGCGGGCATTGCCGGCAGATCCGGCCGGGCGCCCGCGTAGCGCGCGGCGTCCCACCCGGAGTCTTCGAGGCTCACGAGGGCCCGGTCCACCTCGGTGACGCCGCGGAAGACGACCCCCGAATCCACCGAGAGCCGGACCGCCTGGTCCAGCGCCGTCGCCGCGAAGTCGAGGTAGAGCGGTCCGTCGGGGTCGCCCCGGTGGCCGTGCAGGTGCCAGTCGCGCGCGTCGAAGAGATAGAAGCGGCCGAGCTGGAGCCAGGCGCGCCCGTCATCCGGCGCGGTGGCGAGGTAGCGCCCCAGCAGGTCGATCGCCATCGGCCGCTCGCCCTCGCGCTCGAGGGCGGCCGCGCGCGGGGCGACGTTCGGATCGATGGCGCCCTGCGCGCGGAGGCCGGCCGGCAGGACGGCGGCAAGCGCCAGCATGGCAGCCCCCCGTCGGAGGAGAACCGTGGCGCGGCATGGTGGCGAAATCTTCAGGGGGAAGGCAGCCGGACGCATGTCGATGAATAATGCAGGGGGGCTTCGAATCTGGCCAGTGGCCGCCGGGAGTATCCCGCGCCGACGGGCGGCCCACTCACAGCGGGATGTTCCCGTGCTTCTTCGGCGGGTTCCGGTCGCGCTTCGTGCGGAGCGTCCGGAGCGCGTCGATGAGTCGCGGGCGCGTGTCGCGCGGATCGATCACGTCGTCGATGTACCCGCGCGCCGCCGCTGCGTACGGATGGGCGAACTTCAGCGTGTACTCCTCGATCAGGCGCGCGGTGGCGGCCGCCGGATCGTCCGCCGTGGCGATCTCGTCCCGGAAGAGGATCTCCACGGCGCCCTTAGGCCCCATGACCGCGATCTCGGCCGTGGGCCAGGCCAGGTTCACGTCGCCCCGGATGTGCTTCGAGCTCATGACGTCGTACGCGCCGCCATATGCCTTGCGCGTAATGACGGTCAGCTTGGGCACGGTGGCCTCGCAGTAGGCGAACAGCAGTTTGGCCCCCTGCCGGATGATCCCCCCATGCTCCTGCGCCACGCCCGGCAGAAACCCGGGCACGTCCACGAAGGTGACGACCGGCAGATTGAAGCAGTCACAGAAGCGGATGAATCGCGCGGCCTTGACCGAGGCGTTGATGTCGAGCACGCCCGCGAGCACCGCCGGCTGGTTGGCGACGATCCCCACCGGCCGTCCGCCGAGTCGCGCCAGGCCCACGACGATGTTCTCCGCGTAGCCGCGCTGCACCTCGAGAAACGCGCCGTCGTCGACCACCCGGCCGATGACGCCGTGCATGTCGTACGGCTTGGCGGGGCTATCGGGGATGAGATCGAGCAGCGCTTCATCGCGCCGGTCGGCGGGATCCTCCGTCGGGCGGAGCGGCGGATCGTCGAGGTTGTTGAGCGGCAGGAAGGCCACGAGCGCGCGGATCGCCTGGAGGCACTCCGGCTCGGAGTCGTGCACGAAGTGGGACACCCCGGACGTGCCGAGGTGGGTGTCCGCGCCGCCGAGCTCGTCGAAGCTCACCTCCTCGTGCGTCACCGTCTTCACGACATTGGGACCGGTGACGAACATGTAGCTCACGTTCCGGACCATGAAGATGAAATCGGTGATGGCCGGGCTGTACACGGCGCCGCCGGCGCAGGGACCCAGGATGGCCGAGATCTGCGGCACCACACCGGAGGCGAGCGTGTTGCGCAGGAAGATGTCGGCGTAACCGCCGAGCGAGGCCACGCCTTCCTGGATCCGGGCGCCACCCGAGTCGTTGAGTCCGATCACGGGCGCCCCGTTCCGGAGCGCGAGGTCCATCACCTTGCAGATCTTCTCCGCGTGGGTCTCCGAGAGCGAGCCGCCGAAGACCGTGAAGTCCTGCGAGAACACGTAGACCAGCCGGCCGTCGATCCGGCCGGAGCCGGTGACCACGCCGTCTCCCGGGACGCGCTGCTGGTCGAGGCCGAAGTCGGTGGACCGGTGGGTCACGAACCGGTCGAGCTCGACGAAGCTGTCCCGGTCGAGGAGGAGGTCGAGCCGCTCGCGGGCGGTGAGCTTGCCCTTCTTGTGCTGCTTCGCCACGCGGGCGGCGCCTCCGCCGGCGTCGGCGAGCGCCTGCCGCTGGTGGAGTTGCTCGAGGAGTTGTCGGGCGTCGGGCATCGGGGGAGAAGATACCGGGAGCCGGGAAGGGAGAAAAGCGGCCGGGATCAGTACGATATGCGAACGGGCCCCGCCGAGGGCCCGCTCGTTCACTGCGGAAGCCGCGCCGGCTACTCGGCCCGGCTCTCCTCGTACACCGGCTTCACCGGCGGGATGATCGGCTCGTCGGGATACCCGACCACGGCGAGGACGATGCGGTGATGGATCGGGTCGACCTCGAGCACCTTGAGGTCGAGCGGCTGGCCTTCCTTCACGGCATCGCCCGGGTTCTCCAGGTTGGCCACCCCGAGCTGCGAGATCGGGACGAAGCCCTCGATGTCGTTCCCGAGGTCCACGACGACGCCCTTGTCCATCAGGCGCACCGCACGGCCGCGCAGCTCCATTCCGATCGGATAGGTCTCCCCGATGCGGAGCCAGGGATCTTCCTCCGCCTGCTTGAGGCCGAGGGAGATGCGCTTGTTCTCGGCGTCGATGTTGAGGATCACGACGTCCACCGCGTCGCCCTTCTTGACCACCTCGGACGGATGCTGGACCCGCTTGGTCCAGGACATGTCGGAGATGTGGATCAGGCCGTCGATCCCCGGCTCGATTTCCACGAAGGCGCCGAAGCTGGTGAGGTTCCGGACCTTGCCCTGGATCCGGGTGCCGACCGGATACTTGAGCGGCAGCACCATCCACGGGTCCTGCTCGGTCTGCTTCATGCCGAGCGAGATCTTCTCCTCCGCCTCGTCCACCTTGAGCACCACGGCCTCGATGGTCT
>JAICLE010000021.1 GCA_025927545.1 Gemmatimonadales bacterium
AGCCACCCGCTCGGCGAGGTGCCGTGCAGCACGGTCGGCCCCGAGTGCCCGGCGGCCGTCGAGTCGGCCTCGGCGGTGATGACGAGGAGGAACTTGTTGAGGGCGACGGGTCCCACGACCGAGGTCCCGTTCCGGACCGCGCCGAGCCGGACCCACTCGCTCAGGTCGGGTGTCGCGGCCCAGGCCACGTAGGCGGCGTAGCGGCCCACGCGGTCGGGCGGCGGGAGGCGGCCGGCGGTGACGCGGATATCGTACCGCGCCCGGCCATCCTCGGTGACGGCCACCCCGAACGGCGACGCCGCCGAGAAGAGCCGGGCGCTTCCCCGCGCGCCCGGCGCGGTGGACGTCGGGTGGAGCGCGATGTCGTACGGGCCGATGGGCGTCGCGGCCAGCAGCACCGCCGCCGCAATCGCCGCGAAGCGGATTCCGATCACCGGCTCCCGCTGCGTGGGGCGGCGCCCCCCGACGCCGACACGACCGGTCCGTGGTCGTAGTCCTGCACGCTCGAGATGTTGGGCATCCCGACGTCGCGCCCGTTCCAGCCGTTGAACCCCTTGAGCCGGAACAGCCAGAGCCCGCTCCGCATGTCGCTCATCGCGATGAGCCCGTCGCGATTCCGCACGTCGATCCCGAACGCGCCCTGCTCGACGCTGTTGGTGCCCTGCCAGCCGTTGTCCGGGTTTCCGCCGAAGCCCTTCCCGTGCTCGCACTCGCAGGTGTAGTACCAGCCGTCGGTCTTCGGCTTCATCGGGTCCTGGAGATCGAACACCTGGAACCCGTCCTCGTACGCGGCGACGAACACGTAGGGCCAGCGGACCTCGTGGTTGTGCGACAGGTCGCGCCAGTCGGCGGTCCACGCGCTGATGGCGAGGTCGAGGTTGTTGGTCGAGTCGGTCTGGCCCGGCCGCAGGTCCCAGATCCGGAGCGGCGTGTACTCGTACTCGGTCATCGTCACCGCCCACCGCCCGTCGGGCGAAGGCGTGAACGTGTGGGCGATGTCGAAGCCGAGCCCGGTCAGGGTGAACAGCTCGGCCGGCTGCTCGGGATGGGTCACGTCCCACACCGAATAGCCGCCGAGTCCGGCACCGTAGAACTTGTCCTGCTTCGTCGCCGGGTCGTAGCCCACGTAGAAGTCGTGGTAGCCGCCCGCGCCGATCTGCCTGAACGGCGTCGGATTGGGCACGCCGCCGATGAGCCAGCTGCCGGAGTCGGCGCCGCTCACCACCTTGCCGAGATCGTAGACCAGCGCCTTCGTCTCGTTGACGGTGGCGAACAGCAGCACCCGTCCGTCCGAATGCTTGTAGGCGAAGATGTTGTGGAACCCGCCGGGCGCCTCCGGGTAGTCGAGGCGCGCGACCACCTTCACCTTGCTCGAATCGGGCAGCCCGGTCACGTCGAACACGACCGCGCCGAGGTTCGCGTCGGGACTGCCCTGCATGAACTGGAAGGACTGCACGTAGTAGTATTTGTCGCCGAGCTTGAAGTACTTCCCGTCCATCGCGCCGATGCCGCGGTGAAGCTCCGGGTTCTCGATGTGCCAGTCGAACACCTTGCGCGGGTGCTTCGGGTCCTTCACGTCGTAGACCTGGGTGTTGAAGTTGACAAACCCGGCGACGTACACGTAGGGCCGGCCGGGGTCCTGTTCCATCTCCATGTCGGCCGCCTTCCAGGCGCCCGGATTGTTCACGACGTGGGCCAGCAGCTCCACCGACTTGCTCCCGCCGTGCTTCTGATCGAACGGGCGGACGGCCATGCCGGGGTCCTGCGCGTGCGCGGCGAGGGGCAGGGCGGCGGTCAGGGCCAGGGCGGCGAGCAGGCGGTACATCGAGGGACTCCTTGGGTCAGGTGGAAGATAGCCCGAGGCGGGCTCGGATACGGGCGCAGGCCCTCGTACGGCGGAGCGGGGAGCGCGGTTTCTGCGGCGTTGCCGCGGCCGTGGCGGCTGTGTCGCGCACCGCGGAGGGTGGGCGAGCCCCGGAGAGCGGCGAGGCATCGGACGGACAGACGGGCGAGGGACAGAAGGACAGTGACAGCACCCCGCTGCGGTGTGCCGTGCCTGTCCGACCGTCCGCCTGCCCGCCTGTCCGCCCGCTTGCTTACGTCGCGTCCGGCGCGACGAAGCTGGGATAGGCCGCCAGGAACAGCCGGTGGAACTGGTCGGCCGTGAGGATGTGCCCCTGCTTCTGTGCCTGATCCGCCACGTTGAAGCCGAACGTCGCGGCGCGCATCCGCTGCAGCGGCGTGCCATGGTGGCCCGGGTTGGTGAACGCGCAGTCGCCCACGTTGAAATACACCTGGAGGAATTCGGCCACGCGCTTCCGGTTCAGCGCCGCGCCGCGCTTGTGCGTCAGGTAATAGGCGCCGAACGCGTCGGCCATGAGCTCGGTGTAGCGGGTCTGCTCCGCCGGATCGCCGGAGGTCGCCAGCGGGTCGCCGAAGTACCCCTTCTGAAACTGCACGTGGTGGCCGAACTCGTGGGCGTAGACGGCCTGCGGGGCCACGTCGTCGAACCCGATCACCTTGTAGCTCTCCAGCACGCCGTCACCCATGATGATCTTGGGTGGGGATGACCCGTCCGGCGGGACCGCGAACGCGTTGAAGCTGAACAGCGGCCAGTTGCCGCCGTCCATGATTTGCGAGGCCGCGAGCGCGTCGTGCACGATCTGCGCGAACTGGAGCGCCAGGCCGTGGGGAATCGGCTGGCCGCCGGCGGTGAAGACGGCCTCGTACACCCGCGCCACCCGCTCGATGTCCAGCAGCATGGTGCCGTGCATCCCGATCGGCTGGATCGGTGCCGAGCTGATGTCCCAGAATCGCTTCAGGTCCTTGTCCGTCTTGATCACGCGGCGGGTGTACTCGCCGTCGTACCCGAAGGACTGCGGGGTGGCCTCGGTCTGGAACAGGATCGCATCGTACGTGGGTACGACATCGGCGGCGAAGTCGAGGAGCGTCAGGAGGATGTCGGGTTCGACGGCGAAGGCCTCGTTGATCGTCTGGTTCAGATAGTCGACCAGCGGGGTGGACGTGCAGACGTAGTCGCCCGGATTGATCGCGCGCCGGGCCAGAGCGGTCGTCGCCTGCAGATCCTGGATCGCCGGCCGCTTCCGGAGCAGACTGACGCGGCCGAGATCGAGTTCGGGCCTGGCGGCCGGCTGACGGGCGAATTCGGGCCCGGTCGGCGCCAGCGCCTCCGGCTTCTGGTCCTGGCAGCCCGCCGCCACTAGCGCGAACGCCAGATAGAGGCCGGACAAGAGCTTTCGGGGCATGGGTAAGTCTCCTCGGGGGTGCGGAATGACTGGACGGCGGATCGTCGGTACTGCGGAACGGCACCGTAGCTTACTGGCCGATCCGGAGGCCTGCAAGGAGAGCCAGCGGGCGAGGAGCATCGCACTGGCGCGGCGGCCGTTCGCGGGTACAATCCCCTTCCCATGGACCCGCTCTCCGATCTCCTCCGGGTCGTGCGCCTCGACGGCGCCTACTTCTATCCGGTCGAGGCGGCGGAGCCGTGGGCCGTCTCGAGCGCGCCGGCCCGCGAGCTCAGCCCGCGGGTCCTGCCCGGCTCCGAGCACCTGATCTCCTACCACATCCTGCTCTCGGGCCGCTGCTTCGGCGGTCTCATCGGCGAGGAGCGGGTCGAGCTCGCGCCCGGTGACGCCATCGTCTTCCCCCACGGCGATGCGCACGTGATGTCGAGCGGGCGCGGCCCGGAGCCCGCGCCCGACTTCCATGACGCCGCCCCGAACCGCTTCCCCGACGCCGTGCTCCTCGGCAAGGGAGCGTCGCGGCCGACCTCGTTCATCTGCGGCTATCTGGGATGTGATCTCCGTCCGTTCAACCCGCTCCTCGCCTCGCTCCCCCGCCGGATGCACATGCGCGGACTCTCGGCGAGCTGGCTCGGCGGCTTCACCCGCCAGCTCACCGAGGAGTCCCGGCTGGGGCGGGCGGGCGCGGACACCGTCATCACGCGGCTCGCCGAGCTGATGTTCATCGAGGCGCTCCGCCGCTACCTCGAGGAGCTGCCGTCCGGGCAGACCGGCTGGCTCGCGGGATTGCGGGACGAGGTCGTGGGCCGGGCGCTCTCGCTGCTCCATGCGCGGCCGGCGCATCCCTGGACGCTGGTCGAGCTGGCCCGCGAGGCCGCCTCGTCCCGCTCCCGGCTCGCCGAGCGGTTCACCGACCTGGTCGGCCTCCCCCCGATGCAGTACCTGACCCGCTGGCGAATCCAGGTGGCCGCCAACCTTCTCGCCCAGGGCGGCACCAAGGTGGCCGCCATCGCTTCCGAGGCAGGGTACGACTCCGAGGCGGCGTTCAGCCGCGCCTTCAAGAAGGCCACCGGCCTGGCGCCCGGCGCGTGGCGCGGGATGCGGCGACGCCAGGGCATGAAATCGGGACGTTAGGTCATTGGAGCTTGACCGGCCTCTCGCCAGAATGTGGCGCGTCACGAGAGCGCGACCACACCCCTGGACGAGGAGGCCCGGATGTCATCCCCCGCCATCAATCCGACCGAAGCGCCGGCCTGGTCGGAAGACCCGCTCACCGCCCGCGCCCGGGCCGTCTGGACCTCGGGCGACTTTCACCAGATCGCGCGGAGCTACGTCGCCGGCGCGGAGGCCTTCATCGCTCGGCTCGCGTTGCGCCCGGGCGAGTCGGTGCTGGACGTGGCCTGCGGCACCGGGAACCTCGCGATTCCCGCGGCCGGGGCCGGTGCCCGCGTGAGCGGCGTGGACATCGCGCCCAACCTGATCGCCGCGGCGCAGGAGGCGGCCCGCATCGCGGGCCGGCGGATCGCGTTCGAGGTGGGCGACGCCGAGGCGCTCCCGTACGCCGACGACCGGTTCGACACCAGCGTGACGATGTTCGGCGCGATGTTCGCCTACCGGCCGGAGCGCGTTGCGGCCGAGCTGCTCAGGGTGACACGGCCGGGCGGCCGGATCGCGATGGCCAACTGGACGCCGGAGGGTTTCGTGGGCGAGATGCTGCGCGCCCACACCGCCATCGTCCCGCCGCCTTCGGGCGTGCCGAGCTCGCTGGCCTGGGGGCAGGAGGATGTGGTGCGCGCCCGCTTCGGCTCCGGCGCGAGCTCGATCAGCTGCCGGCGGGAGACGCTGGAGCTTCGGTTCGCGCTGCCGCCGGCCGGGGTGGCCGAGGTCTTCGCCGCCTACTACGGCCCCACCGTTACGACGCTGGCGGCCGCCGGGCCCGAGGGCGCGAGCCGTCTGCGCGCGGAGCTCACCCGGCTGTTCACGGCGCACAACTCGGCGAGCGACGGTACGACGGCGGTCGTCGGCGAGTATCTCGATGTGCAGGTGCGGGTGGCCTGACCGGGCCGCCCCGTGGCCATTCCCCAACAAGGAGGTGTACGATGAATCACCGTTCCGAGGCCCTGGCCGTTCGCCTGGAGCAGGGCGCGCGCGCCGTGGCCGCCTTCGCGAGCACCCTCACCGACGCGGAGTGGAGCACCCGGGTGCCCCGTGACGGACGCACGGTGGGCGTGACCGTCCACCATGTGGCGACGATGTATCCGCTGGAGATCCAGCTGGCGCAGACGCTCGCGGCGGGCAATCCCATCACCGGCGTGACCTGGGCCGACGTCGATGGGATCAACGCGGCGCACGCCAGGGACCACGAGGGTACCACCCCAGCGGAGGCGCTCGACTTGCTGCGCCGCAACAGCGCGGCGGCCGCGGCCGCCCATAGGCCGCTGATCGATGACGAGCACGATCGTGCTGCCCCCGTGTCGCTCTATTCCGACGCGCCGCTCACGTGCCAGTTCTTCATCGAAGACCACGCGATGCGGCACAGCTATCACCACCTGGCCCGCATGCGGGCGGCGCTCACGGGGCTGCGCTCGGCGGCGTAAGCGACAGCTCGGCGGCGGCCACCGCGCGCTCCACGTCGTCCGCGGCGGTCCGCCAGCTGGACATCGACACGCGCATGCAGCGCATGCCGCGCAGGTGGCGCCCCCTCGTCTTTCGAACCATGCGTCACTCCCTTGCCGCGTCCACTGCACTCACGTGGCCCCCGACCACGCGCCATGGCCCGCCGTTCTCGCGGGCCCAGACTCGAGTGTAGCGGAAGGTCCCCGACACCGGAGCGCCCTCCACCTCGATGACGAAGAAATGGGTGAAGCGGCCAGACGGCCTGGAGCACCGCGCCCAGAACCAGCGCGCCAAGGAAGATGGCCGGTGGAGGCGCGAGCACGCGCGCGGTGCCGGAGGACTGCTCGGGGTCCGGGCTCAGGGCACGTCCCGCGGCACGAGCCCCGCGCCGATCGTGGTACGAATCAATGATCCGCTTGTCCTTCCGCCTTGGTGAGCCCCTGAGCCTCGAGCCAATAATGGAACGCGTCGATCCAGTGGTCGCTGGTCGTGCCCTGCTGTCGCATGCCGAAGCCGTGGCCGCCGGCGGCGTAGATGTGAGCCTCGGGTTTGTGGCCCGCTCGCGTCAGTGCGTCGTAGAGCCTGCGCACGGCGTCGAGCGCGACCGGATCGTCCTGCGCCCAGGCGAGGAATGCGGGGGGCAGCCTTGCCGGGATGGGCGGCATCGCGCCGAAGGGCCCGCCATAGATTATGGCGGCGAAATCCGGACGGCTCGCCGAATCCTGCTGAAGCAGCGCTCCGGAGGCCACCATGCCGCCGGCGGAGAAGCCGAGAATCCCGACGCGGTCGGGCGAGACGCCCCACTCCGTCGCGTGCCGGCGCACGACCCGAAGCGCCTGGATCCCATCGGCGATTCCGTACCGGCCGGCGGTATCCATGTCCATCTCCGGGATGCCCTCCCCGTGCTTCTCCACCAGCCGATACTTGAGCACGAAGGCCGCGATCCCGCGCTGCTGGAGCCAGTGTGCGACGTCTCGGCCCTCCAGGTCGATCGCGAGCGCGACGAAGCCTCCACCCGGCGCGATGATCACGCCGGTACCCGTCGCCTTCGATGGTGGGGGGAGGTAGGCGGTCAGGGTGGGCGTGACCACGTCGAAGACCACGGCGCCGAGTGGCGTGTGCTCCACCGTTCGTTCCTGCTGGGTCCAGCTCTCGGAACCGGGTGCGGCGCCTGGCCAGATCCTGACGGTCTGCGCCCGGGCGGCCTGGGCGGCGGGCAGCAGCGCGACCATGGCCGTGGCCAGCAGCCGGATCAAAGGGGTTCCGTGTCGCGGGGATTCTGTCATCCGGAGAAAGTTGGCGTGACACCACGGTCCCGCCAACCTCTGCTGCCACACGATACGGGCCGGCGCGCCTGCGGGGACCCCGTCCGACGAGCGGTGCGTCAGCCGATCAACTTTCGCCCGGGTGACAAACCTCCCGGTGCACGGAGTCCGGCGAGAACGCCGGCATGCATACGGCGATGTATTCCGCGCCCTCCGGATCCGGCGTGCTGTAGCGCACCCACTCCCCGGGCGACGTGACGACCGACTGTCCTGCCGGTACGTCGAGAACGCCCCCATCGTGTTCCACCCTCAGCCGGCCGCGCAGCACGACGGTGATCTCCTCGAACGCCGGGCGCTGCCCCGGTTCCTCCCACCCGCCCGGCGAAACCATCCGGGCGACACTGACCGATGCGTGCCCGGAATTGACGCGGCCAACGTACTCCTCGATCCGCTTGGGCTTGGTGCCGGCGGCCTGAATGACGGTCGGCTGCTGGAGGAGTCTCGGCATGGTCGTCCTTGGTTGAGGGGACCGACGCGCAGGTTCACCGGGGCGGCTTTCGGTTCGGGTTGGGCAGGCCACGGACGAACTCCGTCAGGCCATCGAGCAGCGCAGGCGCGATGGGCAGCGTCGGGTCACTGTAGGATGCAGCCTGCTCGGCGAGCGACCCCGCCGCGAGCTTCAGGACGTGATTCATGCCTTCTACCCGCAGGGATTGTGCATCCGGCAGCTGCGCAAGCAGCGCCGAGGCGTCCCGGCTGTCCACCTGCAGATCGGTCGTCCCCTGCACGATGAGCACGGGCACCGGCAGCCGGCTCACCGCGGCGGCCGGGTCGACGCGAAACCACGAGATGAGATAGGGCTGGACGGCAGGGCGAAAGAGAACCCGGAGCTCGGCAGGGACCGGGTCCACCAGCTCCCCTCGCTCCAGAGCCGACATGATGCGCTCGGCTTCCGCGGCGAGCGGTTCGGGGAGCTTCCCGCGCAACTGGCGACGCAACACGTCCGAACCCCTCAGCCCGGCCCCGGCCACCGATACGTAGCCGTCTACCGGCTGCCTGGCCACAGCGAGCGCGGCGATGAGGGCGCCCTCGCTGTGACCCACGGCCAGGACCATGCTGAAGCGAGGGTCATCCCTGAGCCGGGCAAGCCACCGGGCCCCGTCGTCTACGTAGGTCTCGACGCGCAGGTCAGTTTCAGCGGTGGCGGCCGCGGCGCTCTCGGCTATCCCTCGCTTGTCGATGCGCAGCGACGCGATGCCTCGCGCGGCGAGGCCCTCCGCCAGCAGGCGCAGGCTATTGTTCCTTCCGGGTAGCAGAGGACTGTTGCCGTCGCGGTCGGTCGGCCCCGATCCCGGGTGAATGAGGACGACGGGAACGTGCCGGGTGCCGGACGGGACGACCAGCGTGCCGTGGAGCTCGCCGGTGAGAGTCGCGAGTCTCAGGTCCTCGGACGTGCTAACCTCGCGCACTTGAGCGTGAGCCGGCATGGGCCCGGTAGTCAGGGCCGCGGCGCTGAGGCCCAGGGCAGTCGCCGCACCCTTCAGCGCTGCTGTCCCCGGCGCAGCAGGAGATGGAACTCCCGCTTGCCCTCGACTGACTTGGTGCATGCGGACCCCGATCGGCTGATGCGGGTTACGGCTCCGATCCGAGCGCTTCCGAGCCGAGCCGCTTGCGCATCACCAGGGCAGCATAGCCGCGTGGAAAATCGGGGACCTCGGCACCACCTCGAAGCCGAGCTTCCGATAGAAGTCCGGCGCCTGGAAGCTGTGCGTCGTGAGCACGATCTGACGGCAGCCCCGGCGCCCGGCTTCGGCCTCGACTTCGGCCATCGGACGGCGGCCGAGACCATGGCGGCGGAGCGCGTCGGCCACCCATACCTGACGCAGCTCGCAGGTCTCTCCCCATGAATAGCCCGCGGCACCTGCCACGATGCGGTGGGCTTCGTCACGTAGAAAAACGCCGAGGCTCCCGCCATCGCCGACGCCGGTCGTCGCCATGTAGAAGTCGTAGAGTCGGTCCTCGAGAAATTCGATGTCCGCGAAAGAAGGCGGACTCGTCGCGAAATGGTGCATTTCCTCATTCATCGCGACACCCTGCCTTCCTGGCGCCGATCGCCGGGCTGCGGATCGACCTCAGGGGAGATCCCGGAATGCTCCACAGCCCCTGCGGCTCCTCGGGCAAGTCGAACGCCGCGACTCCGCGCGCTGTCGTACTCGGGTCATCGTCACCGCCCAGCGCCCGTCGGGTCCGGGCACGCGCCTATGCCGCAGCTGCTGGAGTCGCGAGCACCCCCGCGCCGAACTCGGGGCCGGGACTCCCCTGACTCGGCGGCGGTTCGCCCCTACGCGGCCAGCCGGAACGGCGGGTACCGGTCGGTAGTGAGCAGGAACGCGTACGCCGCCACCCGAAGCCACCAGCGAAATACGCCGACGATAAAAACGAAGAGCGGGCGCGGGTAGCGCCCGGTGAAGAGAATCGCGAACCAGGCAAAGAGCACGCAGCACACCGCGGCAACGCTCAGAAACGCGAGCACGACGTAATGCGGGATCGCGAGAAGCCACTTGACCAGCGGCAGCCAGCGGTTCAGCTCCCACGCCGCATCCGGGAAGGGGATCTCGACGTAAACCGCCTGGTGCTCGTCGGTCGAGGGATATTCGTCGCGCAGGAGTGCCAGGTACGCCAGGACGCGGAGGCCGAACCGGGTCAGCTCCAGGTTCCAGTCGAACCACCATCGCGGGTACTTGCGGCGGAACACGAGCATGAGCACCGTCGCGAGAAAGATGCTCCCGCTCCCGGCCAGGGTGTAGTCGGGCGAGTGGCTCCGTCCCTCCGAGCTGGACAGCAGCGCCAGGATGATGGCGATCGGAATGACGAGGATCGGCCGGAAGAAGCTCGTGACCCAGTTCAACTCGCGGTCGGGGTAGTCGATCTCGAGCAGCGCCGGGTAGCCGGTGGGAACGATGTCGGTAGGGGTGTCGGTCACGAGGTGAAGCTAGAGGCCGGCATCGGGGCCGTCCAGTCGCGGCCCCGGCCGCTCGTCCCGTCCCACTCCCGCTGGTCCCATGCGGATGGCCCGTTGACGCCGGGCGCGCAAGATTCGTCCCCACCTCAACCTGGAAGCGCCTCGTGAGAGCCCTCCTCGCCATCACGCTCACCCTCGCCGGCTTGGCCGCGGCCGGTGCCGCGCGCGCTCAAAGCTCCTCCGCCGGCGAGTGGGCCGCCTATGGCCGCGACATGGGTGGCACCCGCTTTTCGCCGCTTGCCATGATCGACACCGCCAACGTCTCCCGCCTGCGCCCGGTCTGGGTCTACCGCACGGGCGACCTGCTGCACTCGGCCGGCAGGTTCGAGGCGACACCGCTCCTGATCGACGGCATCCTGTACCTCTCCACGCCGCTCGGGCGCGTCTCCGCCCTCGACCCGACCACCGGCACGGAGCGCTGGACATACGACCCGCGGGTGGATCTCGGCCGCAACTACGGCGACCTGGCCAACCGCGGCGTCTCGGCGTGGCGCGACCCCCGCGCGCGGGCCGGCGCCGCCTGCGGCCGGCGAATCTACGTGGCCACGATCGACGCCAGACTGATCGCGCTCGACGCCGCGACGGGCAAGCCCTGCGAGGACTTCGGCCGCCGCGGCACCGTGGACCTGAGCCGGGACCTGCTGAACGCGCCCGCATTTCCGGGGGAGTACGAGGTCACGTCGCCGCCCGTTGTGATCGGCGGCCTGGTAATCACCGGCTCCGCCATCGGCGACAACAACCGCACCGACGCGCCGAGCGGCGTCGTGCGCGCCTATGACGCGCGGACCGGCGCCCAGCGGTGGAGCTGGGATCCCATCCCCCGGCGCCCCGGCACCCCGGGCTACGATACCTGGCACGGGGCGGCAGCCCACCGTACCGGAGCGGCCAATGCCTGGAGCATCATGTCGGCCGACCCCGAGCGCGACCTGCTGTTCGTGCCCGTCGGCAGCGCGTCACCCGACTTCTACGGCGGCGAGCGGAAAGGCCGGAACGAGTACGCCAACTCCGTTGTCGCGCTGCGCGCCTCGACCGGAGCCGTGGTGTGGTCGTTCCAGGTCGTTCACCACGATCTCTGGGACTACGACGTGCCCGCGCAGCCCGTGGCGTTCACGCTCGCGCACGACGGGCAGCCGGTGCCGGCGCTCGCCGTGACCACCAAGATGGGCCACCTGTTCATCCTCGACCGCCGCACCGGCCAGCCGCTGGTGCCGGTGCGCGAGCTGCCGGTGCCTCGCTCGGAGGTGGCCGGCGAGGAGTCGTGGCCGACGCAGCCGTTCCCGCCGCCAGCCTACCGGTTCGTGGCCGAGTCGCTCGCACCATCAGAGGCGTTCGGACTCAGTGCCGAGAGCCGAGCCGCGTGCGAGCGGCGGATCGCGTCACTCGACTACCAGGGGATCTTCACCCCCTCCTCGGTTCGGGGTGCCATTCACTTTCCCGGCCACCTCGGCGGGTTCAACTGGTCCGGCGCGTCGGTGGACGAGGCCGCTGCTCTGCTCGTCGCGCCCGTCAACCAGCTCGGCATGGTGGTGACGCTGATCCCGCGCGACTCGATGCACGCCTTTGGCATGCGCCACCCGGACGCCGAGATCAACGACCAGCGCGGGACGCCGTTCGGAATGATGCGCGAGACGCTCGTGGGGCCGGACCACGTGCCGTGCAATCAGCCGCCCTGGGGCGAGCTGGTGGCCTTCGATCTCGCGCGCGGCGCGGTCCGCTGGCGTGTGCCGCTCGGGGACGTGAAGGGTCTCGAAGGCCGGGGCTACGGCTCGCCCGAGCTCGGTGGCGTGCTGCTCACGCGGGGCGGGCTCGCGTTCGTGGCGGGCACGCTCGACAGGCATCTCCGCGCGCTCGACCTGGCCAGCGGCCGGGAGCTCTGGAGCGCGCCGCTTCCCGTCGGCGGCCACGCGTTGCCCATGACCTATGTGGCCGGCGGCCGGCAGTACGTCGTGATCGCCGCGGGCGGCCACGACCGGCTGACCGTGGGTCCGCCTTTACTGGGCGACTACCTGCTCGCCTATGCGCTGGACGCCCCCGGTGCCGCGCGGCCGGCCACGGGAGCAGCCCCGCTCGAGGGCCGGTGGACCGGCGAGTTCCGGGTGGACGACCACGAGCGCTTTCCCATCAGCTTCGACCTCTCGGCGCGGGGTGACTCGCTCGTGGGGCAGGTCGCCACGGGAACCGGGCGCATCGCCGGACCCATCGTGCTGCGCCGCGCGGGCGCCGGGGTCTTGCTGCGGTTTGCGTTCGACTACCCCGCAAAGCATTGCGGCGGCGAAATGTCGGGCAAGGGAGACGAGGCGAACGGGGGCGCCCTGCTGGTAGGTACGCTCGAGGTCCGGACGCGCTGCGGCGACCACCACGAGCTGGCCGGCACCTTTTCGTTCCGGCGCACGGCGCGGTAGCATTCGCCCGATGCAGCGTGCGAGACTCAGGTTCGGGGTGCTCTGGTTCGGGGCGTTCGCCGCCCTGGGTCTCCTCATGTTCGCGCACTTCTATCTCGATGTGCTCGCCCGGGGTGGATCCGAGCCGGCGGGCGTGAAGCTGGTCGAGGAGCTGACCGCCTCGCTCGGCGCCGCCGTGTGCCTGCTGCCGGCCGTGTGGCTGGCGCGGCGCGGTTGGTCGGCGGGGTGGCCGCCCCTCCGCGTCGTCGCGGCCCACGTCGCGATGCTTCCGGTGTTCTCCGTCCTGCACACGTCGTGGAACTGGGCCACGCGCAGTGCGCTGTTTCCGCTGTTCGATCTGGGCCGCTACGATTACGGCCGGATGCCGCTGCGCTACGCGATGGAGTTTCCGACCGACGTGGTCCTGTACGCGTTCGTGATGGGCCTGCTGTACCTGTTCGAGCGCTTCCGCGAGGCGCGCGAGCGCGAGGTCCGGCTCGGCCAGGCCCGGCTGGAGGCGTTGGAGGGCCGGCTCCGTCCCCACTTCCTGTTCAACGCGCTCAACACCGTCTCGGCGGTGATGTACGAGGACGTGGCCGCGGCCGATACCATGCTCGCACGCCTGGCCGAGCTGCTCCGGCGTACGCTCCGGCGCCCGGCGGGGGCCGCCGTGCCGCTCGCGGAGGAGCTCGAGACCCTGGATCTTTATCTGGACATCATGCGGGCCCGCTTCGCCGATCGCCTGCAGGTGGACGTGCGCGTGGACGAGGCGGCCCGCGGCGCGCGGGTGCCGCCGCTGGTGCTGCAGCCGCTGGTGGAGAACGCGATCCTCCACGGCGACCCGGGCCCGGGCACCGCGGCCCGCATCGGCGTCCGGGCCCGCCGGGACAACGGGCGCCTGCTGCTCGAGGTGGAGGACAACGGCCCCGGTCTGGCCGGGCCGCCGGGCGACGCGGTGGAGCGGGGCGTCGGGCTCGGCACCACCGCCCGGCGGCTGGCGCAGCTCTACGGCGGGCGCGCCGGCGTATCGCTCGAGAACCTCCCGGGCGGGGGCGTCCGGGCGGTAATCACGCTGCCGTTCGAGGCGTCCACGTGAGCGGGATCAAGCTCCTGATCGTGGACGACGAGCGTCCGGCCCGGCAGAAGCTCCGGCGGCTGGCGTCGGCCGATCCGGACGTGGGCGCGGTGCTCGAGGCGGCGGACGCGCCGGCGGCGGTGGAGCTGATCCGGGCGGAGTCGCCCGACATCGTGCTGCTCGACGTGGAGATGCCGGGGATGGATGGTTTCGGCGTGGTCGAGGCACTCGACCCGGCGGAGCGGCCCCACGTGGTGTTCGTGACGGCGTACGACCAGTACGCGCTCCGCGCGTTCGACGCACATGCGGTAGACTACGTGCTCAAGCCGTTCGACGCCGAGCGGCTGGCGCGCGCGCTCGCCCGTGCCAAGGCAGCCGTGGCCGGCCGGCAGGACCGTGAGGCGCGGAGCCGGCTGGAACGGGCCCTGGACGAGGTGCGGCGGGAGCGGCCTCAGCGGCTGGAACGGCTGCTGGTCGAGGTGGACTGCCGGGCGTCGCTGCTGCCGGTGGAGCAGGTGGAACGGTTCGAAGCCGCAAAGAACTACGTGACCGTCCACGCTGGCGGCGCGCGATACCGGCTCAGGACCACGCTCGACCGGCTGGAGGAGCGGCTCGACCCCGCGGCGTTCGTGCGGGTGCACCGATCGAGCATCGTGCGGGTGGACCGGGTGGCCGAGCTGCAACCGTGGTCACACGGGGATTACGTGATCGTGCTGCGCGGGGGCGAGCGCGTGCGGCTCAGCCGGCGCTACCGCGATCGGCTGGAGCAGTTTCTGCCGTGATGCCGCCCGGAACAGCCGAATCTCATTAGAGCCCCGACATGTACGCCATTCTCCTGCTCCTCACCGCCGCAGCCGCTCGACCCCCGGTCCATCGCCTGACGGACGCCGACACTGCGCGTTGGGCGCGCGAAGCGAGGGCGGTTACCATCGTCCGGGACGACTGGGGTATTCCGCACGTCCGTGGGCAGACCGATGCGGGCGCGGTCTTCGGGATGATCTACGCCCAGGCGGAGGACGACTTCAACCGGATCGAGACCAACTACCTCAACGCGATGGGGCGCCTCGCCGAGGCGGAGGGCGAGAGCGCCATCTGGCAGGACCTGCGGATGAAGCTGTTCATCGATCCGGACAGCATGAAGGCGAAGTACGCCTCGAGCCCCCCGTGGCTCCGGCGATTGATGGACGCCTGGGCGGACGGGCTCAACTACTACCTCTATACCCATCCGCGGGTGAAGCCGCGGGTCATCACCCGGTTCGAGCCGTGGATGGCGCTCACGTTCAGCGAGGGCAGCATCGGCGGCGACATCGAGAGCATCTCGCTCGAGGCGCTGCAGGCGTTCTACGGCGACAGCGCCGGCCGCCCCCGGCCGGGGGAGGCGAGCGGTCGGCCCCGGGAGCCGTCGGGCTCCAACGGCTTCGCCATCGCACCGTCGAACACGGTCACTCACCGCGCGCTCCTGCTCATCAATCCCCACACCTCGTTCTTCTTCCGCGCCGAGCTTCAGATGGCGAGCGACGAGGGCCTCGACGCCTACGGCGCGGTGACGTGGGGCCAGTTCTTCGTCTACCAGGGCTTCAACGACCGCGCCGGCTGGATGCATACCTCGACCGGCGCGGACGCGATCGACGAATATGCCGAGACGGTCGTCCGGGACGGCGGCCGGCTCTACTACCGATACGGTCGCGGCGAGCGGCCGCTCACGGCGGTCCGGATCACGGTTCCCTACCGGACCGCCACGGGCGCGGCGAGCAGGACATTCACCGCCTACCGGACCCACCACGGCCCCATCGTGCGCTCGGCCGCGGGCAAGTGGATCAGCGTCCGGCTCATGGAGAGGCCGGTCGAAGCGCTGAGCCAGTCCTTCCTGCGCACCAAGGCGCGCACGCTCGCGGCGTACCGCAAGGTGATGGAGCTCCACGCTAACTCGTCGAACAACACGGTCTACGCGGACGCGGACGGACACATCGCCTACTTCCACCCGCAGTTCGTGCCCCGGCGGGACGACCGGTTCGACTGGACCCGCCCGGTGGACGGCAGCGACCCCGCCACCGAGTGGCACGGCGTACACGGAGTGGGGGACAGCCCGCACGTGGTGGATCCCCCGAACGGCTGGATCCAGAACACCAACGACTGGCCGTACTCGGCCGCGGGGCGCTACAGCCCCAAGCGGGAGGAGTTCCCCGCGTACATGGACAATGCCGGCGAGAGCCCCCGCGGGCTGCACGCCATCCGGGTGCTGGAGGGGCGGAAGGATTTTACTCCGGGGCGGCTCCGCGATGCGGCCTTCGACAGCTATCTCACCGCGTTCGCGCGGCTCGTGCCGCCGCTCCTGGCGGCGTACGATTCGATGTCCGACGCGGCGCCGACGGCCGACTCGCTCCAGCGGAGCCTGGCCGGACCGATCGCGGCACTCCGGGTGTGGGACTACCGCTGGTCGGCCAGCTCCGTGGCGACGTCGGTTGCGGTGTACTGGGGGGATACGCTCGCGGCGCTGACGCGGGCGGATGCCCGCGCGGCCGGCACCACGGGCTACGAGTACATGGCGACGCGCGCGACAGCGGAAGAGCGGCTCGCCGCGCTCGCCGCCGCGACCGCCCGGCTGACGCGCGACTTCGGCAACTGGCGCACGCCGTGGGGCGAGATCAACCGGTTCCAGCGCCTCACGGGCGACATCGTCCAGCCGTTCACCGACGCCGGGCCAAGCATCCCGGTGCCGTTCACCTCATCGCGCTGGGGGTCGCTGGCGTCGTTCGGCGCACGCACGTATCCGGGCACGAAGCGGATGTACGGGACGAGCGGGAACAGCTTCGTGGCGGTAGTCGAGTTCGGGAAGGACAGCGTGCGGGCAAGGGGGGTGACGGCGGGCGGGGAGAGTGGCGACTCGCACTCGCCGCACTTCAACGATCAGGCGGAGCGGTATGCCTCCGGGAACCTTCGGGAGATCTACTACTACCCGGGGCAGCTCGAGGGGCACACCGAACGCAGCTACCATCCCGGCGAGTGAGCGCGCAGAGGTGCGAAAACGAGCCGCTTGAGATCGGCTTGACGGCTCGAGAATAGAGTAGCTTTCCAGTTCGGGCGAACGGCTCTTCGCCGGGACGTCCGGCGCCTCCTCAACCACCACCGAGTCAGCCATGCGACACTTTGACCGCGCACCCTTCCGCTTCGCTCCGCCCTTGCGCGAGGGCCGGTCGTTGCGACTTCTTGCCCTGCTCGCGCCGTTCTCCCTGGCCGCTGCTCTGGGCTGCGGTGACGACGTCACATCACCGGTCACCGACGCCATCCCGCAGGTATTGGCCACGGCCTCCAGTCAGTCGCTCGTGTTCAGCCAGGTGAGCGCCGGGGGCTCCCACACGTGCGGGCTGACGCAGGCCAATCTGGCCTACTGCTGGGGGCTGAACACCGACGGACAAATCGGCGACGGCACCCACATCAACCGGGCAAAGCCGACGCTCATCTCCGGCGGTCTCAAGTTCGTTCAGATCAGCGCGGGCTACGCGCACACCTGCGGTCTGACCACCGCCGACAACGTTTACTGCTGGGGTGCGGACGAGGACGGCCGGCTGGGCGACGGCACGCTGTCCGTGAACCGCTCGACCCCGGTGCTTGCCGGCGGAGGACGCCGCTTCGCCCGCGTGCGGGCGGGTACCTATCACACCTGCGCCGTCAACGCGAGCGACGTCGCGTTCTGCTGGGGAAGCAACAACTTCGGCGAGCTGGGCGACAAGGGGGCGGTGTTCGAGAGCGCCACGCCCGTCAGGGTCGTCGGGGGGCTGCGATTCAACAACGTGGCGGCCGGCGGCAGTTTCACGTGCGGCGTCACCACCGGCCACCAGGCCTACTGCTGGGGGTACAACCGCGACCGGAATCTTGGCGACGGCACGTCGACGCAGCGTACGAAGCCCGTGGCGGTACTCGGCGGACTGTCATTCCGTGACGCGATCGCGGGTGGGTCCATCATCTCGGACGCGCAGGGGACCGAAACGTTTCCTGCCCACGCCTGCGGGGTTACCACCGACAACAAGGCGTACTGCTGGGGCTCGGACTACACCGGTCAGCTGGGCAATCATCAGAGCGGGAACTGGGCCGCGCAGCCGGTCGCCGTGAGCGGCGGCCTCAAGTTCCGGCAGGTGGTCGCGAGCGACGGGTACACGTGCGGAGTGACCACGGCCAGCGTGGCCTACTGCTGGGGTGACAACCAGCACGGACAGCTCGGCATCGGGAGCGGCAGCTTCTATACGGACACGCCTGTGAAGGTGGCAGGCGGGCTGTCTTTCACGGGCGTCAGCGCCGGGCCCGGCGGGGACCACACCTGCGGCATCACCTCAGGTCACGCGATCTATTGCTGGGGAGTGAACACCCAGGGCCAGCTCGGCGATGGCACCACCACAGGGCGTACCACGCCAGTCGCGGTGGTCGGTCCCTGAGGGCCGCCGAAGCCGCTCACCACTCTTCTACTCCGCTCGAGCGCCCGACGAATCACCGCGTCGGGCGCTCGACGTCCATCCGCCTCGCCGGATGGCTACGGGTGGCTGGCCTGCGGGTCGTCCGCGGGGTTGACGTAGGTCATGGCGAACGGTCCCATCGACGTGACCGAGACGACCGTTGCCCCCTTGGCGACCGCATAGTGATGGTGGTTGGCGGGCACGTTCCCCTTGGCGCCGACCTTCATGGTGTTGGTCTTCGAGACATCCAGCGTATCTCCCATTCCGACCAGGAAGGTGCCCTTCTTCACTTCCACCGTTTCGTCGGTGGGATGGAAGTGGGGCGGAATGCGGTACCCGTCCGGGAACGAGAGCTCCACCGTGAACGGCTTCGCCTGGGAGGGATCGCCGCTGACCACCGCCATTTTCGCCCCCGCGGGGAACACGGCCGGGGCCGGCCCCCAGGAGAGTGTGGGCGACTTGTGGGCCGAGGCCGTCTGCCCGTGCAGCGTGACGGCCCCCAGCAGCAGGGCGGCCGAGAGGGGAAGTGCGCGCATACCGAATCTCCGGAAGAAAGGTTGGGTGTCGAGGGCAACAGGGTACGTATTGCCGCGGTGGGCGACAAGTATGAGATTCGTACCGCCTTCCACCCGAGGAGTCCGATGACGAGCTGTCCTCCCCGGAGCTACGGCTCCTTCTGTCCGGTCGCCCAGGCATCCGAAGTCGTGGCGCAACGGTGGGTGCCGCTGATCCTCCGCGAGATCATGGTGGGCTACCACCGTTTCAACGAGATCCGCCACGCGCTGCCCCTCAT
Source organism: Gemmatimonadales bacterium (assembly GCA_025927545.1). Classification (GTDB taxonomy): domain Bacteria; phylum Gemmatimonadota; class Gemmatimonadetes; order Gemmatimonadales; family GWC2-71-9; genus CAVVWJ01. The sequence continues at coordinate 18,864 of JAICLE010000021.1, forward strand.
TTCGCCGTCGGTGCTGTCCCAGCGGCTCAAGTCGCTGGAGGAGGACGGCGTCATCCGCCGGCAGAACGACGCCGAGGGCGTGGCCTACCATCTCACCGCCGCGGGCGAGGAGCTCCGGCCCATCGTGGACGCGCTCGGCCACTGGGCGAGGAAGTGGATCACCCGCGATTACCGGTCGTACGAGCTCGATCCCGGAGTGCTGATGTGGTCGCTCCGGCGCCACGTCGTCCCAGCACGCTTTCCTCCCGGGCGCACCGTGCTGCATTTCCAGCTCCAGGGGGAGGCCCGGTCCCGCCGCTACTGGTGGCTCGTCGTGCAGCACGGGGACGACGAGGACGTGGACGTCTGCCTCACCGATCCCGGATTCCCGGTGACGCTCACCGTGGCCGCCCCGCTGAGGGTCCTCGTGGACGTGCTGATGGGAGACACGAGGCTCGCCGACGCGCTTCGGCAGGGGCATCTGGTGCTGGAGGGAGAGCGCGAGCTGGCGCGACGGTTCGAGACGCTGTTCGAGTTGGGGGCGTCGGAGTCGTTCACGGGCGGCGACGGCCGGCCGGCGGGGGCCGTTACAGCGGTGCCGGCGGGGTGAGACGCGGTCAGGGCGGCCCACCGCTCACGATGAGCACGATGGCCGCGAGCGCGCATCCGACGCCAGTGATCTGCCGGGCGTTGAGCCGCTCGCCGAGGACCACCCGCGCGAGCAGCACGGTGCTCGCCGGATAGAGCGACGACAGCGTCACCACCACGCTGAGCGGACCGGACCTCGCGGCCAGCAGGTAGAGCGCATTGGCCGACATGTCCACCACCCCGCAGAGCAGCGCGAGGAGCAGCACCCCCGGCAGCCGCAGCGAGCGCCGGCCGGCCGCCGCGGCCGCGCCGAACAGGGTCACTGATACCGCCCGGGACACCAGGATCGGCCACATCCCCGCCGCGGGGCTGGTCCGCGCGAGCGACAGAAAGAACAACCCGATCGCCACGCCCGATACCAGCGCGAGCGCGATGCCCGGGGGGAGTCGTCCCCCAGGCGCGTGGCCGCCGGCGCCCTCTGCCGCCGTCTGCTGGCTCACCAGCACGATGGAGCCGACCCCCAGCAGGATGCCGGCGGCTGCGGGGAGGCCAGGCCGCTCGCCCAGCAGCACCGCCACCAGCACCGGGATGGCGACGGCGCAGACGGCCGTGGTCGGCGCCACGACGGCCATGCGGCCGACGGCCAGCGCGCGGTAGAGCAGCGCGACGCCTGCGCCGCCCGTGAGCGCGGCCGACACGCTCCAGAGGAGATCGGCGCGCGAGAGCCACGCGGGTGGAAGAAAGGGCAGAAACAGGAGGAGCAGCACGAGTCCGCTCGACTGCGACACCACGACCACGGGCAGCACGCCGGCTCGCCGGGTGGCGAGGCCGCCGGTGAAGTCCCCGGCGCCATAGAGCAGCGCGGAAGCGAGGGCGAGGAAGTAGGGCGCATTGCCAGGTTGTGACATTCGGTCGTTCCCATCCGAGACGCACCGTTGCCCGCCCACGTCCGACCTCCAATATTGCCCGGCCACCGTACGAGTCACAGTGATCGTTGACTTCGGTCGTACCGGGAGGCAGAATCTGCGGGCGCCAGGCAGTCGTCAGCACGTCCACAGGTCGAGGAACGGTCATGCCGGGTGATGCAGACGGGCCCCGCGACGCGCCAGGCGGGCGAAGGCCGGCAGACGACGTTCCGGGCTATCGGGCCCTGCTCGAGGCTGCGGCGCCTTGGCGCGCCGTCTTCGAGAACTCGGCCATCGGCGTCGCGCTGACCGATCTCGAGGGGCGCTTCTGCAGCGTGAACCCCGCATACGAGAAGATGCTGGGCTACACCGAGCAGGAGCTTCAGGCGCTCACCTTCCTCGACCTCACCCACGAGGACCACCGCGACTTCAATTGGGCCCTGGTCACCGAGCTGCTGGCGGGGAAGCGCGAGCGGTTCCAGATCGACAAGCAGTATCGCCGCAAGGACGGCAGCGTCATCTGGGTGAGAAACACCGCGTCGCTGGTGCCCGGCGCCGGGCCCGTGCCGCGCTTCCTCATGGCGGTGTCCGAGGACATCACCGAGCGCAAACGAGGCGACGAGGCGCTGCGTCGGAGCGAGGAGCGGTGGCACACGCTGCTCGAGATCAACAACGCCATCATCACGAACCTCACCCAGGAAGGCCTCCTCAACGCGATCTGCGAGACCTTGCAGCGCGTCATGCCCATCTACCGGGCCGCCCTCACGCTCTACGAGCCCGAGCGCGACACCCTGCGCATCCTCGCGGTGTCCCGGCATTGGGTGTCGGACTACTTCCAGGTCGGCGCGGAGATGGGGCGGCAGGACAGTCATTCGGGGTGGGTATTCGAGCACCAGCGGCCGCTGTTCCGACACGATCTGGAGGCCGAGGCGCAGCATCCCATCGAGCGGCGGCTGCTGGAGGAGGGGGTGCGTTCGTACTGCGTCGTTCCCCTGACGCTGGCGGGAAAGACCCTGGGCACCCTCAATATCGGGAGCCAGCACAAGAACCAGTACTGCGAGGCCGATGCGGAGTTCCTGCGCGAGGTGGCGAGCCAGGTGGCGCTCGCCATCGGCAATATGCAGGCGTACGAAGAGATCGCCGCGCTCAAGACCAGAGTCGAGTGCACGGCGGAGCGCTACCGCACGCTGCTCGAGATCAACAACGCCATCGTCACCCACCTCACCCGGGACGCGCTGCTCCACTCGGTGTCCCAGGCGCTGTATCGCATCATTCCGTTCGACCGGGCCGCGTTCACCTTGTACAACCCGGCGCGGGAGACGTTCCGCTATCTCGCGATGGAAGGTCCGCTTCCCTCGGACTACTTCCACGCGGGAATGGAGTTCCACCGCACCGAGACCATGGCCGGGCGGGTCTTCGATCAGCAGCGCCCGACCCTCCGCCGCGACCTGGAGCGCGAGCAGGAGTTTCCCAACGACCGCCGCCTCGTGGCCGAAGGCATAAGGACCGACTGCCTGGTCCCGCTGATCGTGGGCGGACGGAGCATCGGGACGCTCAACGTCGGGAGCAGGACCCCCGGCTGCTACTCGGAGAAGGACCTGGATCTCCTGCAGGAGCTCGGGAACCAGGTCGCGCTGGCGGTGGAGAACATGCAGTCGTACGAGGAGATTGCGGCCCTCAAGGCCAGACTGGAAAAGGAGAACGTCTACCTGCAGGAGGAGATCCGCACCGAGCACAATTTCGAGGAAATCGTCGGCGGCAGCCCCGCGTTGCTGGCGGTGCTCTACAAGCTGGAGCAAGTCGCCCCGACCGACTCCACCGTCCTCATCTGCGGCGAGACGGGGACCGGCAAGGAATTGATCGCCCGCGCCATTCATGCCCGGAGCCCCCGCAGCAACCGTCCTCTGGTGAAAGTGAACTGCAGCGCGATTTCCGCGGGGCTGGTCGAGAGTGAGCTCTTCGGTCACATGAAGGGGGCGTTCACCGGCGCGATCGAGCGGCGCATCGGCCGCTTCGAGCTCGCCGACGGCGGCACGATCTTCCTGGACGAAGTCGGCGAGCTGCCGCTGGAGACGCAAGTCAAGCTGTTGCGCGTGCTGCAGGAGCAGGAGTTCGAGCCGGTCGGAAGCAGCCGGTCGCTGCGGGTGGACGTGCGGGTGATCGCCGCCACCAATCGTCACCTTCGCGAAGCCGTTCAGGCCGGCACGTTCCGTTCCGACCTCTTCTACCGGCTCAACGTGTTTCCGCTGGAGGTGCCACCGCTGCGCGAGCGCCGCGCCGACATCCCGCAGCTCGCGGTGTTCTTTCTGTCACATTGCGCCAAGAAGCTCGGCAAGCACATGGACGGGATCTCCCGGGGCGCCATCGACAGCCTGACGAGCTACGACTGGCCGGGAAACGTGCGGGAGCTGCAGAACGTCATCGAGCGGGCGATCATCCTTGCCCGAAGCCCGATCCTCGAGGCGGAGCCCGACCTCGTCTCCATGCTGACGTCGGGCGTGTTCCCCGTGGTGTCCCGGGAAGCCGGGGAGCCGGTTCCCATGGCCGCGCCCGCGGGGTCCGCGTTCGCGACGCTGAAGGACGTCGAGCGCGGCCACATCCTCGCCGCGCTGAAGCAGACCGGTGGCGTGGTCGAGGGTCCGAAGGGCGCGGCGAAGATGCTGAACCTCCATCCCAACACGTTGCGTCACCGAATGGACAAGCTGGGAATCAAGCGCTCGACCTCCCGCATATCGTAGTCGCCTCCCGGAAAGAATCGCCCGCCCCACCAAAGATGGTGGACCTGCCCCGGCACGGTTGCCACCGCCCGCTCCGCAACTCACACGCAGGTATCTAGATAGACCTCAGGCTGCCGCGAGTTCGTACGCGGCACACGACCTGCTTTTCGGGGCGACGGCAGGCCCTGCGCCGGCGTCACGATGTGAAGGAGGCCGAGCGGTGCTTCGGATCTCACGGGTAGCCGCGGCGGGTCCCCAGGTGGCGCTCAAAGTCGAGGGGGATCTCATGGGCGTGTGGGTACCGCTGCTCGAAGCGGAATGCCTGGCTCACCTCAAGGCGCGGAAGCAGGTCGAGGTGGATTTCGCGGGCGTCGGCTTCATCGATCGGAACGGTGTCGCGATGGTGCACGACCTGTTCGCCAGGGGTGTTCGGGTGGTTCGGGCGACCGCCCTGGTGAGCACCCTCCTGGGGCGGAGCAGTACGCCATGAGGCACGCGGGGCGCCGTCGCGATCGAATCAGGATCACATGCTCTTGCACGATTCACATTCGGAACGGGGGATCTCATGACTACGCGATTTCTGATGGCTGCAGCGCTGGCGGTACTCGCCGGGTGCTCGGGCAACTCACCGTCCGCACCGGATGGGGGAGGCGGCCCGACGGGCGGCGGTACCGGCGGACCGGCTCCGTCCACCGCGGCCGTCACGGTCGGCAACATCTTCTTCAAGAGCGGGCAGGATGGGACGACCAACCCGGCCCAGACTACCGTGGCCGTAGGCGGGACCGTGACCTGGACCTGGACGGGTACGGGCAGCACGCCCCACAGCGTCCAGTCGGAGGGCTCGCCGAGCTTCACGAGCAGCGCCGTTAAGACGGGCGACGGCAGCACGTACCAGGTCACGTTCGCCACGGCGGGCACCTACCGATACGATTGCGCCGTCCACGGCGCGGCGATGTCGGGAACGATCGTCGTCCGCTGAGCGCGGCCAACTGATGTTCACCCGTTCACGACACCAACCCAGCAGCCGGAGGTACCGCATGAGCCAGCGTTCCGATGTCCTCGCCGACCGACTCGAGCAGGGTGCCCGCGCGCTCGCGAACGTCGCGAGCACCCTCACCGACGCGGAGTGGCGCATCCGGGTGCCCGGCGACGGGCGCCCGATCGGCGTGATCGTCCACCACGTCGCCAGCATGTACCCGCTGGAGATCCAGCTGGCGCAGCAGCTCGCCGCCGGCACGCCGGTGGCGGGCGTGACGTGGTCGGATGTCCATGCATTGAATGCCGAGCATGCCCGGGAGAACGACGGTGTCACCAGGGCGGCCGCGCTGGAGCTGCTCGAGCGGAACAGCCGGGCGGCCGCGGCGGCGATTCGGGCGCTCAGTGATGCGCAGCTCGACGGCGCGGCGACGCTTTCGCTCAACGCGGACGCGCCGCTCACCTGCCAGTTCATGCTCGAGGACCACGCGGTGCGGCACAGCTACCACCATCTGGCCGCCGTCCGGGGGGCACTGGGCACGCGGCTGGCCGCTTCGTCGGCGGCGTAGCGTGGCGTAGAGCATCTCGCGAAGGTCAGCCTGCGCGGAGCGACCGGGCGTGAGCAGCCGCACGACCGGTCGCCTCGGCTCTCCCGACGCACGTCCGGCCCCACGGGCCGGCATCACCAGATGTGGACCCGGTTCGCCGGCGCCACGTACAGGCTCTCCCCCGGCTTCACGTCAAATGCGGTGTACCACGCGTCGACGTTCCGGAGCGGCCCGTTGACGCGGAAGCGTCGAGGGCTGTGCGGGTCGCTCACGACCTGCTGCTTCACGTAGTCGTCGGTAACCCTGCCGCGCCATGCCTGCGCCCACCCGAGGAAGACACGCTGCTCGCCCGTGAGCCCGTCGAGCACCGGCGCGGGCGCGCCGTGCAGCGACGCGCGGTACGCGTCGAGGGCCAGAGTCACGCCGCCCAGGTCGGCGATGTTCTCGCCCAGGGTGAGGGAGCCGTTCACGTGCAGGCCCGGGAGCGGCTCGAAGGCGGAGTACTGCGCCGCCAGCTCGTGTGCGCGGGCCTCGAAGTTCCCGGCATCGGCCGGCTGCCACCAGTCCCGCAGGGCTCCAGCCGCATCGATCTTGCGGCCTTCGTCGTCGAAGCCGTGCGTGAGCTCGTGCCCGATGATGCTGCCGGCCGCGCCGTAATTGACCGCCATGTCGGCATTCGGATCGAATATCGGGGGCTGCAGGATCCCGGCGGGAAACACGATGTCTCGCAGCGCGCCGTTATAGGCGTCGTTCGTTTGCGGCGTCATCAGCCAGTCCGTGCGATCGACCGGGCCGTTCAGCCGCCCCACGTAGAACCGCCAGTCGAGCTCGCCCACGCGCCGGACGTCTCCCAGCAAGTCGTCATCCCGAATGAGCAGCGTGGAGTAGTCGCGCGGGTGGTCCGGGTAGCCCACCTTGATCGTGTAGGTGTCGAGCTTCTTCAGGGCCTCCTGCCGCGTGGCCGGGCTCATCCAGTCGAGCCGCTCGATGCGGGCGCGATAGGCCGCCTTCAAGTTGGAGACCAGCTCCTCGATCGTGGCCCGGGCAGCCGGTGGGAAGTATTTCGCGGTGTACAGTTGCCCCACGCCGAAACCAATGCTGCCGAACCGGTCGAAGCGGCTGCCGGTGCCGACGTCTCCTCCGCTCACCGCGTGCACGGCGCGCTTCCAGCGCGCGCCCTGCGCCTGCTGTCCGCCGAGGGTTTTCTGCCGCATCTCGAAGTATGCGTCCCCGAACGGCCGCGCCAGAAACGGCGCGGCGTTGTCGGCCAGGGTGAACGCCTCCCAGGCCTGCAGCGTCCGCACAGGCGTGCTCTCGAAGATCGCGGCGATCCTGGGCACGGCGCTCTTCTCGCCGACGATGACACGCGTGAGGTGCGGCAGACCCGCGGATTCCAGATAGCCCTGCCAGTCGAAGCCGGGCGCGAGCCGGACGAGGTCGGCGACCGTCATCGGATTGTATTCGGCCCTGACGTCGCGCTGCTGCACCTTCGTCCAGCTTGCCCGGGCGATGGCAGTCTCGAAGGCGAGGATGTCCGCGGCCCGAGCGTCCGCCTCCGGCCAGTCGATCAGATGAAGCAGGGTGGCGGCGTAGCGTTGGTAGGCCGCCCGCGGGGCCGCGAGCCCGGGCTTCAAGTAGTAGTCGCGGTCGGGGAGGCCGAGCCCTGCCTGGTTGAGATAGACCGAGTAGTTCTTCGGATTCCTGAGGTCGGCTTCGATGTAGCTGCTGAAGATGGTGCCGTTGAAATCCAGATTGTTGCGGCCCATGAGCGCGGCGATCGCCTCGCGCGTGCCGGCCGCGCGCGCCCGGGCGAGCTGGGGCGCGAGCGGGGAGGCGCCGAGCTGCTCGACCCGGGCCGAGTCCATGAACGCCTTGTAGTAGGCGCCGACCTTCCCTTGGAGATCGGTCGGAGCGTGGGCGGCCCTGGCCGCAGCCGCTTCCATGATGGCGTGAAGCCGGGCCTCCGTCGTGTCGCTCATCAGGAGCCGGAGAGTGATCCCGGTCTTGTCCGCGGGGATGGCCGTCCGCGCGAGCCAGCCGCCGTTGACGTGACCGAAGAAATCATCCCCTGGCCGCACCGTCGTGTCCCGTCCCGCCAGGTCGATGCCCCAGGCGCCGTACTGGGGCGCGTGCGGGGTCTGGTCTGAGGGCGCGGGCGAGCAGGCGCCCGCGAGCAGGAGCACGGCGCAAGTGGGCAGTCGAGCCATGGGGGACCTCCGCTGGATGTCACTCTGTCGTGCCGAAACCAGCGCGCCGCCGCTCGGCCACGGCGTCCGGGTAAGCCAGCGCGGCGTACCCATCGAGGTGGATTTCGCCGTGCTGCTCTCCGGACCTCGCTCAGAGATAGCTGAGCCACCAATCGCCGCGGCGCCGCTTGAGCCCGGCGAACCAGCGGCACAGCGGAAAGAGGGCGATCACGACGCCGGCCCAGATCAGGTACACCCAGGGCAGGCCGAGGGGCCATCCCGGCGGCTGGGTGACGGGAAACTGCTCGATCCCGTTCGACTGGAACATCCAGTGTACTGCGCCGTAGCGCGCATAGCACACGGCCACGGCCAGCAGGTGAATCAATGGCACATGGAGCAGATAGTAGAAGAGGGGCACCCGGCCGAACACCAGCGCGGGGCGGAGCAGGCGCGGGGTTCCGGCATCCAGCGCCCGGAGGAACAGCAGAATCGGTCCGAGGGTCATCAGCAGGAACAGCAGCGACGGCGGGTACTTGTTGGCATTCAGAAAGGAGAGTCCCGTGAAGACGGCGGACTTCTGGGGCGACCAGGGGCGGGGATCGCCGTAGAGGTTCAAGGCCCGGAGCACCAGGAACGCCGCCACCGCGGCGAGGCCGAGCCGAAGGAGGAACCGCCGTCTCCGCTCCGCCTCCCACCGGTACACCTCGCCCAGCGCGTAGCCGATCGCGGTCACCCCGATCCACGGTATCAGGGCATAGGCCAGGAAGACGACGTGCCGGGAATCGTCCAGGACCACGCCCGGGGCGTGCAGGACGTTCCACAGAGGGGCGAGCACGCCGAGCGATGCCGCCTGGACGCCATCGAGCAGATTGTGGGTCGCGATCATCACGGCGCCGATGGCCGTCACCATCCAGGTGGGCAGACGAAGCAGTGCCGAGAGGAAGATCATCGCCCAGCCGAGCGCCCAGAGCACGTTGAGCACCGTGAGGCGATAATCGAAATTGAACTGCCACCCGAGATCGCGGACGATCACGATCTCGAGGAAGATGAGCCAGAGCCCGCGGGTGAACAGGAACCGCGCCAACTCCCCTCGCGACAGCCGGCGGAGCGTGAGTGCCGCGCCGACGCCGGTAAGCAGGAAGAAGCCCGGAGCGCAGATGTGGGTAACCCAGCGGGTGAAGAACAACGGCACCGTGGTCGTGGCGGGATCGGTCGGGTTGACCGCGGCATTCCCGAAGAAGTCGCGGGTATGATCGAGCGCCATCAGAATCATGATGATGCCGCGGAGCACGTCGATCGACTCGATCCGGGCGCGGCGCGAGGCCGCGCCGGATGCGGATGGAGAACGCTGCGGGTCATCCAGTACCACGTTGGCTTCGGTCATCAGAGCCTAACCCTCGAGCGCTCGCTCCGCTGCCGCGACCGCCCGGTCCACGTCGGAGGCGGTCGTCCGCCAGCTCGACACCGAAACGCGCATGCAGCGCATGCCGCGCCAGGTGGTGCCGGTAAAGAAGGCTTCGCCGCTGGCGTTGATGGCGGCCATGACGGCATCGGTCCGGCGATCGTGGTCTTCCTCGGTCGCTCCCGGCCTGGCATCGTAGAAGCGAACCAGGCCCTGGTTGATCTGGGGGACGCACATGACGCGGACGTTGGGCAGCGAGCCGATCCGAATCGCGATGTCGTGCGCGTACCGGCAGCAGCGGGCGACGAGATCGGACAGACCGCTGCGCCCGAGCTCGCGCAGCGCAGCCCAGGTGGCAAAGCCGCGCGCGCGGCGCGAGTGCTCCGGTGTCCAGTCGAGCTCGTCGCGGGCGTCGTCCGCGTGGACCAGGTAACTCGCCCGGTGCTCCATGCCGGCGCGATGGTGCTCGGGGCGGGCGACGAAGGCGTACCCGCAGTCGTACGGCACGTTGAGCCACTTGTGGCCGTCGGTGGCCCAGGAGTCCGCCGCCTCGGCGCCCGCGAGCAGGTGACGCAACTCCGGGGATGCGTTGCACCAGAGGCCCATGGCGCCGTCGATGTGCACCCACGCTCCGGCCTCTTGCGCCAAGGGGACGAGCTCGGGAAAGGGATTGAACGCGCCGCAGTTGACGTCGCCCGCCTGGAGAACCACGATGGTGGGCTTTCCGGCCTCGTGCGACAAGGCCTCGTTCAGGACTGTCGGCGCGAGGCGCGACGACGGGTCGCTCGGCAGCACGACCATGTTCGCGGTGCCGATGCCGAGCAGCTTCACGGCGCGCGTCGTGGTGCCGTGTACTTCGCTCGACGTGAGCACGCGAACGGGCGGCGCGCCGGCGAGCCCGTCCCGATTGACGTCCCACCCGGCGCGCGCGAGCACCGCGTGCCTCGCCGCGGCCAGGCAGGTGACGTGGGCCATCTGACAGCCGGTCACGAGCGCGAACGACGCGTGAGCCGGGAGCCCGAGCACGTCCTTGAGCCAGCCGCCGCAGACTTCCTCGACCACAGCGGCCGCGGGTCCGCAGGCATAGAGGCCCGCGTTCTGATCCCAGGCCGACGTGAGCCAGTCGGTGGCGAGCGCGGCGGGCAGGCCGGCCCCGATGACCCAGCCATAGAAGCGGCCACCGGCGCTCCCGAGCAGACCGCCGGCCACGTCGCGCGAGAGCTGCTCGATGATGGCGACGGGGTCGGCGCTCTCGTCGGGCAGCGGATGCGCGAACCGCCGCCGCAGCTCGGCCAGCGAGGCCGTGGCGCAGACGGGGGCGGTGTCGAGCGATTCGAGGAACGCGAGGGCGAGCTCGGTGGCTCGCTCCAAGGCGAGCTGCTGACGGGTGGGGTCGTGGGTGAGCATGGAGTCGTCGGTGGCGTTCGGGCAAAGGTTCCGGACTCGGCCGCTACCCTGCTCGCGGCCGGCGGAGGTCGAGGGAGTTGCCTGGTTGCCGCGCGATGGGCAGTAAGTAAGCGCCCGATGCGCGCGAGCGCCAGCAGGCTCGGGGTGATGTCACGGCAGCCGGGACGATGGACGAGATGGAGGGGTGCAGCTGGTGCCGAGAGGCGGGTGTGCTCCGAAGCGGCGAGGATCGGTGAAAGCGGCCGGTGCGGGCGGGGCCGCACCGGGCCGCCATCATCGACGGCACTCGCCAGTGGCTCGCTCAGTGATGACGCGGCCGGTGCTCGACGTGAGTGTCGATCCAGTCGAGAAGCAGGTCGGCGATCTGCAGATTGTTCTTGTCCTGCATCATCATGTGGCTGTTCCCTCTGATGCCGATATCGGGCAGGTGCAGCAGGGTGACATCACCGCCGGCCGCCTTCACCTGGGCCACGTAATTCTCGCAGTTGGCGAAGGCAGTAGGCCACTGGGTGGAACCCACGATGTCGTCGAGGTGGTCTCCAAACACGATGAGGGTCGGGAACGTGGCCAACTTCGTGATCTCATCCGGGGTGAAGGTGTCGCAGGTATGCTCCACCGAGATGAGGCCCCTGACCCCTTTCGGATTGATCAGCGCGGCATGCAGCGGGAAGAAGCCCGACTGCGAATGCCCCATGAGCACCGCGCCATTCAGCTTCTCCGCTAGGGTGCCCAGATTGGTCCACGTCGGATTGGGCGTGGGCAGCTCGGCATTGATGTCCGGAATCATCTGGTTGAAGAGCTCGTCCACGTGCTTCATCGGGAACTGCTCGTTGGGGAATACGGCCCCGTACGTCGGCCCGAACCGGAACACCGACCAGGCGAACTGATAGCTCGCCTGCGTAACAGGCGGGAGTTCGCTGGCCGGCAGGTCGCCCGTGCGTGCCTGATTGATCGGCGTCGCATCGTACCCGGAGCGTCCCCGTCCGGACTGGTCGGGGATGTACACCGCTCGTCCGTGGCGCAGGAAGTACTCCGCCCATCCCATGCGGCCGTCCGGTGTAGTCTCATACGTCTTTCCACTCAGGCAGCAACCATGCAGCATCACCACGGGGAGGTGCCCCATGCGCTGGTCGGGGATCTGATACTGCACGTACATCTGGTAGATCGTGACGTCCGCGTCGGCGCCGACGTGCTTGGTCTGTCCCCCCACAAAAAAGCTCCCCTGCTCGCGGATCACGAGCGGCGGCATGGGGTGCTGCCGCAGCCAATGGTGGTAGTCGAGGACGTCCTGTGCGCTCGCGGGCGGCGAGGCCGCGGCGAGTGCGACAAGCAACGGCACGACACTTCGGATTACGTCCGCAGCGCGACACTTGAATGGCATGGCTCGCCTCTGGGCTCTGGAGAATCCCGCGTGACCGCCATGTGCGGCGCGGGTTCCACTATGTGAGGCACACAGGCTCATGGAGCAACCGCAGAACGTCCCATCCGGCTCCAAAACGTGTCAGCGAACCTGGACCGCTGCACGCGCGGGCGGGTTTGACAGGCGACGGGCCGCTCCGCATGATTGGTTCGTATGCGCCACTCATCGAAGAGCCGGGGTTTCACCCTGATCGAGCTGCTCGTGGTGCTCATCATCATGGGAGTGGCCGCGGCGCTGACCGCGCCCGCGCTACTCAAGGCGCCGGCCCGGCGACCGCCGCTGGAAGAGCTGATCGCCACGGCTCGGGAGGCTGCGGCACGGCGCGGAGAGACGATGTATCTGAGGGTGGAGCAAGGCGGGGCATGGCGGTTGGAAGGGGCCGCATCGGAGCCGGCCGGCCTGGCGGCAGCCGGTCACGTGCCTGCCTTTCCTGGCTTGCCGGTCGCGCTGGTCATCTCGCCGCTGGGTAGCTGCGCCTTCGAGGTTGCGGTGCCGCCGGCCGCCCGGCCGTTCCGTCTCGACCCGCTCACCTGCCGGATCGATCAGCCGTAGCGCAGGTCCGCTTACCAGCTCGTCACATCCGCGTCGTCGCCTTCGCCTCCCTGCTGGCCGTCGCGCCCGTAGGTCCAGAGGTCGTAGCCGTTCGGCGTATGCTCGCCAGGGCTGCCGTAGCCGTACGCCTTGCCCCACGGGTCGGCGGGAATCGCCCGCTTGAGGTAGGGGCCGCGCCAGTTTTGGGGAACCGGCTCCTGTACGGGCTTCCGCTGCAGTGCGGCGAGACCCTGCTCGGTCGTCGGGTAGTCGCCGTTGTCGAGCCGGTAATTGTCGAGTGCCAGCCCGAGAAGTTCGATTTGAGTGTGCGCCGCGGCGGTTTTGGCCTCCGAGACCCGGCCCAGAATACGGGGTCCGACGAGCCCGGCGAGCAGCCCGATGATGATGACGACCACCAGAATCTCGATCAGCGTGAATCCGCCGGTGCCGCGTACCCGCGGCGGCCTGACGATCGGGTCAGAGGGCATTGAGATTGATTCCGTAAATGGCCTGCAGCATGGCGAGGGCGACGAAGCCGACCAGCAGGCCGAAGCCGAGAATCATCGCCGGCTCGATCAACGCGATCATGGTTCTGAGGCTCCGCCGCACGTCTCCGTCGTACGCATCGGCCACGCGGAGGCACAGTGTCTCGAGCTGCCCGCTTTCCTCTCCCACGGCGAGCATCTGCAGCGCGAGCGGCGGCAGCGTGCCCGCCAGGGCGGGCGCGAGCGTGCCACCCTCGGTCACCGCCGCCGCCGCGTGATCCACGCCATCCTGAAATACGATGTTGGGAGCGGCGGCGCGCGCAATGCGCAGGGCGGGAAGCACGGGAATCCCGCTCCGGAGCAGGAGGCCTATGGTGCGGGCGAAGCGCGCGGTGAGGTACTTGCGCTCGAACTCACCAATCCACGGAAGCGCCAGCCGCCACGCGTGCAGGCGGCGGCGTGTCTCGGGACGTGCCAGCGTCGCCGGCACCACCATCACCGCCGCGGCGCCCAGCAGCAGCCACAGCCACCAACCTCGGGTGATGAGCGCGCTCATGCTCATGAGCAGGCGGGTGGTGAGCGGCAGCTTCCCTCCGGCGTCGGCGAGAACGTCGGCGAAGCGCGGCATCACGAAGCCGAGCAGCACGACGATGCCCACCGCGGAGACGATGGACATGATCACCGGATAGAGAAGCGCGGAGAGCACCTGGGACCGCAGCTCCGCGCTTTCCTCGAGGTGGTCCGCCAGGCGCTCGACCACGGCATCCAGGGCGCCGCTGGATTCTCCAGCGGCGATGGTGGCCACGAAGAGCGCGTCGAAGTACCGGGGGTGCCGGGCCATGGCATCGGCGAGGCTCGCGCCCGACTGCACGCCTCGCCGCACGTCGAGCACGGCGCCGGTCATGCCCGGGTGTCCGGTCTGGGCAGCCGTGAAGGCGAGCGCACGGTCCAGCGGAACCCCGGCCGTGAGCAACGTGGCGATGCTCCGGGTCCAGAGTGCCACGGCGGAGCGGCGGCCCATTCGTCGGGCGGCGGTGCGCGCCGGCGCGGCGGCGACCTCGTCGAGCGCCACCGGGTAAAGCCGCTTGCGCTGCAGTTCCGCGAGGACCAGGTGGCGAGACGAGGCCTGCATCGTCCCCTCGACCACTCGGCCGTCGGCACCGGCAGCACGGTAGCGGAACCGGGCGGTCACAGCAGCTCGTCCCGGGTCACCCGAAGCACCTCCTCCACCGTGGTGACCCCGGCGGAGGCCTGGGCCCATCCGGCCGCGCGCAGCGATACCTGCCCCTGCGTCTCGGCCAGCGCCCGGAGCTCGCCGATGGACGCGCCGCGGAGCACCAGCGAGCGGATCTCGTCGCTGACCCGGAGCAGCTCGTAGATACCGGTCCGGCCACGGTACCCAGTGCCGGCACAGGCTTCACAGCCGCGTCCCCGGCGGAAGCGGGCCTTCGGAATGTCCACCGGCCGACGCTCGAGCTTGGCGATAGTCTCCGACGGTGGGTGGTATTCCTCGGCGCAGGCATCGCACACCAGCCGCACCAATCGCTGGGCCATGATGCCCACGACAGTGGCCGTGACCAGGTAGGGCTCGATCCCCATGTCCACCATCCGGGCGACGCCGCTCGGGGCGTCGTTCGTGTGCAGGGTGGAGAAGACGAGATGCCCCGTGAGCGCCGCCTGGATGGCGATCTCGGCGGTCTCCCGGTCGCGCATCTCGCCCACCATGAGGATGTCGGGGTCGTGCCGGAGGATGGAGCGTAACGCCGCGGCGAAGGTCAGCCCGACCTTGGGATTCACCGGGATCTGCGACACCCCGTCGATCTGGTACTCTACGGGATCCTCCACCGTCACGATCTTCACGCCTGGACGGTTCAGCCGGCCGAGAGCGCCGTAGAGGGTGGTGGTCTTTCCCGAGCCGGTGGGGCCGGTCACGAGGACGATGCCGTGCGGCTGCCGGATCAAGCGTTCGAACCCCGCCAGGACACCTGCCGAGAGGCCGAGCTCGGCCAGGTCCCGGATACCGGCGCCCCGATCCAGGATCCGGAGCACCACGCCTTCTCCGTGGAGCGTCGGTGTGATGGACACGCGCAGGTCGAGCTCTCGATCCGAGAGCCGCAGCCGGATGCGCCCGTCCTGTGCCAGGCGCCGCTCGGCAATGTTGAGACCGGCCATGATCTTGATGCGGCTCACGACCGCCGCCTGGTATTGCCGCGGCGGGTGGGAGATCTCCTGCAGCACCCCATCGATCCGGTACCGCACCCGCAGCCCGTCCGGCACGCTCTCGATATGAATGTCGCTGGATCTCGCGCGAAGGGCCTCGAGGATCATCAGGTTGACGAACTTGATCACCGGCGCCTGGTTGGCCAGCGCGCGGACGTCGTCGAGCGCCTCGTCTTCGGGCGTGAGCAGCTCCAGCTCGGTGCCCCGGGCATCGATGTCCTGCAACTCGGGGCCGCTCGACTGGGCGGCAAGAATGGCGGAGTGGATCTCGGACGCCGGCAGTCGGACCAGGCGGACGCGCCGGTCGTATACCCAGCAGAGCTCGTCCACCACCGTCGGGTCCACCTCGTCCCCGGCGGCAACCAGCAGCTCGTCGCCGGTGATGGCCAGGGGCAGCAGGGTGTGCTCCTCCCAGTACTTGCTCGAGAGGCGCTGGGCGAGCGGCTGGCCGGCCGCGGTCCTGAGATCGGCGCCGAGCCGCTCGTTCTCTGGAGCCGCATTGGCGGGGATGGACGCGAGGCGGCTCATCGTCCGAGCAGCGGATTGCGGGGCGTCGGGGCCTGGGCCGGCGCCGGCGGGGGCTTGGCCAGCACGCTGTCCACGCCGGCGCGCGAGGCGCCGAACCGGGCGCGCTGCGACTGGAGCAGCGAGTCGGACTGGGCGTCCGTGAACACCACATGCGGTGTCACGAAGAGCGCCAGCTCGGTACGGGTATGGCTGGTGCCCCGGCTGCGGAACAGTCCGCCCAGGATGGGGATGTCCTGCAGGATCGGCACTCCGCTCTGGGTGGTCTGCTGGGATTCGTCGATCAGCCCGCCGATGATGATGGTGTGGCCGCTTTTCACGATCGCGCTCGTCTCGGCCTCACGGGTGCTGATCACGGGCGCGTTCAGCGCGGACTGAATCGTCTGCGAGGTGAGGGCGCTCACCTCCTGAAGAATGCGGAAGGTGACGTAGCCGTCGGTGTTGACCGTCGGCACGATGGTGAGCTGGGTGCCGACCTTCCGGAACTGCACCGTCTGGTCCACCACCACGTCCAGTCCGGTTCGGGTGGATTGATTGAAGGGCACCTCGCTCCCCACCAGGATACGCGCCTGCTCGTTGTTGAGGGCGAGGATGCGGGGAGTCGAGAGCACCCGGACCTTTGTGCGCGAGGAGAGCGCCTGGAGGATGGCGCGGACGCTCAGGTCGGCCAGGCTCACCACGCGCACGCCGAGTCCGCCGAGCGAGCCGAGCGCGGTGTCACCGAAATCCTGCAGACCGAAGCCACCGGTGATGCCGCGCGTGGAGTCTCCGGAGACGAGTCGCTGGGTGAAGAGCTGCCAGTTGATACCGTACTGGGTGGCTCGGTCGAGCGTGACCTCGGTGATGAGCACCTCGAGCAGCACCTGCGCCGGTCGCACGTCGAGACCATCGATGGTCTCCTTCAGCAGCGCGAAGTTGGGCGGTGCGGTGCGAATCACGAGGGAATTGGTGGCCGGGTCAGGCACGATCGTGGTCTGCCCCACCAGGGCGCCCTTCGTGGCAGGCTCCTCGGTGCTGTCGCTCTGCGCTTCGGTGGGGGCCGGAGCGGCCTGCACCATGGGGATCGGGGTCTCGCGGCGCTGCTCCAGGGATTCCATCTCGCGGCGGCGGAAACTCTCGAGCTCGGACGACAGGCCCTTGTCCTCCAGCGCTTTGACCCTGGTGCGGCCGGTGGGCGCCGTTCCGCCAGTGCCGAACACCTGTCCCAGGGTTCCGGCAAGTTCTTCGGCGCTGGCGTGCTTGAGCGGATAGACGTAGGTGCGGAGCCCGGATTCACCCCCCGTCTTCACGTCGAGGTGCCGCAGCAGGTCGAGATAGCGCGCCAGGTTGACGCCGCGATCGGTGATCAGCACGGCATTCGAGTGCGGCACCAGCTCGACCCGCGCCATCTTGCTCGCCGTCTGCTTGAGCAGTCCGACCGCCTCGTCGGCGGGGACGAAATCGAGCGGCACGATCTGCGTGGCCAGGCCGAGCGGGGGCGGGTCGGGCAAGTCCTTGCCCATTCGGATCGGACCGGTGGCCGGCCGCTTGGCCTCCGGCATGACTTGCGCCACCGGACCGGACTGCACGAGGACGAGCCCCTGGCTCTCCAGAATCGACTCGAGCACCACGCCGACCTGGTTTGCCGGCACCGGCGCGGGCGTTTGAAAGGTGAGATGCTTGTCGGGCACGTCGCTCAGCACCACGTTGACCCCGAGCACCTGCGCGAGGGAGCGGATGACGTCCGGCAGATTGGCATCCACATAGTTGATCCGGACCGGGGCCGTGCCCTGCGCCGGAAGGGAGCACGGCGCGGCGGCGAGGAGCGCGAGCAGGACGGCGGATCGGATGCGTCTCATGGCCGTGGCGCCTCGGGGAGACGGAGCACCACGCGCCCGCCACTTCCCTGCAACACGACGGTGGAGTCGGTAATCGCCGCCAGCCGGTCGCCGCCGACTCGATCGCCCAGACGGTAGAACTCGGCGCCGGGAATCTTGGGATCGGCCTCGATCAGGGCCACTACCCCGTTCGAGCTTCGGGTGATGCCGTAGAGCCGGGCTGCCGGCCGGACGACTTTAGGAGGCGCACGCCGTGGAGCGGGAGGCCGGGCCTCGGTCCGGTCGTCGGGCGAGAAGCGCTTTGCCGGTGGAGTTCGGCTGGGGGAGAAGGCGTTGGTGGCGGCTATCGGGGCATACACCGCAACGCTCTCCGAAGTCGAGGTGGCCCTCGGCCGCGGACGGGACACGAGTGGCAGAGCTGGCAACACGTCCGGAAGCTGTGGCGGTTGCGTTCGGAACGCGATGCCGGCAACACCCAGTCCAAGAGCGCACGTGTAGAGGATACGGTGGACGATCACGGCTCCCCCGGCGCGGCGGCAGGATAGAGCCCATGGGCCCGAACGTTCCAAACCAGCCGGTCCCTGTCGGTCGGAGCGTAACCTTCGGCGGCGTAGCCTCCGGGTGAATACCCGGCAGTCACGGAGATCTCGTCGAGTATCAGCAGCCGCTCCCCATGCTGCAGGCGGAAAAGGAAATCGGTGAGTCCGTAGATGTCCCCCTGCCCCTGCAGGCGCACCGGGATGGCGAGGAGGCCAGGCCGGCTCGGCGTCGGCTCGGCGGCCACGTCCACGCGGTCAAGCTGGGTGGAGCTCTGCTCGGCGTAGGTCCGAAGCAGCACCTGCAGGCTCGACGCGCCCAGGGCGGGCGTGGCGCCGGTGGTCAACAGGCCGCCGGCGTCGCGATCGGCGCGACGCTCGGCATCGACGGCCCGTCTGAGCAGGGCCTCGCTCGCGACCAGGCCCTGGAGCCGCTGCCATTGGCCGCGCTCCGCGACATAGGCGCGCTCGCGCGCCGTCCAGCGATCCACGAGCGGCAGAATGCCCTGGCTGATGCCGAGCGCGGCAATGCTTACGGCGGCGCCCAGGCCCACCACCCATCGCTCTCGCCGGCTACGGAGCCGGAACGAATCGGAAAGCGATCGAGAAAGTTTCATATGTCCGCGAGCCCATCTGGGCGCGGTTGGTGGCGGCCAGGAAGCGCACCGCCTGGAACTCGGGCGCGCTCCCGAGCGCCTGGGTTACGCCGGCGGCCTGTTGTCCGTACCCGTCGATCTGCCATTCCGCGCCCGAGAGGCGGAGGGCGCGGAGATATGCGCCCGGCGGAAGGCGGCGTGACACCGCCAGGAGCACGCGCAAGGGATCGGGGCGCGTCCGCTCGATCTCTGCAACTGCCTGCGCCCGACGCTGCATAGCGGTGAGTTCGTGCTGCAGCCCGAGCGCGACCGAGGCGCGGGTCTCGAGCCCCTCGATCCTGGTCGCGAGATTGTCGTGTATCCGCTGGCGCCATGCGTCGTAGGAGGTGAGGGCGAACAGCGCCGCCGCGACGCAGGCGAGCGCGGCGCCGGCGAGGGTCCGGTGCCGCCGCCGCCTGCGGCGGGCGCTCAACTTCTCCGTCATGAGTGAAGCGCCGGGCTCGCTGCCCACACCGAGCGCCGCACCGTAGGCGGAGAGAAACGGGGGAGCCACGCCTGCGAGAGCCTGGAGCGGCAGGACGCGTACGCCCCGGAGGTGCGCCGTGAGCAACCCGGCGCGTTCCTCATCCCAGCCGGCCAGGTACACGGGCGGCATCGGCCTGCCGGAATCCGGCTCCAGCGCCGCCGCAACACCGGCGAAGCCGCCGTAGATCCGCCGCACTCGCGCGATCTCTCCCTGGCGAAGCTCGATCAGGCCCACCCCGCGCTCGGCGTGATCGAGCAGTACCAGCCCATCTCTCGTGCCGGCTTTGCCGAGCGCCCGGGCGAGCGCGGCGGGCCCGGGCTCGAGCAGCTCGATGGGCCCGAGGCGGCCGAGCTCCTTGATCCAGGCGGTGAGCGGGGCCTCGCGGGCGGCGAAAACCATCTCGTGATCGGCGACGGCGATGACGAGGTCTTCCAGTCGCACCGGAAAAAACCGTTGCGGCTCGAGCTGAAGCACCCGGCGTCGCTCGGCCGGGGGCAGCGGGGGCAGTTTGACACGCTTCGCCAGCAGCAGGGGCAGGTGAACGGCGACCGCGATCCGTGCCGCCGACCCCATCGTCTCGCGGAGCACGCCCACGCCTTCTCCCGGCTCGTGCGGATCCCATGCGGTTTCCATCACCCGGGCGCGGCGGCCGCGCCAGCCGTCGACCCGCACGGCGCGGAGCATCCGGGCCTCGAGCTCGATGCCGAGGAGGCCGCTCACAGGTCGCGCTCCTGCGATCCCTGGAGCACCAGCTGGGTGCCGACCACGGCGTAGACCGACTGCAGCTCGTGCGTCAGGGGCGAGCTGCCGTCCCACCCGCGGGCGACGACCAGCAACCGGGTCGGTACCGTGGAGACCAGCCGGGCAGGCGTGAGTGAGGTCACCGTCACGCGCATCCCTCCGTCCTCAGGCGGGCTCGTTCCGCTGAAGAGCTCTCCCGCGTCCCGGCGCTCGATCAGGCTCTTCGCCTCCGAAGGACCGAGCCCGGGCAGCGCCGCGAGCACTGCTTCCGGCGCCGAGTTGATGTTCACGATGCCGTCGCTCCAGACTGTGATATAGGGCGCGACGGCCACCGCGACGGCGTCGCCGACGCCGGGCACCAGGGGCAGGTCGCTCACCCGCACCACCGGATTGGCCTTGAGGGCGGCCACGATGAGCTCGGCGCGGGTCTCCCCGGTGAACTGTCGGAACAATCCGACCAGCGTGGGCGCCTCGGCCCGGTTGAGGTCGATACGCGCGTTGAGGTCCACCACCGCGATGCCGAACCTGGCCCGCCCGAGGCGCACCTCGGTCAGGTCCCCGAGGTGGTGGCGGAGGTCGCGCATGATCTCCGAGCGCTCGGCGGGGCTGTCGGCGGAATCGAGCAGCGCCTCGATCCTGTGCTTCGCGACCACGGTGCCGCTCTCCGCGACGTAGCGCGCGACTGTGCGCGCGCGGAGGCTTGCGACCATGTTCGACTCCAACCGAGCCGTGCCTCCGACTTCCGTCGCAATGACGCCGAGGAACACGAGAAGCCCCAGCACGAAGATCAGGGCGACGCCACGCCGGTCGCGCCGCCTCATGGCAGCCGGGCCTCCGCCGTCTCCAGCCGGTACAGATCGAACCGGCCGCCGGTGGGCAACGTGACAGTGACCGTCACCAGGTCCAGTCCCGGCTGCCATGGCTGCAGGGAGACCTGCCGCCGGAAGCCGTCCGGCAGGCGCTCCGAGGGCAAATCGGCCAGCGCGGCGGGCCCAAGCTTCGATCGCTCCATGGCGTCGACGGCGTAGCCTACTGCTTCGTTCCAATCCCGCGAGCCGAGCAGGAGGGAGTAGGCGCCGTGGAGTAGCTGGAGGTAGCCGGCGAGCACCAGACTGAGCAGCACCAGCGCCACCATGACCTCGAGCAGAGTGAGCCCGCGTTCGGAATCGGTCCGCACGCTATTGATCAAGGGCGTCCTCCACGATCGACGTGCGGGTGGGTGAGAGGGCCAGGAGCAGCGGCATCCCCGCGGGCGTCCGATCGTCCCACATGGTGATCTCGAGTCCCCGAGGGGTGGTCCGGGGGGAGGACCAGTCGGGCCGCCAGTCTGCGCCATTGGGGGCGAGCACGCGGACCTCCCACCGGGTCACCCCGGCGAGCCGGAACGCCACGCGGCTGGCCGAGGCCCGCCCCACCGGCTCGGCCCGGAGCGCCAGCCCGCCCGAATCCGGGCCGATGGTAATCCGCCAGTCGTACTCGGGGTCGAAAGGCGGCCCGGCACCGGCGGCAGTGAACGAGAGCCGCTCGTCGCGTAGCGCGAACCCCGGCTCGCCCGGGAGCTGCGGCGCCCGCAGGTTTCGCAGCACGTCGCGCAGCAGCTCGCGCGTGGCGCGCTCGGCCTGCGAGGCGCCGGTCGCCACACCGACCCGGGTCCGGGCCTCGATGCTCACCCTCGCGGCCGCGTACCCCACGAGCGCCACGATCCCGGTGAGCAGGATCGCAACCATCACTTCGAGCAGCGTAAACCCCGCGCTCGACCGGGGAGTCGCTACCGTGGGCCCATGATCCGACATTCTCCGCTAAGCTGGAGATCGACGGGGTGGTCCGCAACAGCAAAATGTCTCACGCTCGCGCGCGGACCCACTCGAGGATCAGGTCGGCGATTTCGCTGCTGTTCCGGTCCATCATGAGCATGTGGCTATTGCCGCGGATGCCGCTCCCGGCGAGGGCGACATGACGGGCGTCGCCGCCGGCAGCGTCGAGTCGCTCCGACAGCGCGCGCCACTCCTCGGCGAACTCCAGCCACATCGTGCCTTCCAGGTAATCGCCGAACAGCGTCAGCAGGGGCACCTTGGCGAGGGCCGCCGTGTCCTCCTCCCGAGAGCGCTCGCGGCAGCCGACCGGCTCGAGCGCGACGAACCCGGCGAAGAGCTCCGGACGCCGGATGAGCGCCGGCAGGATCGCGTCGCTGGCGCGGGAGTGTCCCACGACGACGGCGCGGCCGATCCGCTCGAGCAGCGCGACGAGCGCGTCGGCGGTGGCGAGATCCGGGCAGTCGAGCAGACTCTCCGTATTGGGGATGAGCTGGGCGTAGTAGTGCTCGACCGCCTCAATAGGAAACTGCAGGCCCGGATGAGGCACGCCGAAGCTCGGTCCGAACCGGAACATGGTCCAGACGCTCGCGTGCGACAGGAAGAGAAGGTGGGGGAGCGACGACGCGGAGCCGCTCGCCGCGGCCTGGTGAATCGGCGAGGGGTTGAACCCGGAGGGGCCGCGTCCGGCCCACTCGGCCAGGTAGAGCGCGTATCCCCGGCGGAGGAAGTAGCTCCGCCAGCCTTCCCGACCATCCGGAGTTTCGTCGTAGGCAGCGCTCGTGTGGCAGCCGCCAGGCAGCAGGACCAGGGGTGGTCCCGGCGCCCGCGCGGCGGGGATTTCGTACTCGACGTACATCTGATCCACCGTCACGGTGCCGGAGGGAAAGAGCGGGCCGTGCCGATAGTTGACGAAGAAGACGCCCCGCTTCGCGAGCACCAGCGGCTGCTCACTACTCGAGGCTTGCACGACCTGGCGCGTTGGTGGCACCGCAACTCCTTGGAACTATGGACTCGGCGTGGGGAGTTTCACATCTTGAACGACACAGGCAGACACGGTGAGTTTCGTGGAACTCCGGCATCTGCGGTACCTGGTCGCGATCGCCGACGAGGGAAGCATTTCGCGCGCGGCGGCGCGCCTCCATGTGGCCCAACAGGCACTCTCGCGTCAGATCGCGGACCTGGAGCACGAGCTGGGGGTCCGCCTCTTCGTGCGGCACGCGCGTGGGGTTCGTCTCACGTCGCGCGGCGCGGCGTTCGCCGAGGACGCGCGGCACATGCTCGCTGAGGCGTCCCGGGCGGTGCTCCGGGTTCGCTCCGCGGATGACGAGTGCCGGCAGTCGCTTCGGATCACCTACACCCCGGCTGGACGGACCGAGGAGTATCTGGCGGAGCTGCTGCGGCGCTTCGCCGGAACCCGTCCCCACATCTCGCCCCAGTGCGATCCGCTGACCTGCCAGGCCCAGGTCGGCGCGCTTCGGGACCGGACCGTCGATGTCGGGTTCCTCTTCGTGCCACCCGACACCGACGAGTTCGACAAGGCGGTGGCCTGGGTTCTGTCGTTCGATCGGGTGCTCCTGCCCGCCGACCACCCGCTCGTCTGCCGCGACCCGCTGTGGCTGCGCGATCTCGAGTCCTCCCCGATGCTGTGGTCCCCCCGGGAGCCGTACCAGAGTGTCCTCGCGGCGCTCGCTGACCGGGGCGTACGGCCGGCGTTCGCGAGTTTCCGGGTGTCGCGCACCAGCCCCGCGCTGGTGGCCGGCATCGGGGCGTGGGCGCTCGTGCCGGGCGACGGGCCGTGCGAAGCCGGTGCGGTGCGCCGCACGTTCGCCGATCCGCCGATCGAGGTGCCGCAATGGGCCGTCTGGCGCCGGGATGAAGCGTCCGCGGCGGTGCACCAGTTTGTCGCAACCTGTACGAGCATCGAGCACGAGCTGGCGGAGGTGTAGGCTGCCGGCTCAGCTTCGCGGCCGCCCTACCAGCACACTCAGGAGGAACTGCTCGTCCGGGCTGTCCAGCCCGAGCTCGTGATTCAGCAGATCGTCGAACACGCCTCCGAAAGGTCGCGCCCCGAGCTCCAGCGCGGTGGCCGCAAGTACCAGATTCTGGGACACATGGCCGGCCTCCGCCACCAGCATCCGGTAGGCCCCCTGCCCATACTTCCGCTCGTGCCGGAGAAAATTCCCGGCCAGGCAGATCATCGCCGAAATGCCGTCGAGCATCCCCCGCTCAGTGGGAAGGGCGGCATCGAGAAAGCGCGCGTGGTCGATCGGCCGCTTCACCACCTCCAGCTCGTGCTCGAGGGCCCGAAAGTGGTACACCCCGGGCTCCAGTCCCTCGACCCGGAACACCACGGGATATATCTCCACCGCATACAGCGCTCCGCTCGACGGATAGGCGCGGAGCGATACCTCGCCTTCCGCCCAGGGGAGCGCGCCAGTGATGCCGCACGCGGTGGAGAGGAGCGCATCGAACTCCCCGCGGGAGAGCGGCAGCCCCGCGTAGTCGCGGGTCGACCGCCGCGAGCGGGTGAGCGCGTGGAAGGTGCCGAGGCGGCCGGCCGGCACCTCCCGGCCGATCGCGACCCGTGGCGCACCGGGGTAAACGCGATGGTCCCCGTCCGCAGCCAGCCGTAGCGCGCCGTCGCCTTCGAGGCCGCCGGCCGGCAGAACGCCCTTCTTGGTGGCCCAGTGGAGGAACCGTCCGACGGAGCGCCCGGATGTGTCCACCACGCCCGCGGCAGCAAGCCGGGCAAGGAGGGCCGCCCCGGCTTCGCGCTCGGCGTGATGGAGACTGCCGAGCACCTCGCTCACTGTGGAGCGACCGTCCAGCGCCTCGATCAGCCGCCAGAGCACGACGGTATCTCCCGAGACCGCCACCTCGCGGCGGGTACGACGCATGACGGTACATCCCGGGTCGGGTGTGACGAGCGGCTCTGCCGGCGGAAGGGCAAAGCGAACCGCTCCTTCGGCATCCTGCCAGGTACGCACACACGGCAGGAGGGCGGGGTGCAGATGGCCCGGCAGGGGCTCGGGCGTGTCACCGAACAGCGTGACCGTGCGCTCGTGCGGGCCGTCGGCGAGCAATCCCGACTCGAACACGTACTCCGTGCTCGCCTCGTTCTCGACCATCACGCCCGGCGGTCGGGGCGCCCCGGCTGGGTGCTCCGCGGTCCTGGGGACTCCGGCTCCGAGCCGCTCGAGTGCGCACGCCTGGCCGAGCGTGTCCCGCCGCTCGATCGCGAGGGCCAGCGCCGCCTCGTACTCCGAGGTGGCCTCGTCGGCGCGGCCCGCCTCGCGGAGCACCTCTCCGAGCTCGGCGTGCAGCATGCCGCGAAGAGAGGAAGCCTCGTCGCTCGGCTCGAGCGAACCGGCGACGACGAGGGCTTCGCGAAGGTACGCGGCCGCCAGCTCCGCGCGCCCTGCCAGACGATGGCAGCGGCCGAGTCGCTCGAGAACCACGGCCCGGCCGCAGCTCGGTCTCTGGGGGAGCGCGGCGGCCGCCGCTAGAATGAGGGGCGCGCGCCGGTGCAGCTCACGGGAATCGCGGGCCCGGC
>JAICLE010000014.1 GCA_025927545.1 Gemmatimonadales bacterium
CCGCGCGGCGAGCGCCTCGGTCTCGCGGTCCACGAACTCGGCCGAGGTCACGACGCCTTCGCCGAACCGGAGGCGCGTCTCGCGCAGCACCCCGTCGCGCAGCGCGATGATGGCGTCGTCGGCCTCGAGTGCGCGCTCCAGGCGATCCACGGTGGCCAGGTCGCGCACGGCGCCGCGGCGGATCGCTTGGGTGAACGCGGCTTCCTCCGTCGCGACGATTTCCTGCTGGATCGCGAGCGCCTGGCGCTCGCGCCCGGCGCGGCCCCAGTCCCAGGGAGACCAGTCGAGCTGCAGCCCCGCGAGCCAGTAGCCGCCGAACTCGTCACCCAGCGGGTTGAGCCCGGGCCGGCCGAGCCCGGCGCGGCCCACGGCGCTGAGTCGCGGCCAGTCGCGGCGGCCGATCTCCGTGCGCCGGCGGTCGAGCACGTCCAGACTCCGGGCGAACTGCTCGTACTCGGGACGCCGGCGCGCCGCCTCGGACCCGGTGCGCGCCTCCGCGACATCCGCCGCCATGTCTGGAAGGGCGAGCGTGTCGCGCTCGCCCACTGTCCGGCCGGTGAGATCACCCAGCACGGCCAGCGCCGCGTCCCGATCGGCCGCGAGCTCCGCGAGCGACTGGCGCCGCCGCAGCAGCTCGGCCCCGAGCACGGCCGTGTCGCTGGGGAGCGCCACGCCGGCGCCGACCCGCTCCCGGGCGACGCGGAGCTGCGCTTCGAGATCACCCACGCCGGCCCCGAGCTCGGCGCTCCGCGCCTCGAGCAGCAGCGCGGTGAAGTACGCATCGGCCACGCTCTGCCGGAGCGTGTACAGGCTGGAGCGGACCCCGGCCTGCGACTCGGCGAGCTGGGCGCGCTCGACGTCACTCCGAACGTGGAGACTGGGGTCGAAGATGGGCTGGCGCATGCCGAGGTGCGCGTCGTAACTGTCTTTCGGCAGCGTGAACGGCACGCCGCCCCGGCCCTCGAACGGCAGCGTGGCGACCTCCGACTGGTACTGCGCCAGCGCCGCCACTTCGAATCGGGGCAGCCACTCGGCGTTCAGACTCCGGAGCCGGAGCGCCGACTGGGCCGCGAGAAGGTCGGTCTGGCGGCCGCGCGGGTCGCGACGGACGGCTTCATCCTGCAGCGCGCCGAGCCGGAGGGTATCAGGGGCCGATCGCTCCTGGGCGACGGCGCTGCCCGGCCGCGGCCCCAGGACCGCTGCAGCGAGCGCAAAAGCCATGGGCAGACGACGCATCATGGGCGGAGAGCGTTGAGGATGAAGCCGGGCAATGCCGCCCGGCGCTCGTCCAGGAAGCGCTGGAATGCCCGTTCGTTCATGCCGAACGCGACATTCAGCATCGGGCGGGCGGCGAAGGGAAAGACGCAGAGCGCCAGGACGTTCACCAGGAACTGCTCGGGGCTGATGGGCCGCATGGTGCCCGCGGCCGCTCGTTCCCGGAGCTGGACGTCGAGCCGGTGTCTCAGCGCCCTTGCCACAGGCACCGGATCCACGCCCACGAGCCTCGAGACCAGCCCCGGCAGGCGCTCGGGGTGGTGGTGCAACTCGGCCAGGATGTACCCGGGCAGAAAGGGAGTCTTCCGCACCGTGTCGATGTACAGGTGCACGAAGCGTTCGACTTTTTGCTCCAGGCTGCCCTCCGAGCCGAGCACCTGAGCGACGGCGGGCACGAGCCGCCCTGCCGCTTCCCGAAAGACCGCCTCGCTGAGCCCGTCCTTGGTGCGGAAGTAGTAGTGCAGCAGCGCCTGGTTGACCCCGGCCTCCTCCGCGATCTCGTGCATCCGCGCGCCGGCGGTGCCTCGGCGCATGAAGACCGTGCGGGCGGCCCGGAGGATCCGCCGTTCGGTGTCGCCGTTGCGTTCAGCGCTGCGGGTGATTCTGGTTTTACCGGCCACTTTAATTATCCAGTTAGTTACATACGCAAGCTACACCGTTGCCGTGCCCGGGCAAGAGACGACGACCATCTGCCCCGCCGGACGACGCGCAGCTGATCAGAGCCAGCCGCCCCGGAATCCCGCCTTCAGGAGGCCTCGCACGAGATACGGGCAGCCCCGGAGCAACCGCCACAGCAGACCGCTCCGATAGTTCTCGACCATCAGCACGATGGGGCCCTGGTTGAGCCCGAAGTGCCAGGGAGAGATCCAGCCGTCCGGGCTCCCGTCGCCCCGGAACGTGGGATTGAACGTGGCCTTGAACCCGTATTTCTCGTGCTGCGGCTTCAGGTGGCCGACCATGTAACGGATGGCCGGCATCACGATGTCCGGGGCGAACGGCAGGGAGGCCACCACGCCCCACGGCGCGATGGTGCCATCGTCGGGCCCGAACGGAGCCCCCCGCGCGATATAGTCGTAGAACCGGCGCTCCACCCCGTCCAGCTTCCGCACCGACGGTCCCGGCCCGTCGCTCGCGGTGATGCCCCAGCAGGTCTCGTCGTAGGACGCGAAGCCGTTGGGATTGCGGATGGCGTACTCGCGCTGGATGAGCGTGGCCCGGCGGCTGTTCTCGAAGTAATCGAGGCCGCGCTCGCGCACGTAGCGGTCCTGGATGCCGCGGAAGTCCACCCAGATGTGGGATAGCTGATGGATGAACAGCGGGCCGGCATAGATGAACTCCGTCCCGTAGATCCGCTTCCAGGTGTAGGACGAGAGCCAGGCATCGTAGGACTCGGCCGGCAGCGCGTGCGTGGGTGAGCCGAGTCCGAGCAGATAGAGAAGGAGCGCTTCGTCGTAGCCCTGCCAGCGGTAGCGCAGGAAACCCCGTTCCGGGCGCCAGCCGTGCGTGACCGCGGCCCCGCCGTTCTGCGCCCACTGCCAGTCGGCCCGCCGGTACAGCTCGTCGGCAAGGGCCCGGAGCTGGACTTCAGTCTCGGCGTCGCCGTCGAAGTACCGGGCCGCCGCCAGGCCGCCGGCGAGGAGTAGCACCGTGTCCACCGTGGACAGCTCCGACCGCCACGCTCGGCGGCCGGTCTGCATGTCGAGGAAGTGATAGTAGAAGCCCTGGTAGCCGGTGGCATCGGGCTGGGGACCGTGAGGACTGTCCCGGAAGAAGCGCAGCGTCGTCAGCACGCGCGCGGCCGCTTCCCCCCGGGAGACGAATCCCCGCTCCACGCCAACGGGATACGAGGCCAGCGCCAGGCCCGTCGCGGCGATCGAGCATGGCCAGCCCGCGCGGGTCTTGTCGGCGACCAGGCCGTTGGCGGGATTGGTCTCGTGCAGGAAGTAGCGGAACGCCTGCTGCTGGAGGCTGTCCAGCATCGCGTCGGCGGCGGTCCGATCGTCGGAGCTCATCGCTCCAGGGAGATGGCCGCCACCCCATGCGGCGGGAGCCCCACCTCGAGGCGCAGGTTATCGGCTTCGAGCGTGGCTGGAAAGGAACTGCGGGACAGGACCGCCTCCGCCTCGAGCGCACTTACCGCCGCCGCCGACAGATACTCCGGGGAGCCCATCCCGGTCCAGGCGCGGTACGGGTTGGCGTGGTCTTCGTCGATCCGGACGATGGTGACCGAGCGCGGCGCGGCCGAGATGCCGGCCAGCGAGATCTGGACGACCTCTCGCGCGATGGGATGGTGCGGCAATGCGTGGTTGGTCAGGATCACGCTGGTCTCCCCCGCACCCTTCACGACCCAGCAGTTCACGGTCGCATGGCTGCCCTCGACCGGAAGCAGCTCGGTCCCCAGGCCGTGGAGGATGAGGTAGGCCGAGTACGTGGGCTTCGGAATGCCCTGGAGATTCAGCAGGCCGAAGCCACCGTGGAAGGGTACGCTCGCGTAGTAGTTCTCGGCGAACACGTCGGTGAAGACCCAGAAGCTGTAACCTTCAACCAAGCCGCTCGCTTCGAGGATGGTGTTGACCACGAAGGCCGCGGCATAGGGCTGGTCGTGCAGCAGGTCGCGGGAGTTGGACGATGTATTCCATTCCGTGTAATACAGCGGGTGGCCCCGCGCGCGATCCCGGGCTCCCTGCGCCTCCTCCCGCATCGCGCCGCGGTGGCTCTTGGCGAGTTGCGTGATGGTGTCGTCACCCGGGGTGCCGAACGCGTCGGTCGGATAGTGATGGGTGCTCACGAAATCCGCGGCGATACCGTGACCGTCGCAGAAATCCAGGAACTCGGTGATCCACGCGTTCTTGGCACTCGCCGGCCCGCCGACGCGGAGCCCCGGGTCGATCCCCTTGATGGCCTCCACGGTATGGCGGTAGAGCTCGAAGTAGTCGGCCTGCGTCCCCGTCCAGAAGGCGTGCAGGTTCGGCTCGTTCCAGACCTCGAAATACCACTCGCGCACCTCCGCGACCCCGTAGCGATCCACCCAGTGCTGAACCAGCTTCTCGATGAGGGCCGCCCAGGCCCGGTAGTCGCGGGGGGGCGTGACATTGCCCTGGTAGCGGAAGACGGTCTGCCCCCCAGACGCCAGGGTCGTCGGCATGAAGCTGAGCTCGACGAAGGGACGCATGCCGATGGACAGCAGGTAGTCGATAATGCTGTCCGCATTGAAGAACGAGTAGAGCAGCCGTTCCTGCTGGCAGGTGAGCGTGCCCATGGGGTCGGACAGGATGCCGTGGAACCGCACGTGGCGGAACCCCAACTCGCGCCGGCAGCGGGCCAGTTGGCGTTGCCAGTCGGCTCGCAGCGCGAGCGGCGCGTGCCCGCTGCCGACGGTGTGCTCCCAGAAGTGGTCGAGCGCTGTACCCGGGGCCGCGATATTGGAAGTGAACTGGACCACCGCTCCCTCCTGATCCCTGAGGATAGGGACGAAGCGGTGGTCCGCGCTGTGACGGGCGCGACTCGCTACCGGCCTGCGGGAGCTTTCGGCAGGCCGAAGATCAGGATGGCGGCGCCCAGGGGATAGCTGAGCTGGAAGTTGCCTCCGCACGCCATGCCGATGAACTGCTCCTTGTCCAGCTCGAAGCTCATGGGGGTGCCGTTGCACCCGGCACCGGCGTTGAACTGCCAGAGGAGCTTGCCGGTCTTGGAATCGTAGGCGTTGAAGTTGCCGTTGCCCTCACCGGTGAAGGTGAGCCCGCCGGCGGTGGAGAGCGACCCGCCCATCATCGGCTGCGGCACCTTGTTCTGCCACGCGATCTTGCCGGTCTTGAGATCGATGGCGGAGAAGAGGCCGTACTGCTCCTCACCCGGAATGGCCACGAACGCCGAGCCCAGCCAGAGCCGTCCCTTTTCCCACGGGGCCGTGTGGGTGATGTAGTTCATCGGCTGATGGAGCGCCGCCACGAAGGCATAGCCCAGCTTGGGATTCACCGAGATCGGCGACCACTCCGAGCCGCCGTTGGCGCCCGGCAGCATCCGGGTCCCTTTGGCCGTCGGGAGCGCGAACATGTTCTCGTGGGGAACGAAGTTCTGGCTCTTGCGCACCAGCTTGCCCGTTGCCGCATCGACCGCATAGAGCCAGCCGGTCTTCCCCGCGTGGAGCACGACCTTCTTTCCGCCCAATTCGGTGACAACGGAAGGAGAGGTGGCATCGAGATCCCAGACGTCGTGCGGCACGGTCTGGTAGTACCACTTGGTCTTCCCCGTGGTCGCGTCGATGGCGACGATGCCGTCGGTGAAGAGATTGTCACCGGGGCGGACGCTCCCGTCGAGATCCGGCGACGGGTTGCCCACGGTGGCGTAAATCGTGTTCGACGCCTTGTCGTACGAGGGGGTCGTCCACACGCCGCCGCCGCCGGTCTTCCAGGCATCGGCGTACTTGGTGCTGTCGGCCTTCTCGCGGGCGATGTCGCGGTGCAGGTCCGCATCCTCGGCGTGCGTCGCCCAGGTGCCCCACCACCCGTTGGTGGCCACCGGGTCATCGCCCGGTGCCGGGATCGAGTACCAACGCCACACCTGCTTGCCGGTCGCCATGTCATAGGCGTCCAAGTGGCCGCGAATGCCGTACTCGCCCCCGGAAACGCCGACGATCACATGCTCGCCCACGATCAACGGCGCCATCGTGATGCTGTAGCCGAACGTGGGGTCCGCGACCTCCACGTCCCACTTCGGTTTGCCGGTGCGGGCGTCGAAGGCCAGCAGCCGGGCATCGAGCGTCCCCACGAACACGGTGCCGCCGCCGACGGCCACACCGCGGTTCACAGGACCGCAGCACGTGATGGTGGTGCCGATCTTGGGCTCCTGCCGCCACAGTTGCTTGTTGGTCCGCAGATCGTAGGCGATAATGGCCTCGCTGTACGGCGTCGTCACGTACATGGTGCCGTCGACCACGAGAGGCGTGGTTTCGAGGGAGCCCAGCTTGCTGGTGCCCGTCTGGAAGAGCATCCTGGGCACCAGCCGGCTCACGTTGGACGTCGTGATCCGCGCCAGCGTGGACCATCGCTGGTTCCAGTCGGTGCCGCCGTAGGTCGTCCAATTACCCTGCGCCTGCGCCGGCGTCACGACCACCGCCGCCGCCAGGAGGCCCAGCCAAAGCTGTTTCATTGCATTGCTCCTCGACAAAGTGTCAACTGCCGCCGACCGTCCGCTCACGGACGATCCGCTCGACGGTGGGAAATTTCTGCTGTGCGGCCGCGGGCACCGGCAGCCAATCGCCGGTGCCGGCCCTGCCCTTGAAGTAGTCGAAGGGGAGCGCACCGGGGCCGGCGGACTTCCCGACCACGAGCCGCCCCACCATCCCCGCTGCCTCATGCGGCATGCAGAAGAAGTCGTACACGCCCGGTACCGTGAGCGTCACGTCGAAGTGATCTCCCGGATTCACCAGGAACCCCGAATCCCAGGGGGCGGCTCCTTCGGGGATGCGGAGCGAGTGATGGCCGTTCTTCGGGTGATAGGCGGTTGTGGTATGGACATTCTCCTTCACCAGCCAGCGAATCGTCGTCCCGGGCTCGACCAGCAGGCCAACCGGGTCGAACCAGACTTTGCTGCCCGCCGGGTCACTCCGCATCGCGATCTCGACCACCGCGCCCGCCGAGACCGGCGCGCGTCGCCAGGCCGGCAGCGCCAGCCCGGCAATGACCGCCCCACCAGTCCGGATGAACCCGCGTCGCGTGGTCATGGCGTGGCCTACTTGAGCGCGGCCGCCTTCGCGGCCGAGATGTACCACAGGATGATGTGGTAGTGCGGCTCGGCGACGCCAGGGTGCCCGGCGTTGTAGACGATGTCCACGTGATCCACCTGCTCACCCTTCCCCGACTTGAGGTCGTTGAACGCCTTCTGGTCGTTCATGGCCTTGAGCGGGATCATGTAGATCGAGCTCACCAGGTTACCCTGTCGGTCGTAGGCCAGGAACGGACCGGCCGGCAGCGTTGCCGGATCCGCGTAGAGCGTCCCCAGCCCCGGCAGAAAATCGGGGAGCTGAACCAGCGTGCTGACCTTCTTGTATCCGTCGCCCGGGGGAGCCTTGCGCTGGGCCAGGGCACTCTGGGGCGTGATCAGCAGGAGGCCGAGGCCGAAGACGGCACCCAGCGTTGCGAGAACGAGGCGTTTCATGGAATGGCTTCTCTCTACGAGTGGGATCGTCGTCCGGGCTTGCCGACTCGCGCGCCAAGCTCGGTCAGTCGCCTGACCGGAATACCCCGAGGCCTCGGACAGCCCCCGGCGACGCCGCAGTTTCGAGGGCCCGTGCGAACGGCGCATCGGGCTCCTGACCGCCGCAGGCCACCAGGGCCGTGGTCGGTTCCGAAGTGATGCCATAGTGGCCTACAACGTGGTTGCGGCCAATAGCGCGTTCGTACCATCGGCGTCAACACACATCCCGCGGAGGTGGCGCTAGTCGATGAGTCCCCTCCGCTGCGCGTGCGTCACGGCCTCCAGACGGTTGTGCGTGCGGAGCTTGCGATTGATGTGGTGGAGGTGGTTGCGGAGGGTCTGCGCGGAGATATCCAGCTTGCGGGCGATGATGGTCGCGTTGCTGCCGTCGGCGAACAGCTTGAGAATGCGGCGCTCCTGGTCCGAGAGCGGATCGATCGGCGCGTGATGGGAGGCCTCGTTGGCAAGGCCCACGAGCTGCCGCGCCGCATCGAGCATGCGGTGCAGCAGTTCCTCGTTCCGCCGGGCCTGGTCCACGTCGCGCGCCAGCCGGACGAAGAGCCGCCGCCCCGAGCGCGGGTTGTCGAACACGATGGTGGAAACGTTCACCCAGATCCGGCTGCCGGACCCGGTGCGTGCTTCAAGGTCGAAGTTCCGGACCCCGCCGGGCACGCCGTCCGGGCGACGCGCCATCGCCTCCATCCCGCCGGCGAGCGCGCTGGTACCGAGCGCGTCCCGGGCCTCGAGCACGTCGTCGATGTTGCGTCCGAGCACCTCGGCGGCCGGATAGCCGAACATCTGCGCCGCGGCGTCGTTCCAGGAGCAGATCTCGCCCTCCTCGGTGACCGTGTAGGCCGCGTCCGCGGTCCGCTCGAGCAACGCGAACAGCTCCATTTCGAGCATGGCTCACCTCGCGCGCGGGACGGGTGCATTCGCACATGGTACGAACGCATCATTGCCGGCCGCTGGATCGCGGCCGCATCATACTCCCCGGCAGACCGGTTCTCGTTCCCCACGACCCGAGATACGTCGTGACATCAATGTACATGATCTCCGGCAGACGCTGCATAGGCCGGGAACACCAGGGACCATGACGCTCGTCGAGCAGCTCGCCCGGTTCGGTGCGCGCGCGTCCTACGACGACCTGTCGGAGGCCGCCCGCGAGCAGCTCAAGATCCGCGTGCTCGACGCGCTGGCCTGCGCGATGGGCGCGCTCGACGGCGAGCCGGTGCGGCGGATCCGTGAGCAGGTGGCGGAGTTCGACGGCTCGGGCCCCTGCTCGCTGATCGGCGGCGGCTCCGCCGCGCCGGACCGTGCGGCCTTCTACAACTCCGCGCTGGTGCACTACCTCGACTTCAACGACAGCTACCTCGCGCGCGACGAATCCTGCCACCCGAGCGACAGCCTCGGCGCGGTGCTCGCCGCGGCGGAATACGCCGATGCCTCGGGACGGGATTTTCTGGCCGCGCTCGCCCTGGCGTACCAGGTCCAGTGCCGGCTGAGCGATGCCGCCCCCGTGCGCGACGCCGGCTTCGACCATGTGACGCACGCGGCCTATGCGGTCGCCGCGGGCTGCGCCCGGGCCCTCGGCCTCGACGCCGACCGCACCGCCCACGCCGTCGCCATCGCGGGGACCGCCTTCAACGCGCTCCGCGTCACCCGCACTGGCCGCCCGTCGCACTGGGCCGGACTGGCCCACGCGAACGTCGCCGGCACCGCCACCCGTACCACGCTGCTCGCGCGACGCGGCATCACCGGCCCGGCCGAGGTGCTCGAGGGGGACAAGGGCTTCATGGACGCGGTGGCGGGCTATTTCACGCTCGACTGGGAAGCCGAGAACCTCGAGCGGGTCACGCTGACGATCCTGAAGAAATACGCCGCGGCCACCTACGCGCAGACCGCCATCGACGCGGTGCTCGGACTGCGCCAGCGTGAGGCCCTCGCCGCCGGCGCGGTCGAGCGGGTGGAGCTCGACATCTTCGATGTCGCCTATCACGAGATCGGCGGCGGCCAGGAGGGCGACCGAACCCTGGTGCACACCCGCGAGGACGCGGATCACAGCCTCCCCTGGCTGGTGGCGGTGGCCCTGCTCGACGGTGAAGTGACGCCCGCGCAATACCGGCCCGCGCGCATAGAGGCGGCCGACGTCCAGACGCTCCTGCGCCGGGTCCGGGTGCGCCCCGAGGAGGGCTTCTCGCGTCGCTTCCCGGCGGAAATGCCGTGCCGCGTGCGGCTGAGCCTGCGCGACGGCCGCGGCGTGAGCGCCG
This sequence comes from Gemmatimonadales bacterium, assembly GCA_025927545.1. Taxonomy (GTDB): domain Bacteria; phylum Gemmatimonadota; class Gemmatimonadetes; order Gemmatimonadales; family GWC2-71-9; genus CAVVWJ01. The sequence continues at coordinate 9,738 of JAICLE010000014.1, forward strand.
AGGTCGGCGACTACCCGGGGTTCCGCCCCGAGGGGCGGACCTGGGCGTCGGCGCGCGAGAAGTTCGAGCGCCTGGGCGAGCGGTACATGACACCGTCGCTACGGGACCGCATCGTCGGCACGGTGAGCGGTCTGGAGCGGTTTCGCGTGGCCGAGCTCACCCGGCTGCTCGCCGCCGTGGGCCGCTCGAGCGCGGCCGCATGATCGCCCTGAAGCGTGCCTACGAGCCGGCCGCGGCGAGCGATGGACGCCGTGTCCTGGTCGAGCGGCTGTGGCCCCGCGGGGTCACCAAGGCCAGGCTCCGCCTCGACGAGTGGAACAAGGACGTGGCGCCGAGCCCCGGGCTGCGGCGGTGGTTCGGCCACGAGCCCGAGAAGTGGCCCGAGTTCCGCCGGCGCTACTTCGCCGAGCTCCGGCCGAACGAGGAAGCCTGGCGGCCGCTCCTCGCTGCCGCGCGGCGCGGACGGGTGACCTTCATCTACGCGGCGCGGGACGAGGACCGGAACGGAGCCGTGGCACTCAAGGCATTCCTCGATCGGCGGCTCTGACGCCGCGCCAGTTCACCATCAATCAGGAAGGGCGGACAGCATGGAGCACAGTCGAACACACATCGCGGGGGCGCTGCTCGCGGCCGCGGCCGTCGCCGGCCTGCCCGCCGTGGCGGGCGCGCAGGCATCGGAGGTGTACGTCGCGAAGCTCGCGCCGATGAACACGACGGTCACGGGGAAGGCGGCCGCGGGCAAGGTCACCTTTACCATCAAGGGCGACAGCCTCACCATCGCGACCGACGCGACCGGACTGCCGAAGAGCATCACCCACTGGCAGCACTTCCACGGCTTCACCGACGGGAAGGCCGCCGCCTGCCCGGCCAAGTCGGCGGATGCCAACGGCGACGGGATCATCGACCTGATCGAGACCGAGCCGGCGGCGGGCACCACGATGGTGCCGTTGATCGACGATCCGGTCAGCATGGACGTGGCGCACGGCACGTATCCCACCGCCACGGCCGGCGGGGCGCTGCACTACCGCAAGACGGTATCCCTGAGCGCGCTGCAGGAAGCGTTCGGCAAGGCGTTCGACGGCCAGAAGCTGGATCTGGACAAGCGCGTGGTCTTTCTCCACGGCGTCCCCTCCGACACCAAGCTCCCCTCGTCGGTCGCCTCGCTGGGGCCCATTCCTGCGCAGGTGACGCTGCCTATTGCCTGCGGCAAGATCACCCGGGTGAAGTAGCCCGCCGCTTCCCGCGCCGGCCTACTCGAGCACGACGTCCGCGTCGTGCTCGACCCGGGCTGTGCGTGAGCGTGGTGGCCGCGAGCGCGATCCCGATGCTGCCCATCACCTGCCGCACCACGTTGTAGAGCCCAGTGGCCGAGGTCATCCGTTCCCTGGGCACGGTGGCGAGGGCGGCGGTGCTGGGCGCGGCGAACAGGAGGTCCCAGTGGCCGAACGCGGTGACCACGAGTCCCGCGCCGACCATGAGGCGCGGGCCGGTCCAGTTGTCGAGCCGCCCGGCCATGTCGGGGAGCGCGACCGCCATGTTGCCGATCATGACGGTCCCGGCGATCACCCACTTGTTGGGGCGCAAGGCGGGCGGGTGTCGAGTGGCCTAGATTGGGAGTATCGAGCTCGAGTGGAGAGTCCCACGAGACGGAATCGGCGCGGGTCGCGACCTTGGGTCAAGGCCGCGCGTGCAAGCAGCGGGAGAGAGAGGCACGCAATGGCGGACGCCAGGCAGGAACGGCCGCAGGACAGCGGCAGCCGCGAGACGACCCGGGAGAAGTCGAGACGCGGGGTCGAGGCGCTGATCGACGAGATCGTCGAGGACTCGTTCCCCGCGAGCGATCCGCCCGCCTGGGGTGTGGCCGCCTCTCGGCTCGAGCGGGCGCGGCGAGTGGACCAGCCGGCCGAGTAGTCAGAGAGCCCGTCGGCGCGGGATGGTGGTGAGCGGCATCACCCAGCTGCCGCCATTAGCTTGGAGCCATGTCCATTGCTCCTTCCCGCTGCTTCCTCCTGCTGGTGGACGGTCTCCGCCCCGACGTCGCCGAGGCGCGGCTCGCGGCCGGCGAGCTGCCGCACCTCGAGGCCATGCTCCGGACCGGCGGGCGGACGCGCGCGATCACCGGCTTCCCGTCCACCACCAGCGTGGCCTATCTGCCCTTCCTCACCGGCTGCACGCCGGGCCGGTGCAACATTCCTTCGATCCGGTGGCTCGACCGGCGCGCGTACACGGGCCGCTGGTGGCGCGATCGCCACGCCGTGCGGAGTTACTGCGGGTATCAGGCGCCGCGGCTCGACGACGACATCGCCGGCGACGTGCGCACGATCTTCGAGCTGGTGCCCGAGAGCGTCGGCATCTTCACGCCGGTAGCTCGCGGCCTCACGCCCGCGCGCGATCCGTCGCGGCGCGAACGCCAGTTCTGGGGCGGGCTGGCGCATTACGCGCAGTGGCATCAGCCGTCGGACGACGCGGTCGCCCGCCATCTGCTGCGGGCGGTGGACGGGCCGCCTCGCTTCGTCTTCGCCCAGTTCCCCGCGGTGGACGGCTATACCCACCAGACCCACCCGGACGCGGAGCCGGTGCGGCGGGCACTCCGGAAGGTCGACGCAGTCGTCGGCCAGCTTCGGGCTCGGCTCGAGGCCCGGGGTGAGCTGGCGCGCGCACTCATTCTGCTCGTCAGCGACCACGGCGCGGCGGCGGTCCACACGCACCTCGATCTGGCCGACTGGTTTCGGGCGCGCCGCGTGCCGACGCTCTCGCATCCCGTGCTCTGGGAGCGGCGCCCGCGGGCGGCGGTGATGGTGGCGGGGAACGGCTCCGCGATGGTGTACGCCCGTCCCGGGGAGCCGCGGCACGAACGCTGGCCGGTCGAGCGACTCCGGCTGGCGGATACGTTCGGAACCGGCCAGGACCTGGTGGCGGCGCTCCTGCGGGAGCCGGCGGTTGGCCTCGTGGCCGCCGAATCGGCCGACGGTGGGCTCTGGGTCGGCAGCAACGGCGCGGAGGCCCGGCTTCGGCGGGAAGGCGCCGAGATCTGCTACGAGCCGCTCGCCGGCGATCCCCTCGGCTGCGGCGGCGCCTGGCGCGGCACGCCGCGCAACTGGCTGGAGGCCACCTGGGATGCCGCGTGGCCCGACGCTGCCTACCACCTGCTGGACCAGTTCCGGGCCAGCCGCACGGGTGACCTGCTGGTGGTCGCCCGCGAAGGCTACGACTTCCGCCGGCGGTTCGAAGTCCCGGAGCACCGGGCCGGGCACGGGAGCCTGGCGCGCTCGCACATGCAGACGCCGGTCTGGTCGAGCGAGCCCATCCCGGCCGAGCCGCTCAGGACCGTGGACCTGTTCCCGGCGATGCTGGAGTGGCTCGGAGAGCCGGTGCCCGCGGGGCTCGATGGCGATGCGATCTGGCTGCCGGGCGAGCATCGGTGCCGGCAACACGCCCCCGAGCCGCGGCAGCAGGTGCGCGGCTCGGGGGGTGCCTTCGAAGGGGCGAGGCGTTAGAATTCGCCGGCATTCGCAGCCGGTATTTCGGGTCCGTAGCTCAGTTGGATAGAGCGCTTGCCTCCGGAGCAAGAGGTCGCGCGTTCGAGTCGCGCCGGGCCCATAGAGTTAGCCTCCTGTCACTGTTCGGGTCACTGTTGCTGCAGGCTCTGGAAAACGACGGCGCCCTCTCGTTGCGGGAGGGCGCCGTTGGTATTGGAGGCGGCGTGGGCCACCGAGACCAACCCTGCCCCGATCCTAGGGACCGGTGCGCCGGGCCGCCAGGGCCTTCCGCCGGGCCGCTTCGGTGACAGCAAGATAGCGCGCCATGGTCTCGAGATCTCGCCACCCGCCCAGAGTGGCGACGACTTTCGGCGGCTCGTGCTGCAGGTCGGTCACGAACTTCCGCCGGAGCGAGTGAAAGCCGAACTCCTTCGGGCGACGGCGTCCGAGCGCATGGAACGCGCGGTCGAGCAGGTGGCGCCCGAAGGCTGGGTCGATCGGGATGCCCCGGGTGTTCTCACGGACCGCACGGACTCTCTCCCGCCACACCGCCTCACGCCCCTCATGCTCGGCGAGGACCGCGCCCGTCGGATGCTGGCGCCTCAGCGTCGGCCGCACGATGCGCGAGGGCGTCGCGGGAAAGACCGCATCCGTGAGTCGCGGCGGACGGGCAAGGCCATCGCATCGAGCGGCCAGCATGGCCACCGCCCCGGACGAAAGCGGGGTGATCGAGGGCTCCGCCTGCTTATCGAGCTCCCGGCGCCAGATCACGGTCGCTGCCAAATCGAGGTCACCCCAGAGCCACCGCATGAAGGAGTCTCCACGGCGACCCGTCTCGTGGCCAGCGACCAGCAGGTCGTCCAGATCCAGATGGACGGTGGGGGCGACGCGCCGGAGCCCGATGTAGTGGGACGGCTCCATCCCGGGCCCGAGGCGAACCGGGTAGACTCGCATCCTGCGCTCCTCACCTCCCCCAAGCTCATCGTGGATCAGCTTCCCGGTCGCGATGCCCCGAACGTCTTGGAGTTCGGGGAAGAGCTCCGGCGAAGGGATCGGGTTGCTAATGGTCCTCGCCTTCACATACCCGGCCCACTCCGAGTCGCCCACCTGCAGCGCAGCCATGTCCGCGCCTACAAAGCGCGAGAACATCTCGAGCGTCGCGGCCTGATGGCTCTGCCCGGCCTCGCTCTTCGTGACCAGGTGCGTGGCCCGATACGCCGCGAAAAGCTCTCCCAGCGACAGGATCTCGCGGAGGGCCCGCCTTCGCCTTGGCTTCGATCTTGGCCTGCTCGAGCGTCGTGCCGCTGCACGCGCCCTTCCTGGAACTGGACTCGCGGCCGGAACGCTGACGATTCCGCCGCGCACGGCTCAGCCTGACGCCGCGGACATTCTGGTCTCCCGCGAGACATTCTGCGGTTGTTCACGCGAAGCGCGCCCCGATGTTGGTTACCCCGCCGCTTGCCGCGCTCAGCACGGCGCCGGCGGCTCACGCGGCACTACGCGTCACACCGACCGCAGCGGCCGGCTCTGCGGTCCGAGGAGGCTCCATCGCCAGCCTCGAAAACCCGCGACCAGACCAGTGTCTGGACGGCCGATCGAAGGAGAAGCGCTATGACGCACACCGCCTCACCCAGGAAGGCCACGCGTTGGCTGACCCGGGCTATGATGGCCATCTCGATGGTCCTCGGCAGCATCGACGCATCCGCCCAGACGGGGGACCAGGCCAGCCGCAAAGCGAACTTTCCGGACTACCCGCTCACCCTGGCTGAGCAGGGCAACTTCTTCGTCAACGGGCACTACGTCGCGCCCAACGACACCTCCAGCGAACACATCATGGCCCGACAGATGTACGTCTCGTACAAGATCCCGCTGCACGTAACCCACCGTTACCCCATCGTATTGATCCACGGCGGCGGGCTCACCGGCGCCGGTTTCGACGCGACGCCCGACGGGCGTGAGGGCTGGGCCGACTTCTTCGTGGCCCGCGGCTACAAGGTCTACGTGGTGGACCAGCCAGCCCGCGGGCGGTCGGCCTATCACCCGGAGATCAACGGACCGTACAACCCGGCCGGCACCGCCGAGGGCCTCGAAAAGCGCTTCACCGCGCCGGAGGACTTCAACCTCTGGCCCCAGGCGCACCTGCACACCCAGTGGCCCGGGAGCGGGCGGATCGGCAGCCGGGTCTTCGACCAGTTCTTCGCCTCCGAAGTCCGAGGCGTTCCGGGCGACTCGCAGGAAAACCTGACCCAGGACGCCGGGGCGGCGCTGCTCGACCGGATCGGCCCTGCCATCATTCTGACTCACTCGCAGTCGGGGCCGCACGGCTGGCTCATCGCCGATGCCCGGCCGAACAAGGTGGCGGCGATTGTCGCCGTGGAGCCCAGCGGGCCACCGTTCCACGACGTCATACAGGTGGGGCCGCCCGACTGGTTCGAGGATGGCCCGCTGGCTCGCCCTTGGGGAATTACGGCAACGCCGATCCACTATTCCCCGGAGGTGACGGACCCGTCCCAGCTCACGGCCGTCTACCAGGACGCGCCCGACGAGCCTGATCTGGTCCGCTGCTACCAGCAGGCCGAGCCCGCCCGCCAGCTGCCGACCCTGCAGGGCATCCCGATCGTGATCATCTCCAGCGGTGCCGGCTACCATCGGAGCTATGACCACTGCACGGCCAAGTACCTGGAGCAGGCGGGCGTCCCCAACACGCACATCGACCTGGACGAGCGCGGCATCGAGGGGAACGGGCACATGATGATGCTGGAGAAGAACAATCTTCGGATCGCCGCTCTGATCAACAACTGGCTCGAGAATCACGTCGGGGTAGGAGCCGGTGCGGCCGCGAAGTGACCACGACCTTCGGGGCCTCGCCCGCCCACCACCGGATAGGATGGACGGCCCCGACGCCAGTCGGGGCCCACCCGGGCCTGCTTCCACCCCGCCCTCCAACCTTCGTCCGTGCGCCGACCACGCGGCGTCATGGCAGATCAGTCGGTTGTGCCAAGGCTCGGAGGTGGAAGTTGACGTGGAGCTTTGGCGCATGAAGAGCCGCGACGGGGTGTCCGTCGCGGCCACCTCGAGCCTCTGCGCTTCCCGCTGCGCCGCCGGCGGCTTCTCGCTGACGCGGCCACAGGGTTAAAGCCCGGCGGCAGGAGCTCGCTCTCCTGGGCGAAGCGGTACACCGCGGAGAGCGTGAACAGGTGCCGGCGTACACTCTCGGGCCCAAGGCCCGGCCTCGCCGCTCACGCCGTCGCCAATCCAGAACACCGCCTCGATGCGCATCCCTCGCGAGGGCAGATGGCCCGATTCTGCGGCCTTGGGATCAACTCAGCATCAACGCTGGCCCGGATCGACCCACCGCTATAGTCGCTGCAACAGTGCCCCGCGGTGCCTCCCTGGAGGCCTTTTGTCGCAAAACGGACCCCCAATGTCGCATTTCAGCCCTTGTTCACCTCTGAAACCTGCCCATGATGCGGTACCCCCGTTTACGACCGAGGATGGCATGGACCTCCCGCCGGCCCCCCGCTGCTGGCTGCGCGCGATCGGCACCGCGCTCGTGGCGGCCGTCGCCGTCGTACCCGCCTCCTCGGCGCAGGCGACGCCCGCCCGGGCCGCACCCCCCCTCGCCGACAGCGCCCAAGCGGTCGCGATCGCCTGTGCGGTGGCCCAAGCCCTCCGCCGGGCCGCTGAGCGGTACCGCTGCCGGGTAGAGCGGTACACGGAGACGCCCACCGAGTACATTGTCGGGGTCATCGAAGACGCCGCGCCTGGCGCCCCACCGCTCGTGTTGAGCCGCTCCGAGGTGCGCCTCGAGAAGCGGGAACGCTCGGTCATCGTCACTCGGGCGCCCGAGCTCTAGGTCATGACCTCTGGCACGGCGTCCGGCCTCCGTAAGGTGAGCGCCGAGCTGCTTACCACGCTGGGATGGCTGAGCGGGACCCTGCATGTGCCGAGTCATGTCCCCCTTGAGGAGCACATCGCCCTCGGCCGGCACCACCTCAAGTTGACGGGCGTGGCGATCCCCGGCGAGCCCGATCGCCTGCGGTTCCTGGCCCTGCGGCGCGATGCCGTCGTGGTGGTGGCACCCGCCATGGCGGAGGCAGAGGCCGCCCCGTCGCCGTTCAGCACGCCCCGCCATGTCGCCTGTCTCTTACCCGCCGCGATCCTGCGGGGCACACTCGAGGTCTTCTCGAACATGCGGCTGTCGGACCATCTCCAAATCGAGGGTCAGGTGGTCACGTTGCGCCATTGTCTATTTACTCAATATGGAGGCACCGCCCACTCTGCCGACGCTCGGCCCCTGCACACGGCCATCGTGAATCTGAGCTGGGCGATCGGCATCTCGGAGGAGGACTAAGATGTGGAGGAGCGGCGCCTCGCCGCCGCAGCGCGCCCACGCGTCGTGGATGCCGGCGCTATAGGTTCTCGGTCCCCCGGGCATCCTTCATTGCGCAACAGCAGCTCCCATCGGCTGAGTGAGGCCGAGTTCCGCCTGCTCGCACGGGCCGAACCTGGCCACGTCTTCCGGCCCTCGGACGCCGAGGGCGAGGAGTTCCGCGACGTGGTTGAGCGCCTGCAGAGGCTGCGCGATCGGGGGCTCCTGCGTCTCGAAGATGGACGGATCATGAGGAACCAGCTCGGTCGAGTGCTGATGTCCGGCCCGGGGCCGCGCCCCAGAACGACGGAGGGGACAAAGCGTGCCGATGGTGTATCGTCTCGAGGCGGGCGGCGTGGTGCGGACCCTGTTGACCGAGGTCATCGGGGGGGAGGACCTGGTGCAGCATGCGCTCGAGCTCGGGGCCGCCGGCCACCTCGCGCGCCCGCTCCTGCTCGATGCGCGCGGAGCCCGGCTCCAACTGAGCGATTCGGAGATCGCGTGGCTGGCCGATGTGGTGGGCGGCATGCGTCGCGTCCACGGTCAGGCGCCGGTCGCCCTCCTCACGGACGATGAGGAGTCGGCCGAGGTAGCCCGCCGCTACGCCGTGCTGATGCGGGCGCACAACCCGCACTTCGCCGCGTTCGGGGTCCTGCGGGAGGCGGAAGCCTGGGTCCGCTCGGCTGCCGCCGGCCGGCCGCAACCCGTGGAACGCCCAGTCGAGGGGACGCCGCCGGTCCGGCCAAAGCTGATCGGCTGGGCACGGGTGCATCCCGCGCACCTGCGGCGGCCTCTCGGCCTCGACGCCAACCGCTGGTACCCGGTCATCGAACGGCCACCGGACATCCCAAGCGCACCGTTGCCGGGGTACGTCTGGTTAGACGATCAGGGACGATACCGGCAGGTGTGGCCGGGGTTCCTCGAGACGATTCCAACGCAAGAGGAGCAGGGATGAGCGCGAGGGCAGCGCAGCGCGGCCTCGGCGACATGTCGGGAGAAGCAAGCGAGGAAGGGAGTGCTGACTCAATGTGCCTGGATAGACCGCTTCCCGGCATTCCGCCCGTGATTCTCGACAATCTGCGCGGGCGAAGGTGGGAGAGCGCACCGCGCGAAGGCCCGGCTGCGTCGCCAGCGCCTCCGTCCGCCGCGAGCATCCTGGCGCCTCAGCCCGAGGAGCCGCTCATCCGAAACCCGCGGACGCTCTGAGCCGGCGAAATGCTTACCGCGTGGGATCTCCTCCTGATACGTCCGTCCGCCGCGAGCGCGCACCCGCTGGCCGGGTCTCCGGCGGGCCACCCCGGAACTCGAAGTGGCGCGGGTCGAGCGTCCGCTGGTGGAGGCTCAGCGCCCGCGCCACCTGGGCGCGGCGGACGATGATGTCGGCAAGATCGGCCGCCGCCATCCAGCGGCCGGCTGGGAGCTCGGCGTAGACCTCGGCGTACTCTGGACGGAGCCGGGCCTCACGCCGCTCAACCATCATTGGCCAGCCGCCCGAGACCGAGCCACGCTTCCGCTTCCCCGCGGTCGAGGAACACACGGACCCCCTGATCCGGTACGGTGAGGGCTTCATACATCCGCAACATCCCGTAAAACATGTCTTGGGCCGTGACAAAGGCCGTCCGCGTCGGACGGGACGCCTGCCGGAGTTCCCGGAGTGTGCCGAGCATCTGCGGCAGGTCATTCCCGGCGAGGTCCACGAACGCCGCCCGATAGTCCTCGAGTCGACGATACCCGAAGAGTCCCGCCGCGGCGAGCCCCCGCAGGTGCGCCTCGTGGTCGCCAGCGGTGACGACGCCGACCGCGGTGACTCTCACGGCCTGCTCCGCATGGTCGACCGTGTAGCTGATCGTGGGCGGCACGAGGCGGTCGGCGAGGAGGGCAAGCTGGCCGAGTTCCGTGAGGGAGCAGAACACCGCCAGGGGATCCGTCCCGGGCGTGTGCTGGACCACGGCGAAGTCCGTCACGATCAGCCCCTGGGCCTCGAGCGAGCGGACCCGCTGAACCAGGACACGGAACGCATGGCGGTCGGTGTGGCTCGTGCTCTCCGGCGCGAAGCTGATACCGCTCGGGGAGATCTGGCGGAGCAACGCCAGTTCGGCCTTCGTCATTGGTGCCTCCCAGGCATTCGAGTTCGAGGTGCGCCGCCCAGAGGTCCCGCCGCCCGTCTACGTCCAGCCAAACATATCCCGCGAGCAGCTCCCAACGAGAACCGGAGACACGAACGGCCTGCCCTTGCGAGCGAGGCGGCCTGCTGGTGGTGTTGGAGCGCAGACCTCAAGGCCACAAGGTGACTTCCCCGTGGGCATCCGTGGCCCATGCACACCGCTGTACCACACCTTATTTACAGCGTTCGAACCCTCGATAAAGGCACCCTTGCCGACCCTCTCCCCGGAGGTCGCTATGCGACACCTGCTGCCCCTCTTCCTGTTCGGTCTCGCGGTGCCAGCCTGTGATACGCCCCCGACTACCGGGCCGGCCGGCGAGGCCGGGCAACCGCAGTTTCGGGCCGTCGCGTTCAGGCAGAACTTTCGGATTCCGCTCAATCTCTCAGCCCTCGTGCCGTGCGCCAACGGCGGGGCCGGCGAGGTGGTGGACCTGAGCGGCAGCTTCCATGTGCTCCTCCACGTTACCCTGCACGACGACGGCAGATTCGTCTTCAAGGAACACTTCCAGCCGCAGGGAATCAGCGGCACCGGTGAGGTGACCGGCGACAAGTATCAGGCGACCGGCGTGACGCAGGACATCACCGTCCAAGGCCGCGTCGGCGTCATCACGACGGCCGTCAACAACTTCCGGATCATCGGCCAGGGGCCGGGCAACAACCTGCTGGTTCACGTGACATTCCACGTCACGGTGAACGCGAACGGTACGGCGACGGCCGCCGTCAACAACGTTAGTGTCGGGTGCAAGTAAGCCCGGCGTCGTCCACCCGAACGTGGTGAGGAGAATCGGGCGGGGTGGCGAGCGTCACCCCGCCCCCCACTTCGCCAATTGGTTGGCGAAGGTGGGGCCGGATCGCTCGCGCCTTCCGGATGCGTCCCGCGTTCGCGACCAAGGGAAGTGAGGGGGAACCTATGAAGACCTGATCATGTGCCGCCGCGGGCGCGCTGCCGCTGGCCTCGCCCGAGCCCCGCGGGACCGTCGCGCGGGCCGACGTCGCCGCCGTCGCGGGCAGCTGTTCTTCGCCCAGTTGAGCGCGGGAGCCGAGCACGGCCGCGCCAGGACCGGCTCCGGTGCGGGTTACTGCTGGGGCGACAACTTCTACGCGGCGCTGGGCATAGGAACCAGTGGGCCCGGGACGAGCACCACCGCGCCGGTGCCGGTCAGGGAGCCACAATAGCAGGCGACCTGTCGCCTGGTGGTCTCCGAGGCCGGCCCTTCGACGCCGGGACCCGTCCATCTACCGAGGATGCTTCCGAGGTGTACCTTACCCCGTAACCCACGGGCAGGGCTGTCATCTCGAGCCGGAAGGCGTATGGCCTCTTCCCCAATCAGCTCGGCGCGGCCGGTGGTGCTCGTAGTGGACGATGAGCCGGTGGCGCTGGCGGTGCTCCAACGAACGTTGGAACCGCACTATCACGTGCTCACCGCCTCCAATGGCCTGGAGGCGTTGAACGTGATCGAGGCGTGGGGTCCGAGCATCCGGGTAGTGGTCACCGACGTGCGCATGCCCGGGCTGTCCGGGCCAGCCCTGGCGGCACATCTGGCGCGCTTGAAGCGCTCTCCCGCCATCCTGTTCGTCTCCGGCTTTGCCGACCCGGACGTACCCGGGGAGGTGCTCGCCAAGCCTTTCCAACCCGACGCGCTGCTCAGCGCCGTCTCCCGGCTCCTCGAGGGCCAGGAGCGCAGCGGCAGTCGCCCTGATTGACCGGCGCCGGGGCCGGGACATCGACCCTGTGGCTGGCGGCCCCGAGCCGGCTGTCCGATTTCCTGGAGCGTGAGACCAGTCACCGCGCCCCCAGTCCCGGGGCGCAGGATTGGAGATAGGACGGCCTATGGTGGGCCTTTCCGCCGCGGCTGAGCGCGGGAGCGGTGACCCGGAGAGACACATGCGCTTCGTACTCGCAGATACACTGATCGTGGTAAGCCTGGCCGGATGCGGTGGTCACGGGGGGCAGACGGAACGCATCGGACCGACCAAGGACACCGTCGTCACGGAAAGGCGGACCCAGGACACCACGATCGTCACGACCGACACGACCGTGAGGGTCGATACCACGATGAGGAAGGGCCAGGAAGCAGTCCCGACGGACAGCACGAAGCAGCCGACCGACAGCGGGCGATCGCAATAAGCCGGACCCGGCGCGACCGAGCATGCCCGGCGGCTCCTGCGCAAGCAGGGAGTTACGCTGGTGGGCGATGGCCGTGCATTCTCCACGCGGGCTTCGTGAGTTGACCGACACGCGACCCCGAGGAGGGCACGTGCGCCTCACGATCCCTCTCACGTTCTTCGCCCTGCTCTCCGCCGTCGCCCTCACCCTCCTCCCGGCGCCCGCCCGCGCCCAGCATGCCGCGGCCTACGAGCGCCGCGAGCTCACCATCCCCGTCCGCGACGGCACCCGCCTCTTCGCGATCGCGCTGATCCCGACAGGCACCCGCCGGCCGCTCCCCATCATGCTCGTCCGCACCCCATTCGGGGCCGCCGGAGCGTTCCCCACCGCCGAGCTGCCCGCCATATACAGGGAGCTCGCCGCGGACGGCTACATCTTCGTGGTGGAGGACGTCCGCGGACGCTTCCGCTCCGGGGGCGAGTTCGTGGTGAACCGGGCGCAGAACGACCCGCGGAATCCAGCGGGTACGAACGAGTCGACCGACGCGTACGACACGATCGACTGGCTGGTGAAGCACCTGCCGGGCAATAGCGGCAAAGTCGGGGCGATGGGGATCTCGTATTCCGGCTGGCTGGCCGGGCTCGCGGGAGTCGGGGCCCATCCCGCGCTCAAGGCGATCTCGCCCCAGGCGCCGACGACCGACACGTGGCTGGGGGACGACTTCTTTCATCAGGGCGCCTTCCGGCAAACGCAGGGACTGGAGTTCGCGGCGTTCATGGAGTTCGACCCGACGGGCTTCCACCCGCTACCGATCCCCGACTACGACCACTACGACTTCTATCTAAGGTACCCGACGCTGGACTCGCTCTCGAGCGCGACCGGCGTGGCACGACTTCCATCATGGGTGGGATACAGCACGCACCCCGCCCGCGATGCCTACTGGCAGGCCAAGGCGATGCAGAACGTGCTCACCCGGCCAGAGGTGCCGACCCTCTTCGTGGGCGGGTGGTGGGACCAGGAGGACATCCTGGGCCCGCAGCTCGCCTATCACACGCTGGAGAAGGCGGACTCGGCGGGCCGGAACCGGATCGTTCTCGGGCCGTGGGTCCACCGGGGATGGGTGGAGCGGGGTGGCGATTCGCTCGGGCCGATCGGGCTGGGCAGCAACACGGCGGACTATTTTCGCGAAGCCATTCAGCGGCGGTGGTTCGCGTACTACCTGCACGGCAAGGGCGACGGGCGATTCCCGGAGGCGTGGGCGTTCGCGACCGGCGAGAACACGTGGCACACGTTCGATGCGTGGCCGCCCAGGAATGTCCAACCGCGGAACCTCTATCTGCGCGCGAACGCACGGCTCTCCTTCGATCCGCCACCGGCGCCCGCTGCGCGCGGCACGGTGCCGGCCGGACGCGTCCCGGCTCGCACCCCGGAATACGACGGTTACATCTCCCACCCCGCGCACCCCATTCCCTATATGCCTCGCCCGGACGACGGGAGCGGCTGGCGCACCTGGCTGCTGCAGGATCAGCGCTTCGTGGACAACCGTCCGGACGTGCTGACCTGGCAGTCGGACCCGCTGGCAGAGGACCTGACGATCGCGGGCGGCGTCGTTGCCCACCTCTTCGCGTCCACCAGCGGCACCGATGCCGACTGGATCGTGAAGCTCATCGACGTGTACCCCGACAGCGTTCCCGAGACGCCGCGCCTGGGCGGCTACGAGCTCATGGTCAACGCGGACATCATGCGCGGCCGCTACTGGAAGGGCTTCAGCCAGGCGACGCCGATCCCCGCCAACAGCGTCGTCCCTTTCACCGTCGATCTGCACGAGCAGCTCTACCGCTTCCGGAAGGGCCACCGCCTGATGGTGCAGGTACAGAGCACCTGGTTCCCGCTCTACGACCGGAACCCGCAGACGTTCGTCCCCAACATCTTCCACGCGAAGGCGTCAGACTTCCGCGCGGAGGAGCATCGGGTCTGGCACACGGCGCGCTACCCGACGCACCTCTCGGTGCTCGTGCTGCCGGCGGGATCGGGTGAATCGCATTAGACCTCCAGGCGTTCCCCTTCTCTGCTGGCGTAGCCGTACAGGACGGGCATGAGAAAGACACTGATGAGGAGACGCGAGAACAACCCGCCGACGATGACGATGGCGAACGGCCGCTGGGAGTCCGAACCGACACCGGTAGAGAGCGCGGCCGGCAGCAGCCCGAGCGCGGCGACCAGGGCGGTCATCATGATCGGCCGGAGCCGCTGAAGGGCGGCCTCGCGGGTGGCCGCCGAAATACCGAGCCCGCCAAGCCGGAGCTCGTTGGCGTAGGAGATGTACACCACCGCCGTCTGGACCGAAACGCCGAACAGCGCCAGGAACCCGATACCCGAGGACACCGAGAACGGTGTTCCGCTCAGGGCGAGCGCGACGATTCCGCCGACCGGAGCGGAGAGCACCACACCGAGGACGGTGATGAAGGGAAAGCTGAAGTTCCGGTACAGCGCGAACAGCAGCACGAAAATGAGCCCGATGGTCAGCGGCAAGACCACGGCGAGCTGCGTGCGTGAGGCCGTGTATTCCTCGTACTCGCCGCCCCAGACCACGCGGTACCCCGGCGGCAGCGTCACGGCGGCCCGTACCTGGCGCTGCGCGTCCTCAACGGTGCCTGCCAGATCCCGCCCCTCCACGGCGTACTGGACGCCGATGTACCGGGAATTGTCCTCCCGGTAGATGAACGAAGCACCGCTGGTGACGCCGATGGTAGCGAGCTCACGCAGCGGGATCTGCTGCCCATCCGGAGCGGAGACGAGAATCCCCCCGATCTCCTCCGGCGTCTCGCGGAACCGAGGCTCGAGACGCACGACCAGGTCGAACGACTTTTCCCCCTGCACCACCGAGGTGGCGGCCACGCCGCCGACCGCCGCTTCGATCAACCCGTTCACGTCCGCCGTGTTGATGCCGTAGCGTGCGATCCTGCCGCGATCGATATCGATGGTCAGGCTCGGCTGGCCCAGCTCCTCCACCACGATGATCCGGTTCATGCCGCGGACGCCGTGCAGCACGCGCTCGATCTCCCGGCCTTTCGATTCCAGGACCTGGAGATCCGGACCAAAGACTTTTACCGCCAGCGCGCTTTTCAATCCGGTTTCCGCCTCGTCCACGGCATCCTCGGCGGGCTGGGTGTAGTTGAAGCTCACCCCCGGGAAGACGGAGAGTTTGCGGTTCATGGCGGCGATCAGCTCGGCCTTCGTGTGATAGGCGCCGTGCCACTCGCCGTACGGCTTGAGGCCGACGTAGAACTCCGCGTTGAAGAACCCGATCGGGTTGGTGCCGTCGTCCGGGCGACCGTGCTCGGAGGCGACGACGGTGACCTCGGGAAAGCCGCGGAGAATGCGGCGAAACTGCGGCACCAGCTTGGCCGATTCCTCGAGCGATATGGTCGCCGGCATGGTGGCCCGCACCCACAGCGCCCCCTCGTCCAGGTGGGGCATGAATTCCGCGCCGATGCTTGTCGCGAGCAGGAGCGAGACTCCGAAGAGGCCGACCGAGGCAGCCACCGTGGCACGCGGCCGCGCCAGGCACCAGTCCAGCGCACGCGCGTACGCCTCACGCACGGTCTCGAAGACGGCGTTCCTGCGCTCGCGGACCCCTCCCCGGAGAAACAAGGCGCAGAGCACCGGCAGGAGTGTCAGGGCGAGCGCCAGGGCACCGATGAGGGCGAAGATCGTCGTGTCCGCCATGGGTCGAAAGAGCCTGCCCGATGGCCCCGAGAGCGCGTAGATCGGCAGGAACCCCGCGACGATGATCGCGACCGCATAGACCACGGGCCGATCGACCTCGGACGCCGCCTCCGCGATGACCTCGCGGATCGAGTACCGGGTCCCGTGCCGGCGCCCCAGGCTCCGATGGATGTTCTCCACCATCACCACGGCGCCGTCCACCAGAATGCCGAAGTCGATGGCGCCGATCGACAGCAGGTTTGCCGGGATTCCCCGCAGGTCGAGACAGATGAAGGCGAAGAGCAGCGACAGCGGGACCGTCACGGCGACGATCAACCCCGAGCGAATGTCGAACAGGAAGAAGACCAGGACGACGATCACCAGGAGGATGCCCCGGAGCAGGTTGTCTTCGACGGTCCGGGTGGTCAGCCGGATCAGGTCGCTCCGGTCATAGAACGGCACGATGCGCACGTCCTTCGGCAACACGGAGCGGTTCAGCTCCTCGGTCTTGGCCCTCACCTTCTGCAGCACGGTCTGCGCCTGCTCGCCGGTCCGCATCAGCACGACGCCCTCGACGGCGTCCTGCCGGTCGTTGAACCCGAACTGCCCCAGGCGAGGCGCGTAGCCGATGACCACCCGGCCGACGTCGCGGACGAGAATCGGAGTGCCATTCTTGACCGCGAGTACGACCTCCCCGATGTCCTCCGGCGCACGCAGGCGCCCCAGACCGCGCACGTAGTAGAACTGGCCGCCCTCGGAGTAGAAGCCGCCGCCGGCGTTCCCGTTATTGGCGCCCAGCGCCTCGGCGACCGCCGGGACCGAAAGGCCGGCTCCGGCGAGCTTGGTGGGGTCGAGGATGACATGGTACTGCATCGTCTGGCCGCCGAAGCCCGACAGATCGGCGACGCCGGGCACTGCCTTGTAGGCCTTCGAGAGCACCCAATCCTGGATCGTCTTGAGCTCCATCGGGGAGCGGTCGGGGCTGTCCAGGACGTAGCGGTACACCAGCCCCGAGGGGGAGAACAGGGGAGCGACGTCCGGAGCGACCCCATCCGGCACGTCGACATCGCGCAACCGCTCGAACACGCGCTCGCGCGCGAAATAGTTGTCGGTCCCGTCCTTGAAAACCAGGCGGACGTCCGAGAGCCCGTACAGCGAGATCGAACGGACCACGTCGAGATTGGGCAGGCCGTTCATCTCGGTTTCGACGGGTACCGTGATCAGGCGCTCGACCTCTTCGGCGGCGTGCCCTGGCCACTGGGCCACGATCTCGACCATCGGCGGCGCGATGTCCGGATACGCGTCGACCGGAAGCCGCGAGAAGGACCAGATGCCCACCGCCGCCATGATGGCCGAGCCCGCGAGAACGATCGCCGGCTGCCCCAGGGCCGCGGCCACGATGCGGTGAATGACGGAACGACGCGTGGAAGCCTGATCGTCCCGCACGGCGGGTCCGGTGCTCACTGGGTCGATGCCCCATTGAGGAAGAGTGCGCCGTCGGTGACGACCGACTCGCCCGCCTTGAGCCCCGACGCGACCTCGTACCGGTCACCGACCCGTCCGCCCAGATCCACCCGCCTGCGGTCGAACGTGCCACCGGTCACCGCCACATACACGAACGGCAGGTTCTCGTCGTCCCGCAGCACGGCGGCCACCGGAATCGTGATCCCGGTTCGAGGCCGCGAGGCGCGAATGGCCACGCGGACCAGCATGTCCCTCCTGAGAAGCCGTGTCCGGTTCGGCACCACGACCCGCACGGCAGTCGCCTTGGTGGCAGGGTCCACCAGGTCGGCCACGTAGTCCACTCGGCCGACGAGCGTGTCGGGCGATGCGTCGGTCGTGATGAACGCCGCCTCCCCGCGCTGCACCGCACCCACGTCACTCTCGAACACATTGGCCATGACCCACACGGTCGAGAGATCCGCGATGGTGAAGCACGGCGTAGTACCGGCCTGCAGGAGCTGCCCCGGGGTGATCAGCTTTTCGACCAGGGTCCCACTGATCGGAGCGCGGACGGCGGCCTGCGTGGCCGGGATCGGCGTGTCGTCGCGGATCGCGGCGATCGCGGTCTCGTCCAGACCGAGTGACCGCAGCTGCGAACGCGCCGCTTCCCGATCGGCCGTAGCCGCGGCCAGATCCGTCCGAGCCTGGTCGAGATCGCTCCGGGCGAGCGCATCGTTCGCGAAGAGCTGCTCGTCCAGCGTGGCGATCCGCTCCGCGTTGCGCCACGCCCCATCGGCCTTCCGATACGAGGCCACCGCCTCGGCGAAGTCGGGAGAGGAGACGGTCGCAAGCGGCTGCCCGCGCTCCACCCGCGCCCCCGGGGCGACGAGGATACGCGAGACCGGGCCCGAGATGGGGGCGATCACCTGGGTGGATCGGTCGCCGTTGAAAGCGACGGTCCCGTTCGTGTTGATGAGGGCGTTGTAGACGCGGGGCACCACCCGCTCCGCCCGAATCCGCGCGCGCTGGGCCGTGTCGAGCTCGACGGTGCCGGCCTCGACCGCCGAGGTCGGGGCGTGGTCGCGGGGCTCGGCCCCGCGGGAACAGCCGGCGATTGCGACGGCCACTGCCGCGGAGACGATGGTCGAGCCGAGGGCGGATCTATCGGTCATGGCGATCTCCGGTCTCGAACGCGTCGAGCGGGGTCGCCGCGGCGCGTTGAAGGTCCGCCCGAGTGCTGTTGGCGGCGGCCAGGGCATCGGTGTACTGACTCTCCGCATCGAGCAGGTTCCGCCGCGCGTCGATGAGTTCCAACGCGGATGACCCGCCCAGCCCGTAGCTGACGGAAGCGATCCGGTACGCTCGTCGCGCGAGCGGCAGGAGCTCGTCCCGGAGGTAGACCGCCTGACGGAGCGCGGCGGCCGCGGCCGCGTAGGCCGCCCGCACGTCCTGTCCGACTTGCCCCTGGAGATCACGAACGGCGGCGGCGAGCTCGAGCTCGCGGTGCCGCGCCTCACCGATCTCACCGCGCGAGTGCTGCCAGAAGAGGAGCGGGATGGGGAGCGAGACGCCGGTGAAGAGGACGCCCGGTCCCGGGTCGGCATAGTCGCGACTGATGCCGATGGTCAGGTCGGGAAGCCAGTACTCGCGCGCAAGCCCCGTGGCCGCGCGTGCGCCCTCCTGCTGGCTCCTGAGGTCGCCCAGCTCGGGCCGCGCCGCGAGGGCGGCAACCTCCAGGCTGTCGAGATCGGGCAGCCCCGGCGGCACGGCCAGGGAATCGGCGGCCGCGATCGGCGCCCCGAGTGGCCGACCCACGAGCCGGTTCAGGGCGGCCCGCGCGTTCGCGAGGTCGCGCGCGTTCGCGATGAGCTGGTTCTCGGCCTGCGCCAGCTCCACCTGCGCCCGGACCAGGTCGAGCTTCGGGGTCGTTCCGGCGTTGTACCTGGCCTGCGCCCGTCGCACGAAATCCTGGGCGAGGGCCTTGGCCTCGCCCAGGTCTCGCGCGCGACGAAGGGCGGCCAGGAGTGAGTCGTAGGTCTGCGAGGTCTGCGAGACGATGAGCTGCCGGGTCAGCGCCGCCGAGAATGTGGCCGAGCGGACATCCGCCGTCCCTACCCGCCCTTGCAGTCGGAACTTGTCCAGGAACGGGATCGTCAGACTCGCGCTCACGCTCCGCTCGGTGCCGCCGCCGGCACCGAACAGGCCGGGCGACTGGTCGAACACCGCACTGAAGGCCGGATCGGGGATCGCCGTGCCCTGCACCTTTCTGGCGTGCGCCTGGGCGACCTGCTCGGCCGCCACCTGGAGCAACGGGTTGTGGGCCAAGGCCTCGGCGACGGCCTGCCTGCGTGTCAGACAGAGTGAGTCGGCGACGGCACCCGGGGGAGCCGTACGTGACTGCACGGTATCGGTAGCCTGCTCGAGACAATCGGGCCGGAGCGCGAGATCGAGCGAGTCGGGCGCATGGATCCCGTCCAGTGCCGGCTGGCGCACGATGGTGTCGGGCTGTTGTCCGGATGCCGCGCTGGCGGAGAACGCCAGCGCGTACACCCACAGGAGGTGTCGCATGCCAGGCCTATGATGGTGACGGGAGCCGACCCCGAAGCGGGCTCGACTCGATCTCAGTCAGGACTTGGGGCTCAGCCTACGACAGGAGGGGCGCGGGAGTAGTTGCTGAAGGTCTGCTGAATACGCGGGAAAGACGCTGGCGCGGCGGGTGACGGCGTGTGCTGCTCCGTCACCGTGATCTGCAGGGGGGTCCGGGCCTCGAGCCGGGCATGCAGCGAGCGCGCGATGCATGCGGGACAGGTCGCCTCGTCGTGCTTGGCGCCTGGGTGGCCCGCATCCGACGGCAGAACGCTCTGCCGAGCGTGGTTCGCACCCGGAGCGCCAGGCAGCCGACCGCCTGCCACCGCCGGTGGCTCGGTCAACGACGCCAGCACCGTCACGAGCTGCACGACCGTCAGGAAGATGGCCGTAGCGCGTCGCGCCTGTGACCGGAGCAAGCCTGCCAGGCGGAGGGCACTCATCGTGACAAGGGTAAGTCCCCTTCCCACAAGGCGCCAGGGCCGCTCAACCGTCTGACGTTGTTCACGGGAGATACCCGAGACGCTATCCGACGCACCTCTCGACGCGGGTGCTGCCCTGGCCGGAGACGAGCTCGCCACCGCCGCCGCCAGCGGGTCTCAAGTGTGGGGGCGGCCTCCGGCCGTGGCATGCCGGCCGCGCAGACGGCTCAATGCCGGGTCCCCGGGTCGGCAAGCGAGATAGTTCGGCCCGAGGAAGTCCTCATCGCTCAGCTCGTACTCCCGGAAATCGACATAATCCGGATAGATCTTCCCTACGAGATAGCCGTGCGATCCGAAGAGCTCGTAGAAATCTCGAAGCAGGAAATGCGTAAGGATGTTGACCCGGCCGTACTCGAACTGTACGAAACGCGCGCGCTGCTCGCGCAGGAGGTCAGCCAGGCCCTCAAGAACGAGGTGCTCGGCACCCTCCACATCGAGCTTCAGGAAATCGACTGCACCGATGCCCTCACGGGCGAGAAATTCATCTCCCCGGAGTACAGGGCACTCGATCCGCTCCCCGGTCCAACTGTGTGGATACTCAGTGAATGTTGCATGGGTGCTGGCCGCGGCATGGCAGCGAAGCGACATCGTGCCCGAGTGCGCGGCAAGCCCGAGGTTGAAGCACTTGATGCGAGGCTGCCGTGCCGCATTGGCCCGAAGCATCGCGGCCGTATCCGGCACCACTTCCAGAGCGTAGAGCGTCGCCTCGGAGAACAACTCCGCCGCCATGAGTGACCACTTGCCGGCGTTCGCTCCCACATCAATCACCATTTTGATCGATTGGCCCCGGAGCGTCTCGAGCACCCAGCGTTCTTCGTTCCTCGTGGGCTTGTAGCTCGCGTTCCCGAACCATTTCAGATATTGGCGGCAAAGCTTAGCGGCAGTCTGGAGCCCCCGATTGTGCCGGACGCGGGCAGTAGGTCTCATCCAGCCCTCCAAGGAACTGAGCGTGTCCGGTGCACATCATGGAAACGATTCAGCCGAGACCTCCCAGCAGCATCTGTTCCCCCGCCGCGGCTCCCTCAAGATCGAGCAGGTACCGCTTCCGCTCCAGACCCCCGGCGTAACCGACCAGCCCGCCGTCCGCGCCGATCACCCGGTGACATGGCACGATCACGCTGAGCGGATTCCGCCCGTTCGCCGCGCCCACTTCGCGGGCAAGCCCGCGCTCGCCCAGGGCCATGGCCAGTTGCCCATAGGTGCGCGTCTGGCCGTAGGGAATCCGCCGCAGGAGCGCCCAGACCCGCTGCTGGAACGCGGTGCCTGCCGGAGCGAGCGGCAGCTCGAACCGGGTGCGCTCGCCGCGGAAGTATTCGTCGAGCTGCTCGAGGGCGGCTTCGAAGCCCTTGCGCGCGGGCGGGCCGAACGTGCCCGGGTCGGGCCGGCGCGTGTGCTCGGCGAAGTAGAGGCCCGCCAGGACGCCGTCGTGGGCGACGAGCGTGAGCCGGCCGAGCGGCGAATCGGTGACCGTATGGGTGGCGCGCATTCGCGATCTCCTGCTCAGCCGGCGCGAGCGAGCTGTGCCGCGTCCTGCCATAGATGGAGCGTGGCGTAGCTCCGCCACGGCCGCCAGGCCTGCGACATCGCCTCCGCCCGCGCCGGGCTCACGCGCCCGAGCCTGGTGCGGAGAACGATGTCTTCCTTCGGAAACGCGTCGGGCCAGCGGAGCGCCCGCATGGCGATGTAGTGCGCCGTCCACCTGCCGATACCGGGCAGGGTGACGAGTTGCTCGATCGTAGCCTCCGGCGGGGCGCCGGCCCCGAGCCGCAACCGGCCGGCGGCCACTGCCTCCGCCAGGGCAAGGATGCCGCGCGCCCGGGTCTGTACGATCCCGAGCCCGGCTAGCTCGTCCACGGCCGCCGCCGCGAGCCGCTCCGGGGTGGGGGAGAGGCGAGTGAGGCCCCCGTGCGGCGTTTCGACCGGCGCGCCGAATGCGTCCATCAGCCGGCCCGCCAGCGTCGTGGCTGCCCGCACGGTGATCTGCTGGCCCAGGATGGCGCGCACCGCCAGCTCGAAGCCGTCGAACGCGCCGGGCACTCGCAGCCCCGGATTCCGCCTGACCCCGGCGGCGAGAAGCGGGTCCTGTGCGAGCTGCTCGGCGATCACGTCGGGCCGCGCGGTCAGGTCGAACATCTGCCGCAGCCGGCCCAGCAGCGCCGGGAGCACCGGCGTGAGCGAATGGGTGAGCTCGACCAGGAGGGCGCGTCGCTCGGGCGCGTCGCGAACCTGCAGCCATCCGGTCCGGCCGCCAAGCGCGACAGTGCGCAGGTAGGCGTCCCCCTCGATCCGCTCGACACCCTGGAGCGCGCGGGCGTGGAGGAACCGGAGCATCCCCGCCCAGTCGAACGGCGGCCGATAGCCCAGCTGGAGTGTGAGCGTCCCCGGCGAGACCGGCCCGACCGACGATCGGTCCGCGGCCTTCCGGAACCGACCGGGCGGCATCCCGTAGCGGCAGCCGAAGGCGTCGTTGAAGCGGCGGAGGCTCGCGAAGCCGCTGGCGAACGCGATCTCCGTCACCGGCAGCGCGGTCTCGGTCAGCAGTTGCTTGGCGAGCAGGAGCCGGCGCGTCTGAAGCAGTTCGATCGGGGAGACGCCGAGCTCCTGCTGCAGGATCCGGCGGATCTGGCGGGAGCTCCAGCCGAACTCCGCCGCCACCTGCTCCAGTCCCACGCCGTTGTCGAGCATGCCTTCATCGATCCGCTGTACGATCAGACCGGCGATGCGGTGCGCGTCGTCCACCGGCGCGTTGCCGGGTGCCAGCTCCGGCCGGCACCGCAGGCACGGCCGGAAGCGGGCCTTCTCTGCCGACTCGGCGCTGCTGAAGAACCGGCAGTTCGCGGCCTTCGGCGTCCTCGCCGTGCAGACCGGACGGCAGTAGATGCCGGTCGAGGTGACCCCGATGAAGAAGACCCCGTCGAAGCGGGGGTCGCGGGAGGCGTATGCGCTGTACAGCGCGGCATCGGTCGGCATGGGCCGAATCTAGCGGCGGCAGCCGGAAATACTAGCCGTTTTCGGACACGTGAGACCGGCATTCGTTGGCCGGAAACGGCGAGCCCGAGCGGAGTACCACCTCCTATTTTGAGCGGGCCAGGCTGAGCTGCCGGACCGCCTCGAGGAAGGAGCTGCCGCATGAGTACCACGCTGGAGCGTGAGTCGAAGGTTCGGGCCGGCGCGCCCATCGAGGCGCGCACCGAGGCCCGCGACTGGAGGCACATCCACGCCGAACTCGACGCGCACGGCTGGGCGATGATCGAGCACCTCCTCACCCCCGGCGAGTGCCGCGCCCTCGCGGCCCTGTACCACGACGGCGGCCGCTTTCGAAGCCATGTCGTCATGGCCCGGCACGGCTTCGGCCGGGGAGAATACAAGTACTTCGCCTATCCCCTGCCCGAGCTGATCGAGGCGCTGCGCACCGCGATTTATCCGCGGCTCGCGCCGCTCGCCGACCGCTGGAACGACACCATGGGCATCGACGTCCGCTACCCGGCCACGCACACAGATTTCCTCGCGCGCTGCCACGCCGCCGGACAGCGCCGCCCGACGCCGCTCCTGCTCCAGTACGGCGAGGGCGACTTCAACGCCTTGCACCAGGACCTTTACGGCGCGCACGTCTTTCCCTTTCAGGTGGTCTTCCTCCTCTCGCAGCCTGGAGAGGACTTCGAGGGCGGCGAGTTCGTGCTGACCGAGCAGCGGCCGCGCATGCAATCCCGAGCGGAGGTCGTGCCGCTCCGCCGGGGAGACGCCGCGATCTTCGCGGTACATCACCGGCCGGTCCCCGGTCGGCGCGGGCACTATCGGGTGAAGCTGCGGCACGGGGTAAGCCGGGTGCGCTCCGGCCACCGTCACACGATGGGCATCATCTTCCATGATGCGACATAGGAGGCGACTGAGCATGCGCTCTGGGAGCACCACGGGTCCATGAATACCAATCAGGTGCTCGATCGGCTCGAGCGGGCGTGGACGGACTTCGAGGCGTCGTATGCGGGCCTGCCGGACGGGGAGCTGCTGAGGCCCGGCGTCCAGGGCCAGTGGTCCGTGCGCGACATCATCGCGCACGTGACCTGGTGGGAGGAGGAAGCCCTCAAGCACCTGCCGCTGGTGCGCCAGGGCGGCAGGCCGCGCCGTTATTCCGTGCTGTACGGCGGCATCGACGCCTTCAACTCCCTGATGACCGAGGAGCGGCGCCACCTCTCGCTGACGGAAGTGCGCCGGCAGCACGACGACGTGCACGCCCGATTGGTCGCGTACGTCCGCGCCGCGCCCGAGGAGCTCTACGCCCGGGAGACGCGCTTCCGCCGCCGGCTCCGCCTCGATACCTACGGCCACTACCCGCTCCACACCCGGGCCATCCGCGAGTGGCGGCGCTCCCCTGCTTGACCTCCACTTGACGCCGGGAAGAGACCATTGATCCGCTGATCCCTGATACGCTCCCCGTTTCCCGCCGAGCAATTGCGCTCGCTCACTCGGGAGGATCCGATGGCCCACATTGGCAACACCACGCCACGGCCGAGTGCCCGGTCGTCCACCGCCTGCCGGATGCGCCGGCTCGCCGGTTTCCTCATCCCCTCCCTCCTGGCCACTTCCCTGGCCTGCCGTGACGCCACGGAGCCCGCCCCGACGACCGCCGAGGCCGGGGCTCCGTCGCTCGCCGCTGCGGCCACCGCGGGTCACCGGACGGTCAACAGCCTGGCCGATCCGGGCGACGGCATCTGCAACGCCGCCCAATGCACCCTGCGCGAGGCGCTTGCCGACCCGGGGAGCACCGACATCAGCTTCGCGGCGGGCCTCACCGGCGCGGTCACGCTGGCCAGCCCCGAGGCGGGGGGCGGGACGCTCGTGATCCGGAAATCACTCACGGTCGCGGGGCCGGGCGCGGGCATCACTATCCGCCGGCGCGCCACGGACCCGCAGTTCCGGATCCTCACCATCGAGTCGGGCGCGACGGTCACCCTCGCCGACCTCACGCTCCGCAACGGCAAGACCGACCGCGTGGGTGGCGGCATCGTGAACTTCGGCACGCTCACGCTCAGGAACTGCACGATCGCGGGTAATGCGTCCAGCCAGCACGGGGGCGGCATCGACAACCACGGCCCGCTCACCCTCGAGCACACCACGATCGCGAACAATTCCGCGACCGGCAGCGGCGGCGGCATCGACAACCACGGCATGACGCTCACGGCCACGAACAGCTCGATCGTGCGCAATTCAGGCAGCGGCATCGCGAGCGGTGGCGGCGCGCTCGCGATCACGAACACGGCCGTGTCCTACAACTCGGGGAGAGGCATCATCGTGGACTGGGGCCGTGCCACTCTGGAGAAGGTCAGAATCCTGGGCAACTCGGGCGGCGGTATTGCACTCCACCAGGGCACGATCGCGCTCACGAACAGCACGGTCTCGCGGAACTCGGCCGGCGACGGGGGCGGCATCGCCAACTCGGCCGGCGGCAGGTACACGATCGCGAACAGCACGATCTCGAACAACGCCGCCACCGGCCTGGGCGGCGGCGTATACAACACGGTGGGCGACCCCTTCGGTCGTCTGTCCGCAAGAGTGACGCTGACCAACAGCACGGTCTCGGGAAACTCCGCCGGCTCGGGCGGCGGGATCCGGAACTCGGACCGGCTGGGTGGAGCGTTCGTCACCGTCATCAACAGCACCATCGCGTCCAATTCGGCTCGGGCTACGGGCGGCGGGATCGACGAGGAAGCGCAGGCCCTGGAAAGCTCGAACCTCGTCTCACTGGTGAACAGCCTCGTGGCGCAGAACACCGCGCCAGCCGGACCCGACGTGACCGGCGGCGTGGAAGCGAGCTTCAGCCTGATCGGCGACGGCACCGGTAGCGGTCTCACGAACAGCAACGGCAACCAGGTCGGCAACGTGAGTCCCTACACGTCGCCCATCGATCCCCGGCTTGGCCCGCTCGCCGACAACGGCGGCCCGACGGCCACGCGCGCGCTGGAGGCGGGGAGCCCCGCGATCGACGCCGCGTCGGGCCCGGACTGCCCGGCAGCCGACCAGCGCGGGGTGGACCGGCCGCAGGGCGCGGCGTGCGACATCGGCAGCTACGAGCGCGAATGAGCGGTGGAGACGATCTTCAGAAGCTGGGCGGGAGTGAACGGCTTGCGCAGGAATGGAGCGCCGTCCGGCACCAGGCGCCGAGGCACGATGTTCTCGCCCGTGTCGCCGGACATGTAGATCACGGGCAGCCCGGGGTACCTGACCTCCAGCGCCTCGGCCAGCTGGCGGCCGTTCATCCGGGGCATCAGCAGGTCGGTGAGGACGAGATCCGGCGCGGGCGACTCCGCGTCGAGCGCCCGGAGAGCGGCCTGGCCATCTTCGGCCGCGGTGACCTCGTAGCCCGCTTCCTGGAGGATCCGGAGCGCCAGCCCGCGGACGCCCGGCTCGTCCTCGACGACCAGCACCCGGGTGATCGCGGCACCCCGCGCCGCCCGGCGCGGGTCCGGGAGCGCCGGAGCATCCACCGGAGTTCGGCCGGGGAGATCGGGGGTTGCCGGCCAGCAGATCTTCATGGTGGTGCCCCGGCCGGGGAGACTCTCCGCCCAGATGTAGCCGCCGTGCCGCTTGACGATGCCGTACACCATCGAGAGGCCGAGGCCGGTCCCTTCGCCGAGCCGCTTGGTCGTGAAGAACGGCTCGAACACATGCGCGAGCGTGCTCGCATCCATGCCGTGGCCGGTGTCCGACACGGTGAGCTGGACGTGGGCGCCGGGCACAATCGGAAAGGTGTGGTGCTGGGCGTCGGCGGCGGTGAGATCGACATTCCGCACGTCGATCGTCACCCGCTCGCCGGTCTCGGTCGCATCGCGGGCGTTCGCGACCAGATTGATCATCACCTGCTCCACCTGGGTCGGATCCACCGTCACGGTGCGCGTCTGCCCGGCGCCGGTGATCTCCAACTGCTTGTCGCTTCCCAGCAGTTGCTGCAGTACGGGCCTGAGGCCATGAATGAGCGCGCGCAGATCGACGACCTGCGGCTGGGTCACCTGCTTCCGCGAAAAGGTCAGGAGCTGGTGGGTGATGCGCGCCGTCCGGTCCGCGGCCGTGAGCAGCACGCGGAGGTCCGCTGCCTGCGGATGGTCCGGACCCAGGGCGCGGAGGATGAACTCGCCGAACCCCAGCACCGTCGTCATCTGGTTGTTCACCTCGTGCGCAACGCCGCCGGCCAGCGTGCCCACCGACTGCAGGCGCTCCGCGTCCCGCAACTGGCGCTCGGTCCGCCGTTCGGCCGTGACGTCCCAGAACATCGCCACGCCGGCGATGATCTTTCCCTCGGCGTCCCGCACCGGGGCCGCGTTGATGACGATCTCGGCGCGCCGGCCGCCGGCACCCTCGACCAGCACGGTCTCGTTGGCGACCACTTCTCCGTGCAGGAGCGCGCGAGATAGCGGCCACTCCTCGGCAGCGATCGGCCGCCCGTCCGGGTGCCGCCCCCGCCATTCATCACTATACGATTCCACGCTCCGGGCCGTGGGCGCGGCTCCGAAAATCTCCCACACCCGGGCGTTGGTGAAGGTCACGCGACCGGACGGCGCGTCGGCAAGGACGATGGCGAGCGGCGACTGTTCCAGCACGGTCAGGAGCTGCCGCCGCTCGATGTCGCGCTCACGCGCCAGGCGCTCGGCAGCTTCGCGCGCCTGGACCAGGTCGGTGACATCGGTTCCGGACGCCAGGATGCCGGTCACGGCGCCGTTCGGCCCGCGCATCGGCTGGTAGACGAAGTTGACGAACCGGGTCTCGAGGGCCGCGCCGGGCTGCCGCGCCATCTGCAGCGGCAGCTCGTTGCCGACGAACGGCTCGCCCGTGCGCAACACGCGCTCGAGGAGCTCGAAGAACCCCTGGCCTTCCACCTCCGGCAGCGCCTCGCGGGCAGGCTTGCCCACCACGTCACGGTAGCCGATGAGCTGCTGGTAGGCCGTGTTGGACAGCTCGAAGACCAGATCCGGTCCGCGGAGCACCGCCAGAAACGTGGGCGAGAGCTGGAATACCCGGGCCAGTTGCTGCCGCTCCGCGTCGCGCTCCGCGGCGGCCTGTTCCGCCGCCCGCCACGCGCGCCGCTCGAGCTCGACCGCCTGAGCTCTGTCCATGGCCAGGGTGATCTCCCGGGCCACCTGGCCGAAAAAGGTGCGGCAGTCCTCGTCGGCCACGAGCCGCGGGTTCATCCCGGCGACCAGCACTCCCCTCACCCCTGCGCTGCCCACACCGCCGAGGAGCGGCACCACCAGCGCCTCCCGCACCGGCTCGGACGAGAGCCGGTGGCGGATCTCGCCCAAGGCGGCCGGCAGGGGGCTGACGCGCACGGCCTTCCGCTCGCGCATGGCCTCTGCCGCGGCGGGCCGGAATCCGTCCGCGGAGGGATCGAGCGTGGGATCGGCGGCATCGGCCAGGCGGAGCACGCCCGCGTCCTCTCCGCGAACGTAGACCAGCGCGAAGGCCACGTCCTCGGGGTGACGGTCGAGGACCGCGATGGCGACCGTGATCGCCTCGCTTTCCGAGTCCGCCTCGAACTCGCGCGTCGCCAGTTGCTGGAGCAGGCGAGCGCGGCGCTCCGTCAGAACGCGCCTGGTGGTCTCCTGGACCGTCACCAGCACCCCGCCGACTTCCCCCTCGTCGTCCAGGATCGGACTGTAGCTGTAGCTCCAGTACACATCCTGGACCCGGTCGCCTCGCGTGATCGGGACCAGGTGATCCTCGTGCCACGTGGCCTCTCCGCCGGCCATGATGGCTTCGATCTCGGGGCCGATCGTGGGCCAGATCTCCGCCCAGCACTCGCGCCCGCCGCGCCCGAGCGCGCTGGGGTGCCGGTCGGGGCCGAGGCTGCGGCGGTAGGCATCGTTATAGAACTGAATGAGGTCGGGGCCCCACCAGATGAACATCGGGTGGAGCGTGCTGAGCAGCACGCCGACGGCCGTGCGGAGGCTCTGCGGCCACTGGCTGACCGGGCCCAGGGGCGTCGAGCTCCAGTCGAAGTCCCGCATGAGCGACGCCATCTCACTGCCGCCCCGAAGGACGTGCGCCGGCGGATGCTCAATCAACGTCGAACGCGCTGCTGAAGACGTACGGCTCCGGCCCATGCGGTCCGAGGCTGGGCAGGTCATCGGTCAGGACCCGGAACCGGTAATGCCCCTTCTTCGTGACCGCCAGATCGAACCCCGCCACCCCGCCCTGGCTCGGCTGGAACCGCTCGCCCACCAGCAGCCCGTTGGACGGAGCATCGCTGCCCTCCTGGAACAGCCCCAGATAGACCACGATCCCGTTGAGGGGGACGACCGCTCCGCCGGCGTCCAGCATCGCCACCTGCACCGTAAACCGCTCGTTCCGTCGGACGTCGTGCGGCTGCACCTGGAAGACGAAGTGGTCCACGCCTCCACCGGACGAGGTCGCCTCCGCGGTGAAGACCACCGGACTCCCCTGGAGCGAGCCGGCCTGGGCCTCGAGTGTATTGGTGCCGGGGGTCGGGCCCAGGGTCCAGTCGGTCCGCGCGATTCCGTCGCCGTTGGTGGTCTCCACGGCGTGCCCGACCGTGCCGCCGCCGCCGGTCACCGCGAACGTCACGTCGTAGCCGGCAACCGGCCCGCCCGTCGCGTCGATCACCCGAACGGCCGGCTGGACCGGAACGCGCTTCCCCGCGGGCGCGCTCTGATCGTCCCCCTCGATCAGCTCGAGCGTGCTGGCTTCGCCGCCCCCGCCGCCCCCGCCGCCGCTCGCCATCGCCGTGAACGTCACCTGGCCCACGCCCGACACGAACGCGTTGAGCGTGTTCGGACCGGGCGACTCGCCGAGGATCCACTGGGCGGCGGCGAGTCCATCGGTATCGGTGGTGACGGCGCCGGGCGTAACACTCCCGCCGCCGGAAGATACGATCCAACTGACCGTCCGACCGCGAACACCGTTCCCTCCCTGGTCGGCCAGCCGTACTACCAGTGAGTCGGCGAGCGGCGAGCCGGCGCGAGCGGCCTGACCATCGCCCTGCACGATCTCGACTGTCGCGGGTCCGCCGTCGGAGGGGAGAACCAGGTCGCCGCCCCCGCACCCGAGCGCCATGAGCCCGGTGAGGAGCGGAAGCGGCGAGACCGGTCGGCGGAGCAGGTGCATGGGACGACTCGAGTTGACGGCTGGATGGACGTACCATTGTTATGCTACCGCCGCGAAACCGCCGACGACAGGGCGCGCGTCACAATCGGCTCTGATTCCGCTGCCCTGGCTCGCCCCCTGCACCGCCGGCCAGACCGCTGTACCATTGCAGGACCCATAGCATCATCCACCGACCCCAGCTCGCCCGCGCCCGGAGAAACCCTGTGGCACTCGGACATCGGCTGTGGTGCGTCCCCCGCATTCTGCCGGCACTGGTGCTGGCCGCGTGTGGCCATACCCCCGACTTGGGGCCCGGCAGCGATAGCGGGCCTCCCGCCGCGCTCGAGCTCGTCTCAGGCGCCGGGCAAACCGGCGCGGTGGGCGACACGCTCCCCGTTCACCTGATCGTTCACGTCGCTGACTCTGCCGGTCGGCCGGTCCCGGGTGCCGTGGTGACCTTCGCGGCGTCCGACCAAAGCGGGAGCTTCGTCCCGCGCGAGCCGCAAACGGACGAGAACGGCCGTGCCGAGGTCCGCTGGGTGCTGGGCCAGCGGGCGGGAGCCGCGGCGGCGACCGCCGGCGTGGGTGCAATCGAGCCGGTTTCCTTCAGCGCCACCGCCATTGCAGGGCCCGCGGATCCGTCTGCCTCCGCGATCTCGGCGGAGCCCGCGGCGCTCGCCGCCGGCGACAGCGCGGCCATCCGCGTCCTCGCGAAGGATGCCTTCGGCAACCCGGTCCCGGGAGCGGCCGTCCGCCTGAGCGCCGACGGGACCAGCGGGACCCTGACGCAGCCCGGGGTGACCGACGACGAGGGGCTGGCGAGGGGCGGCTTCCGCGCCGCCGGCGCCGGCGTGGCGACCGTGTCGGCGCAGGTAGCCGGGGTGCGGCTGGCCCAGGCGGTGACGCTGACGGTCGCGCCCGCTCCGCCGGTGGTCACCACGGTGGCCGTGAGCCCCGGCGACACGGCCGCCCCGATCGGCGGCACGATCCAGCTCACGGCCGTCGTCCGCGATGCCAACGGCGACCGGATGGCGGGGGTGCCGGTGGCATGGAGCAGCAGCGACGGTGCCGTCGCCACGGTGGCCTCGGACGGCACCGTGACGGGGCGCGGCCTGGGCACCGCGACCATCAAGGCCACCGCCGATGGGCACAGCGGCAGCTCTCGGCTCGTGGTGAGCTTCGGGGAAGGAGCGCTGACGGCCGTAACCTACTGCACGATCGGCGGCGTGGCCGACCTGATGGACGTCTACGAGCCCCGCAACTCCGCTCCCAGGCCGCTGCCGGTGGCGATCCATATGCATGGCGGGGGCTGGGTGAGTGGTTCGCGATCCACGGGAGATTGGTTTACCCGGATCGAGCAGGCGCTGCTCGACCGCGGCTATCTGGTTGTCAGCCTGGACTACCGGCTGGCGCCGGCCCACAAGTATCCCTCACAGATCGAGGACGTGAAATGCGCCGTTCGGCACCTCCGAGCGAGGGCGGAACGCTACGGGCTGGCGCCGAGCCGGATCGGGGTGTGGGGTGGAAGCGCGGGAGGCCAGTTGGCGGCGCTGCTGGGCACCGCGGACGAGAGCGCCGGCTACGACGACGCGGGCGGGTTCCAGGGAGTGTCCAGCCGGGTGCAGGCGGTCATGACGATGTCCGCCATCACGGATTTCACCCATCCCGACGAGCTGAATGACGACTACAGCCGGGAGTTCCTGACCTGGCCGCAACCCCACTCACCGGAGATGATCGAGGCCAGTCCGGCCGGGCATGTGACGGACGACGACGCCCCGTTCTTTCTCCTCGTAGGAGAGGAGGATGCGCTGGTCCAGCCCGCCCAATCCGTCCGGCTCGACTCGACCCTGCGCGCGGCCGGCGTCGAGTCCTCGCTGCTGCGCGTGGCCCACGCCGACCACGACCTGGTCTCCACCACGGCGCCCATCGATCCGGATGCCGCCACGATAGTTCGGCGGGTCGCGAGCTTCTTCGACCGGCACCTGCGATGAACTGACGCCCGCCCGTGGACAGCCCCCCTGCACCAGGCTACTCTCAGTTCAGCCCATGTTCTCCCTCCGCTCGAAGAATACGCCGATCCGCCCGTGGCACTGGCTGGGGTTGCTGGTGCTCATCGTCATCGGCGACTACTCCACCGGGCCGTTCATCCATTCCGCCGTTCTCTTCTATCTGATCCCCGTCGGACTCGCTGCCTGGAGCAGCCGATCGCGCTGGCCGGCCTTGGGCGTCGCGGTCATCTGGCCGTTTCTCCGGCTCGGAATTGTCATGCTGTGGGGATGGCCGTGGCCGAAGTGGCTCACCATGGAAGACACCGTGGTGGACGGTATCCTCTCCTCGGGCTTCGCCATGCTCATCTGGCAGATGCGGCAGCAGGCGCAGGCGATCCGCACGCTCGAGGGCCTGCTGCCCATGTGCGGCTTCTGCCAGAAGATCCGGACCCCGGACGGATGGGAGCGGGTAGACTCGTACATTCTCCACCATTCCGAGGCCCGGATCACCCACACCTTCTGTCCGGAATGCGGGCGGCTCCATTACGGCCACCTGAGCGAAGGCCCGTCAGCCAGTTGACCCCCTGGCCGGCTGCCCTGCCAGCCGCCATTGCGCCCCGCGGACGATCCGCCCCAAATTCCGGCTTCCCCCTTCCCGGGCTGACATGCTCAGGCCGCTGGTTCGCTCGCTCGTCTCCGCCGTCGTCGCCGCCTGCTTCTACCTGGGCGGAGTCGCGGGGAGCGGGATGTCCGGGTGCGCGCCCCCCCAGGGTCATGATCACGGCGCCACGCACGGGCACCCGGGACAGGGCAGCCAGTCCTCCGGCGGCACCCATTGCGTGGTCCACCTCTGCTGCGCCGACATGGCGCCCCAGTCGCCGGTGGCCCTCGGTGCCGTGGCCGCGGGGCCCGCCACGCGCGACGCGGGCCTGGCCGCGACAGCCGCGGTCTCCAACCGGCGGCCGCCCCACTCCCTGCCCTTCGCGCACGCCCCTCCTCGCAACATCGTCTGATCCGGCCGCCGCCGGGCACTACTCCACCGGCGGCATCAACTGATCAATAGCCCGGGCGTTCCAGCCGGACCGGACCGCTCACGGGGAGTCAACGATGATGCGTGCAGGACGCGTCCTCGCCGTCCTCGCCTTCGTGGCGGGCTCGGCGCAGGCACAAGCCAGCGATACGACCACCGCGCACCCGGATACGGGACACGTGGCCCAACTCCAGACCATCACGGTCACCGCCGAACGCCCGCACGCCGCGGCGCCGCCGGTCACCACACTCACGGTGCCTCCCGCCGTGCTCCGCCGCACGTTCGCCAGCGACGCGTACGATCTGTTGCGGCGGACCAGCGGGATCGAAGTCCACGAGCAAGGTCAGGGACCGGGTTATGCCTCCGACGCCGTGATCCGCGGCTTCTCGTCCGACCACTCGTCCGACGTGCTGCTGGTGATCGACGGCGTGCCGATCAACCTCCCCGTGCATGGCCACGTGGAGGGCTACTCCGATTGGAGCATCCTCTCGCCCGCGGCCGTCAGCTCGTTCCGGGTCATCACCGGCCCGGCGAGCCCGCTGTACGGTGACTTCGCGATGGCGGGCGTCGTGGAGGTGTTCACCGCGGCGGACGCGGCGGGCACCACGGGCAGCGTCTCCGGCTCGAGCTACGGCGACGCGGGCGGCTGGCTCCGGACCGGCGCGCGCTCCGACCAGGGGGGCTTCCTCGTCACTGGCGACGGGCGCCGGCAGCAGGGGTGGCGCGACAACTCTGCCTCGTGGCTCGGGAACGGGACGCTGCGGGGCTGGCACCGCGCCGGCTCCGGCCGGCTCGAGGGCGGGCTGACGCTCTACGGCTCCGACTGGGATTCGCCCGGCTTCGTGTCGGTGGCCGACTACAACGCCGGCGCGCTGACGCAGGCCACGGACCCGACCGACGGCGGCTCCGCGTGGCGGGGGATCGCGCACGGACGGTTCACCACCGTCGCCGGCCAGACCGGAATCGAGGCCAGCGCGTGGTTGCAGCGGGTGCGCTCGAGCGTCTTCCTCACCATTCCGGAGGACGGAGCGCTCAACCAGACCGACGAGGAGGACCGCCGCAACGCGGTCGGTGTCCGCGTCCAGGTGAGCCGGCCCCTCGGCACCGGCGACCTGAGCGCTGGCTTCGACGGCCGCGCGGACTTCGCGGGCTACGACCTGTTCCGTACCGAAGCGCGCGACCGGATTCTGCCGGAGCTCGGCTACGACGCCCGCTACGTCGGGGGCGGCGCATTCGTCCGCTGGCGCACTCTGGTCGGCACGCGCGTGGCACTCGATCTAGGCGCCCGCGCCGACGGCGTGCACTACCGCTCGCTCGACCGGGTGGCCGGCGGTGGCTGGCGCACCGCGAGCGACCTGATCGTCAGCCCCAAGCTCGGGGCCCGGTTCCTCCTCGGAGACGGCTGGTCCCTGCTCTCGTCGCTGAGCCAGGGCTTCCGCGGCGCACCCGGCGTGATCGGCGACCCGTCGCTCGAGCCGGTGCGGGGGTGGAGCAAGGAGGTGGGCGCGCGCTACGATGGCAGCGGCGTCACGGCCCAGGTGGCGCTCTTCCGGATGGACGTGTCGCACGAGCGGATCCAGGATCCGATCACCCGCGAGGTGCTCGCCACCGGCCGGAGCGCGCGCCAAGGCATCAATGCCGACGCATCGGTGCGGCTGGGCCATGGCATCACCCTCCTGGCCGACGGCACCGTCAACGACGCGCACGTGAAGGGCGAGACGGCCGAGCTCGACCTGGCGCCGGCCGCGGAGCTCCGGCCGTCGTTCCATATCGAGCCGCTGGAGCCCGGCTCGGTAGTGCCCAACGTGGCGCGCTGGCTCGGCCGCGTGGGCGTGCGGGCCGCGCTCACCCGGACGGTAGCAGCCCAGGCTGCCCTCCGGTTCTCCGGCCCGTATACCCCGATCGGCGAAGCGGGCATCGAGACGCAATCGTACGCGGTGCTCGACCTGGGAAGCTCGCTGCGCCTTGCGCCGCTCGGTGCGGTGCTCGACCTCGAGCTGCAGAACACGCTCGACGCGAGGTATCCCGAAATTCGGGCGTCTGGATTCATCAACCCCGGCGCGCCTCGCACGCTGCGCGCGGCGCTCCGGTTCGACGAGCAGCCGTGAGCGCCACCAGCCTCTTTCCCTGGAGATCGACATGATGCGCCTGCCCCGGATTCTGCACCACGCCGCCGTTGCCACGGTGATCCTTGGCCTGGTCGCCTGCGGCGACAGCGAGACGGCCCCGGCCGCGGACGATCACACGCCCGTGTCCTACACCGTCCTGCTCGATGGCACGGCGGCCACGGCGCCCTACACCCTCACGGAGGGACAGACGGTGCGCGTGCGGCTCGAGTTCCTCAACGCCGCCGGCGAGAATCTCGATGCGGTCGAGAGCGAGCACTTTGCCCGCGTCACCTTTACGCCGCCGTCGCTCGCGACGGTGTCGCCCGTGGCCGATCACCATTTCCAGTTCGACGTCACCGGGGCAGCGGCGGCGACCGGCACCCTGGAGGTCGGCTTCGGGCATGATGCGCTCGCGGACGAGACCACTTTCCCGGCGGTGGCGGTGACGGTGCAGCCGGCGCCCTAGTTGCGACCGCCGCCGGGGCGGGTACCTTCAGGCATGTCCTCTCCGCTGCGCGCCGGCATCATCCTCGTCGTCGACGATCAGGAAGGCGTTCGTGGGCTGCTTCGCCGCCGGCTGAGTCAGGACGGCCACACGGTGCTCGAAGCGGATGACGGCGCGGAAGCGCTGCACCTGGTCCGGCGGCGGAACGGAGTGGTGGATCTCATCCTGAGCGACGTGGTGATGCCCCTGATGAACGGGACGGAGCTCGCCACGAGAATCGGAATCGAGTTTCCCGACATCCCGATCATCCTGATGTCCGCCTTCACCCCCGCGGGCGCCGCGCGGGTGGGCACGGGCGATACCGTGGTGCCGGTGCTGCAAAAGCCCTTCGACCTCGAGCAGTTGGCCCAACTGGTGGATCTGGCGCTCGAGCATCCCGTCGCGCCGGTGCCAACCGTCCCTGGGAGGACCGTGTGAACGGAGGAGTCATCCTGTGAGTGGTTCCCGCGGGCGTGAGGCGCGGCTGCGTCCCGAGTTCGATTACCTGTACCCCGAGATCGAGCCGGCCACCTGGCAGCCGGTCGAGGAGCTGATCAACCGGGTGGTGACCCTGCTCTACGGCGACCGCTCCCGCGCCGGCGTCATCACGGGGGAGCGGCTCCTGCGCGACGACCATTTCGAGTTCCGGGGTGCCTCGCCGCGGCCACCGGGGCTCCCGCCCGACCTGAGCCGGCTGAGCGACGCCGGCATCGAGCCCGAGCGCGCCAAGCGCGACCTGGAAGCCCGGCGGGCGCCTCCGCGCCCCTGAGGGCCGGGTCGTGGCTCGCGTCTTCCTCCTCCTGCTCGGTCTCGCGGGGTGGCCCGCCACCGCCTGGGCCCAGCTTGAGCTCCAGGCCTTTCTCGGTTCGTCCGTCAGCGCGCCGTCGCCGCTGTCCATCACCCAGGAGGGCCGGCCCGACCTGGATTTCACGGCCCACTGGGCCACCCGTCCCTTCCTCGACACCTGGTACTATGCCGGCCGGATCGGCTTGTGGAAGGGAAACCGCGGTTGGCTGCTCGACTTCACCCACCACAAGATCTACCTGACCAACGCACCGCCCGAGATTCAGCGGTTCCGGATCACCAACGGGATGAACCTCTTCACGCTGAGCCGCGGCTTCCGCCGCGGCCAGCTCACCTATGCCGTGGGGGCGGGTCCGGTGATCACGTTTCCGAAGACCCGGGTGCGGGACGAGCGGCTGGAGGCCGGACGCGGGTTCCTTGGTGGGTATTTTCTCTCGGGGGCCAACTTGATGGGCAGCGTGACGCGCCGCTTCCCGCTCATGTCCGGCCTTTTCCTCAGCCTCGACGGCCGGGTGTCGGCTTCATACGTTCGCGTGCCGGTGGCGAGAGGACACGCCTCCGTCCCCAACTTCGCCCTGCACGTTCACGCGGGGGTGGGCTACCAGAAGCGGCCCGCCCCCGCCGGGAGAGATTCGGCACCATGACGCAGCAACCAGTAGAGCAGATGGTCGTCCACAAGGCCACGCGCGAATGCCCCATGATCGAGCCGCACCCTCGCGAGATCTGCGGGATCGTCAAGGCGCGGGAGCGGAGGCAGCGGTCGAAGTAGGCCCGCTTCCGCCGTGGTCGCCGCGGTTCTTGTCCACGATCGCGCCCAAAATGAGGAGGAACGCGACCAGACGGACCACGTACAGCCCGGTCCGCGACTCTTCGACCGGCTCCGTCAGCACGAGCGCCAGCCGCTGTAGGCCCAGCAGCCCGAACGCCAGCGCGAACACCAGGAAGAGCCGGTCGTGGGTCTGGCGCCAGAAGCGCAGGAAGAACAGCGCGCACACCCCGTAGCCCATCAGGATGGCGCCCGACACGAGGCCGAGCAGCAGGTCGGCGCGATTCATCGGGTATCCCAGACGAGGCCGTAGACGAGCACTGCCAGGCCGGCCAGCACCGGCAGGCTCCGGAAGAGCGACAGGTCGCGCGCCGGCAGGATCAGCAGATCCACCACCAGCACCGCATTCCCCAGCGCGAGCCCCACGAAGCCCAGCCCGCTCCAGAGGAGCAGCCGGACCCCTCGCCGCGCGTACGCCCGAAGCAGCAGCACCGCGCAGGCAAGGCTGGTGAGCGCGCACAGGACGTAGACGGCGGCGGCGATCATTCCCCCTCCCTCTTCTTCCGGATCCGGAACGCGTCGGAGAACGCCCTCACGTTCTCGATCGGCTTGGAAGCGATGAGCGAAATGACCGCCACCCGCCGCTCGCGGTACATCTCCGCCACGCGGCCGACCGCCCGGTCCAGCTCGGCCGAGCGCGGCGCGTACTGGAAGCATCCGGGCGCGCTCTCGCGCAGGAGGCCGCGTCCGAGCAGGCTCTCGAAGCGCTGGACGATGGCGGTGGGATGGCTGTACAGCTCGCGCGCCATGTCGCCGGCCGACCAGCTCCGGCCGGGCGACCGGCGCGTGAGCAGCAGGACCTCCAACTGCTCGACGGAGTCGATGTACTGGTAGAGGAAGCGGTGGACGTCGTCCGGGAGTCCCGTCACGGGAATCCCGCCATCACGCCCGCACCCGCCCGAGGGTGAAGTGGAAGGTGGCGCCCTGGCCCGGCGTTCCCTCCGCCCACACCCGGCCGCCGTGGCGGTGGATGATCCGCTGCACGGTCGCGAGCCCGATCCCGGTGCCCGGGAACTCGCTGGCGAGGTGCAGCCGCTGGAACGGGCCGAACAGCCGATCGGCGTAGGCCATGTCGAACCCCGCGCCGTTATCGCGGACGAAATAGCTCGGCTCGCCCGCCACGTTGGTCATCCCGAACTCGATCCGCGCCGCCGGCTCGCGTCCGGTGAACTTCCAGGCGTTCTCCAGCAGGTTCTCGAGGGCGATCCGGAGAAGCTGCCCGTCGCCCGTGACCGTGACGCCCGGACGCACGCGCGCCTCCACCGCCCGGCCGGGCTCCGCCTCCCGCATCCGCTCGAGCAGCAGCGAGGCCAGGCCGCTCAGATCCACCTCGTGCTCCCGGAGCTCGGTGCGCGTGACGCGGGACAGGTAGAGCACGTCGTCGATGAGCCGGGACATCTGCTGGCTGGCCTCGCGCACCCGGTCGAGAAAGCGGCGGCCGTCCGGATCGAGCCGCTCGCCCTGGCTCTCCTGCACGGCCCGGCTGAAGCTATCGATCCGGCGGAGCGGTGCACGGAGATCGTGCGAGACGGCGTAGCTGAAGCTTTCGAGCTCGCGGTTCTTGTGCTCGAGGTCCCGGACCAGCTCCGCCCGGGCATCCGCCAGCCCCCGCGCTTCCTGCTCGCTCTCCTGCAGCAGCCGAGCCTGGCGGCGGAGCAGCTCGCTCTTCCTGGCCAGCTCGACGAACACGGCCACCTTCGAGCGGACGAACTCCGGCACCACCGGCTTGACCAGGTAGTCCACCGCGCCGACGGCGTAGCCCCGCACCGCCTCGGTGTGGCTCTTGTCGGCGGCGGTGAGGAAGATGATGGGCGTGTGGCGCGACTTGTCGCGCTGCCGGATCAGCGTGGCGGTCTCGAACCCGTCCATGTCCGGCATCTTGACGTCCAGCAGCACGACGGCGGCTTCGTGCGTCAGCAGCCATTTGAGCGCCTCGCGCCCCGAGCCGGCCTGCACCAGATGCTGGCCCAGGCCCTGGAGCATCGCCTCGAGCGCCAGGAGGTTGGCCGGCTGGTCGTCGACCAGGAGGATGCTGACTCGGTCGGGGATGGTCGGGCGGTCGGGGGGGCGGGCGGGGGGGGGGGAGCCAACCGGCGGGGCGGCCCCCCCCAGCGCGGGGGGGGGGGGAGTGGCGCCCCGCGCCCCCCCCCCCCCCCCCCCCCCCCCCCCCCCCGGGGGGCGGCACCG